>NZ_JBSFBQ010000021.1:0-133623 GCF_053593015.1 Streptomyces sp. NPDC002403 | reverse complement strand
CACCGTCAGGTCATCGGCGAAATGCCGGTCGCCGGTGGCGTCGGGCACGTACTTCACACAGACAACGATCCTCAAGCTCACGCCGGCTCTCCTACTGCATCGTCATTTCCGGGGCTGCCTTGTTGCACGCAGCATAGGCGCCTGATGGGGCGGATTCCGGTCGGGGCGACCGACGCCCCGACCGGAAATATTACTAGCCAGTACACCCAGTGGCTCACCCATGAGCAAGCGCTCGGAACTGTGATCTGCCCAACGTGCGACGCCCATGTGCCGCCTGGGCGGGATCAGTCCCGCAGAGCGTTGAAGCGACCCTGGTGATAGAGGAGCGGACGGCCGCCTCCGGCCGGGTCGCCGACCACGGCCTGCGCGATGACGATCCGATGGTCCCCCGCCGGGACACGGGCGACCACACGGCAGACCAGCCACGCGAGTACGCCGTCGAGGACCGGTACTCCTTCGGGCCCGCTGCGCCAATAGGTGGACGGGCCGAACCGGTCGGCGCCGCTGCGGGCGAAAGTGGCGGCCAGCTCCTGCTGGTGCTCGCCGAGTATGTGGACGCCGACATGCTCCGCCTCGGCCAGGACCGGCCAACTGGAGGACGAGGTGCCGACACCGAAGGAGAGCAGTGGCGGCTCGGCGGCGACGGAGTTGAGCGAGGTGGCGGTGAAGCCGACCGGCCGGTCACCCGCGGCGGTGATCACGGCCACTCCGGCGGCATGCTGCCGGAAGACGGAGCGGAGAAGTTCGGGGGAACCCTGGCGTGTGGTGCCGAGCTCGGGCGAAGCCGTCATGGAGATGTCCTTCTGCGGAAGAGGCGTACGGGGCCGTGGTTGCTCAGGCACCCGGACAGCGCGCACTCGCATTGCGGGCGAGATCCACGTGGACCCGGCCGTAGAGAAGGAGTTCCGGCGGCATAGCGTCAGACTGACGATGCGTGGTGGGTGCAGTCAAGGGTGTTCCGCAATGTGGGAGATGTGTCACGGTCCGTCACATCGCCTGCCCCAGCGCGGCCACCACGTCGACGATGCGTGGCTGCCCGACCGCCCGGCGGACGATCCGGCCGGCCGCGTCGAGGACCAGCACGGTCGGCGTCCTGGTGATCCCCAGCTCCCGCACGAGAGTGAGATGCGTCTCGGCGTCGATCTCCACATGGGCCACGCCGTCCACCATGCGCGCCACCTCGCCGAGCGTGCGCCGGGTCGCCCGGCAGGGCTGGCAGAACGCGGTGGAGAACTGCACGAGCGTTGCCCGCTCCCCCAGTTCGGCGCCGAGCCCGGCCGCGTCCAGCGATCCCCCACGGGTCTGCCCGTCCACCCTCGTCCTCCTGTCAGAGCTCATCGCAAGAGGTCAGCGCCATCGGCCCGCGAGACATTCCCGGAGGTTCCACGTGACGAGAATCTCGCGCCCCGAGCCCTCGGAGACTGGCCACCGCGTCGCGCATGGGGCACGATCGGCGCAATGCCGCAAACCTACGGCTGCGTAACTTCCGCCGGGAGAACCCTCCTCAGGCGCTGAAGAAGGGTCTTCCCCAGATGGCAGAACTCGTCTATCGGCCGGTCATCGGCGCCGCTCGTACGTTTTTCAAGGCGCTTGACCTGAAGATCGACACCCAGGGTTCCGAGCACATCCCGAAGACCGGTGGCGCGGTACTGGTGAGCAATCACATCAGCTATCTGGACTTCATCTTCACCGGGCTCGCGGCCCTGCCGCAGAAGCGGCTCGTCCGCTTCATGGCGAAGGAGTCGGTCTTCCGCCACAAGGTCTCGGGACCTCTGATGCGCGGCATGAAGCACATCCCCGTCGACCGCAAGCAGGGTGAGGATGCCTACGCGCACGCGCTCGCCTCGTTGCGCTCGGGCGAGATCGTCGGCGTGTTTCCCGAGGCCACCATCTCGGAGTCGTTCACGCTGAAGAGCTTCAAGTCGGGCGCCGCCCGTCTGGCCCAGGAGGCCGGTGTACCACTGATCCCGATGGCGCTGTGGGGGACGCAGCGGCTGTGGACCAAGGGTCGGCCGCGCAATTTCAAGCGCAACCACGTGCCGGTGACGATCCGGGTCGGCGAGCCCGTGGAGGCGCCCACCGATCAGTACGCGGGCGCGATCACCCGGCGGCTGCGGGAACGGGTCCAGGAGCTCCTGGAGGCGGCCCAGCGTGCCTATCCCGTGCGCCCGAAGGACGCGAGCGACACCTGGTGGGTGCCCGCCCACCTCGGCGGTACGGCCCCGACCCCCGCCGAGGTGCGGGAGAAGAGCTGACGCGACCCGAACGTCACTCCGGGTGCCGGACACCGGTCCGCGCCCCGGGGTGCGCTCTCCCCGGTTCAGAGCACCGTGGGAAGGGTGCGCCACAGCTGCGGGCGGTTCCCGGCGGACCTCAGGCCGCGCAGCACCGCCGGATGCGGAGCCGCGTGGAGGAGCGGGTAGTCCACCTCGCCGAACTCCGGGCGTACGGGCCACGCCAGCCGCTCCTCGTCGAGCGAGAATCGCGCGTCGACGCCCGGCTTGTTGCCGCGGGGGTCCTGGCGGTCCCAGCGGTCACGGCCGGGCAGCCGGACCGCGATGAGCCCGTGCACGGGACCGGGACCCCCGTCGTCGTCGGCGAGCGCCTGGTAACAGAGGGCGGCCGGGATGCCCGCCGCGCGCAGGAGGGCGGCCAGGGCATGGGACTTGGCATGACAGATGCCGTTGCGTGTCGCGAGGACGTCGGAGGCGCGCCAGGCGACACGCATGTCACCGGAGTCGGCGGAGTGCGCAATGGTGTCGCGTACGAAGGCATAGGCGGCGGCCGCGTATGCATATGCGTCGGCGGTGTCGCCACGAAGCCCGGCGACCGTCTCCCGCACCAACGGATGCTCGTGGTCGATGGCCTCGTCGGCTACGAGATAGGCGGAAAGCTCCGGGACCTGCTGGATCAGCTCCATGGCCGCAGAGCGTAGGTATGCGGCCGACCCGACGTCAATGACTTTCCGGTCGACCGCATACCTATTCAGTTCTGGCTACTTCGCCATCTCTTCCTTCAGCGCGAGGACGAACGCGTCGACGTCGTCCTCCGTCGTGTCGAAGGCGCACATCCAGCGCACATCGCCGGCCGCCTCGTCCCAGAAGTAGAAGCGGAAGCGCTTCTGCAGCCGCTCGCTCACCTCGTGCGGCAACCGGGCGAAGACGGCGTTGGCCTGGACGGGGTGGAGGATCTCCACCCCGTCCACCGCGCGCACGCCCTCGGCGAGCCGCTGGGCCATCGCGTTGGCATGCCGGGCGTTGCGCAGCCAGAGATCTCCGGCGAGGAGCGCCTCCAGCTGCACGGAGACGAAACGCATCTTCGACGCGAGCTGCATCGACAGCTTGCGCAGATGCTTCATGGCGCGGACGGCGTCCGGGTTCAGGACGATCACGGCCTCGCCGAAGACCGCTCCGTTCTTCGTGCCGCCGAAGGACAGGACGTCGACGCCGACGGTGTTGGTGAACGTACGCATCGGTACGTCCAGCGACGCCGCCGCGTTGGCTATCCGGGCCCCGTCCAGATGGACCTTCATGCCGTGTCCGTGGGCGTGGTCGCAGATGGCGCGGATCTCGTCGGGGGTGTAGACCGTGCCCAGCTCGGTGTTCTGGGTGATCGAGACGACCTGCGGCATGGCCCGGTGCTCGTCGTCCCAGCCGTACGCCTGCCGGTCGATGAGCTCGGGGGTGAGCTTGCCGTCCGGGGTGGGCACGGTGAGCAGCTTGAGGCCGCCCACCCGCTCCGGGGCTCCGCCCTCGTCCACGTTGATATGAGCGGACTCGGCACAGATCACGGCGCCCCAGCGGTCGGTCATCGCCTGGAGGGAGACGACGTTGGCGCCGGTTCCGTTGAACACCGGGAAGGCTTCGGCGGTGGGGCCGAAGTGGCTGTGCATGACGCGCTGGAGGTGCTCGGTGTACTCGTCCTCGCCGTAGGCGATCTGGTGACCGCCGTTGGCGAGGGCGAGTGCCGCGAGGATCTCCGGGTGCGTGCCCGCGTAGTTGTCGCTGGCGAAGCCGCGGAGCTGCGGGTCGTGGCGGCGCCGCGCGTCGGTCCTTACGGTTGTGGGGTCAGCCACAGGCGCTTTCCGTTCACTTCCGGGGCGGGCCGGTCCCAGACGCCGACGATGGCATCGGCCAGTTCCTTGACGTCGGTGAAGCCCGCGAATTTCGCATTCGGGCGCTCGGCGCGCATCGCGTCGTGCACCAGTGCCTTGATGATCAGGATCGCAGCCGCCGTCCTCGGCCCTTCGTCGCCCCCCGCCTTGCGGAACGCGTCCGCCAGCGCGAGCGTCCAGGCCTCGGCCGCCGCCTTCGACGCGGCGTAGGCCGCGTTTCCGGCGGTGGGCTTGCTCGCCCCGGCCGCACTGATCAGCACATAGCGCCCCCGGTCGCTGCGCTGCAGCCCCTCCTGGAAGGCCAGCGAGGTGTGCTGGACCGTACGGATCAGCAGCTTCTCCAGCAGGTTCCAGTCGGCGAGGTCCGTCTCGGCGAAGCTCGCGCTGCCGCGCCAGCCGCCGACGAGGTGGACCAGGCCGTCGATCCGGCCGAATTCCTTCTCGGTCTTGTCCGCCCATTCGCGGGCGGCGCCGAGGTCCAGCAGATCGACCGTGTCACCGGTGACGGTGGCGCCGCCGTGGGCGTAGCGCGCGGCGTCGACCGCCTCGGCCAGGCGTGCCGCGTCCGCGTCGGAGGCGACGACCGTCGCACCGGCCTCGGCGAGCCTCATCAGTGCGGCCCGGCCGGCCGGGCCCGCGGCCCCGGCCACCGCGACCACGGCACCTTCGAGAGCACCGCTCCCGTTGCCCCTGCCGTTTGCGTTCATGGCCACCGCCTCCTCAGACCCGGCGCTCACGCGGCTGCCTGCTCGGCATCCGCGGCGGTGATCCCCTTGGTCGAGGCGATCACGTTCTTCAGTTTCTTGGACAGCGCCTCATAGAACATGCTCAGGGGAAACTCGTCCGGAAGCACGTCGTCGACGAGCTTACGCGGCGGCTGCGACAGGTCCAGGGCGTCCGGGCCCTTGGCCCAGCGGGAGCCCGGGTGCGGGGCGAGGTAGGTCGAGACCAGGTCGTACGCGGCGAACCAGTGGACGAGCTTGGGGCGGTCGATGCCGTCGCGGTAGAGCTTCTCGATCTCGGCGCAGAGCTGGTTGGTGATCTGCGGGGCCCGGTCCCAGTCGATCTTCAGCGTGTTGTCGGTCCAGCGGACCACGTCGTGCTTGTGGAGGTAAGCGAAGAGCAGCTGGCCGCCGAGGCCGTCGTAGTTGCGGACGCGCTCGCCGGTGACGGGGAAGCGGAACATCCGGTCGAACAGCACGGCGTACTGCACGTCACGGCCCTGGGCGAAGCCGTCGGCCTCCAGCTTCACGGCCTCCTTGAAGGCCGTGAGGTCGCAGCGGAGCTCTTCGAGGCCGTACATCCAGAACGGCTGTCGCTGCTTGATCATGAAGGGGTCGAAGGGCAGATCGCCGTGGCTGTGCGTCCGGTCGTGGACCATGTCCCAGAGCACGAAGGCCTGCTCGCAGCGCTGCTGGTCGGCGACCATGTCGCGGATGTCGTCGGGCAGCTCGACGCCGAGCAGCTCGACCGAGGCCTCGGTGACCCGGCGGAAGCGGGCCGCCTCGCGGTCGCAGAAGATGCCGCCCCAGCTGAAGCGCTCGGGGGCCTCGCGCACGGCGATGGTCTCCGGGAAGAGCACGGCGGAGTTGGTGTCGTAACCCGAGGTGAAGTCCTCGAAGGTGATGCCGCAGAACAGCGGGTTGTCGTAGCGGGTCGCTTCGAGCTCGGCCAGCCACTCGGGCCAGACCATCCGCAGCACGACCGCTTCGAGGTTGCGGTCCGGGTTGCCGTTCTGCGTGTACATCGCGAAGACGACCAGGTGCTGCAGTCCGTCGGTGCGGTCCTTGGCCGGCTGGAAGGCGAGCAGCGAGTCGAGGAAGTCCGGCACACCGAAGCCGTCCGCGGCCCAGCGGTGCAGGTCCGCGGCGAGGGCGCGGTGGTACGCGGCGTCGTGCGGCAGCAGCGGGGAGAGCTCCTCGACCGCGGCGATCACGCGGTCGAGCGTCGACCGGGCGGCCTCGGGGGACGGCGCGCCCTCGGCCTCGAAGTCGATGGAACCGTCCTTCGACTGCCAGGGGCGGATCTCCTCCACGGCATTCCTGAGCACGGGCCAGGCAGGATGATCGACCACCCGCTGATCCGTGGCTATGCCGCCCGCAGTGGCGTCCTGCACAAGAATTTCCGTCATAACACTTCCTTCACAGGAGAACCTCGCGTTAAGCAACCGTATCCATGTGCTGTTCCTTGAGACAAGTGGGCCCCAGAAAATTATCCTGCCGCCCCCCATGGTCACCGCGATTCTTCCTGCGCATACCGCTCCCGGCGGACACTTCCGTCGGCCTGGTGCGCGTCGCGGGTGTCCGCCCTTCCTCTCTGCGCCGACGCGGTTAGGCTGCCGGATCGCCGTATGCCGTAGCGCCTCGTGGGTAGGAGCCGCGCGCGGGAAGACGCCGTCGACGGAAGAGGGTTGCCTTGTCTTTTCTCACCATCGGACATCGCGGAGTGATGGGTGTCGAGCCGGAGAACACCCTGCGCTCGTTCGTCCACGCCGAACGGGCCGGAATGGACGCGATCGAACTGGACCTTCATCTGAGCAAGGACGGCGCGCTGGCCGTCATGCACGACGCCGACGTGGACCGCACGACGGACGGCACAGGGCCGATCAACGAGAAGACCCTGTCCGAACTGCGGGAACTCGATGCCGGACAGGGCGAACGGGTGCCGGTCTTCGAGGAGGTGCTCGACGCCGTACGGTCCCCCGTGCAGGCCGAGATCAAGGACGCGGCCGCGGCCCGCGCCCTGGCCGAAGTGATGCTGCGGCGCGGTCTCACCGACCGGGTCGAGGTGTCCTCGTTCCATGACGAGGCGGTGGCCGAGATCGCCCGGCTGGTGCCGGGGGTACGGACCGTGCTCATCGCCAGCCGCTGGCAGGGCGATGTGGTGGACCGGGCGAAGGCGGTGGGGGCGGCGACGCTGGCGCTGAACATCCGCCGCCTCACCCTGGAGGTGACCGAACGGGCGCATGCCGAGGGGCTGAAAGTGATCGGCTGGGTGGTGAACACCCAGGACCATCTGCGGCTGGCACGCGCCCTGCGGCTGGACGGCGCGACCACCGACTACCCGGAGATCCGCCGCGCCGGCCGCTTCACCGCCTGATCGGGGAGGGGCCCGGAGCCGTCCCTCGGCTCAGACCAGGTCCTTGACCAGCAGTTCGAAGGCGAGGTCGTCGCGCTGCGGAATACCGAAGCGCTCGTCGCCGTACGGGAACGGGCTGAGCTTTCCCGTACGGCGGTAGCCGCGCCGCTCGTACCAGGCGATCAGCTCCTCGCGCACCGAGATCACGGTCATGTGCATCTCACTCACGCCCCAGCTCTCCCGCACGGTGCGCTCGGCCTCGGCGATGATCACCTTGCCGAGCCCGGCCCCCTGGAGTCCGGGACGGACCGCGAACATGCCGAAGTAGGCGGCTTCGCCGCGGTGTTCGAGCTGACAGCAGGCGACGAGCTCGCCGTCGCGCTCCACCACGAGCAGCCGGCTGCCGGGCGCCTCGACGACCTGCCGCACACCGTCCGGGTCCGTCCGCTGCCCCTGCAGGATGTCCGCCTCGGTGGTCCATCCGGCCCGGCTGGAGTCCCCGCGGTACGCCGACTCGATCAGCGTCACCAGCGCGGGCACATCGGCGCCGGCGGCGTCGCGGAAGGTCAGCTGTACCGGGTCCTGGGCGGGGGCTGTGTCCATGGCGGTGGCTCTCCGTTTCTGTCCTGTGGCCGTGCCGGAGCAGCGTAACCCGGCTGCCCGAACTAGATTCGGGCACATGGTTCATGTGCTGAGCAGCCGGATCCTGTTGCACCCGGCCGACCCCGAGCGCTCGCGGATCTTCTACGGGGAGGCCCTCGGGCTGCCCGTCTACCGGGAGTTCGGCACCGGTCCCGAGCGGGGCACGGTCTACTTCCTCGGCGGAGGCTTCCTGGAGGTGTCCGGACGCGCCGCCGGACCGCCGGTGCCCGGCCTGGAGCTGTGGATGCAGGTGGCGGACGTGCGGGCGGCGCACGAAGAGCTCTCGGCCCGCGCCGTCGAGGTGCTGCGGGAGCCGGTGCGCGAGCCCTGGG
This sequence comes from Streptomyces sp. NPDC002403, assembly GCF_053593015.1. NCBI lineage: Bacteria > Bacillati > Actinomycetota > Actinomycetes > Kitasatosporales > Streptomycetaceae > Streptomyces > Streptomyces sp. NPDC002403. The sequence continues at coordinate 125,457 of NZ_JBSFBQ010000021.1, read as the reverse complement.
GTCTGGTCGAGATGTGGATCCGCGATCCGGACGGGCACCGGATCGTCATGGTGGAAGTACCGGCGGACCACCCGCTGCGCTACCGCCCCTGAGCCTCCGCCGCTAACGGCTTCGCCGCGCGCAGTCGACGAGCACGGGCAGGGCCTTCTCCAGGCCGCCGTCCCGGTCGGCGAAGGGGAGCCGCACATGGTGGCGGAAGCCGTCCACGGCGGAGAAGGCCGGGCCGGGGACGATCAGTACGCCCGCGCGGCGGGCCAGTTGCGCGGTGGCCTCGGCGTCGGCGCCGGGGATCTCCACCCAGAGCGCGGAGCCCCCGTCGGGCCGCTCCCATCGCCAGCCGGTGTGCTGGTCGCGCAGGAGCCGTTCGGTCTCCGTCAGGCGTTCGCGCAGCCGGGAGCGGCGCAGGGCCCGGGCCTCGGGCAGTCGCCGGAGCAGCTTCACGGCCAGCATCTGGTCCACGACCGGGCAGGACAGGTCCACGGACTTCTTGATGTCGGCCAGGCGGCGGATGACAGTGGTGGAGGCGCGGATCCAGCCCAGCCGGAGGCCGCCCCAGAAGAGCTTGGACAGGGTGCCGACGGTGGCCGTGGCGGCGGGCGGCAGCAGGCCGGCCAGGGAGACCGGCGCGGCGTCGTGGTGCAGGGACAGTTCGGCGTAGGCGTTGTCCTCCACCGTGTACAGGCCCTGTTCGGCCAGTACGGCGGCCCAGGCGCGGCGGGTGGGCTCGTCCATGCCGAGGCCGGTGGGGTTGTGGAGGGACGGCTGCAGATAGACGAGGCGCGGGCGGACATGGCCGCCCAGCCGGGCCAGTGCGCGGGCGCCGTCGGCCCCGTCGGCGGGCAGCGGGACCAGCCGGGCGCCACGTCCGCGCAGCGCTTCGAGGGCGCCCCGGTAGGTCGGGTCCTCCACGATCACCGTGTCACCGGGCTCGACCAGGCCCTGGGTGATGAGCCAGACGGCCTGCTGGGATCCGGCGGTCACCAGGATCTGTTCGGCAGTGGTCGGCAGGCCCGCGGAGCGGTGGTACTCGGCGATCCCCTCGCGCAGCTCGGGCAGCCCGTACGGGAGGTAGCCGTCACCGGCCAGCGCGGGGGTGAGGTCGTCGGCGGATAGCTCGCCGACCGCCGCCGCGACCGCGGACAGGCCGTCCAGCGCGCCGCTGGACAGGTCGATGCCGCCGTCCCTGGTACCGAAGCTGGCCAGCCGTCCCTCGGTCGCGGGTTCGCCCATCGAGCCCGAGCCCCGCAGCCGGGAGCCGCTGCCCTGCCGGCTCTCCAGCCACCCCTCGGCCTCCAGCAGACCGTACGCGGCGGTCACCGTACTGCGGCTGACCCCCAGCGCCGTCGCCAGGGCGCGCTGCGAGGGGAGCACCGTGCCCGGTGCCACGTCTCCGCGCTGCGCCAGTTCGCGCAGCGCCTGCGCCAGCAGCCGCGGCATCGCGCCCGTGCCGTCCTTGGACCACCCGGTCAGCAGGCGGGACAGCCGGGTGGGAGGAATCCGGTCCATGCCCCCCATCATCGCCCGCCGCAGGCCAATTGCCGTCAAGTGGTCTTTGCCGCCCTCCGACGGCTCGCACATGATCGGGAGAACGCCGTTGCAAAGGAGCAGGAACATGGCGACCGTGGTGCTCGTCGGGACGCTGGACACCAAGGGGGCGGAGTACGCGTGGCTCTCGGCGCGGCTCCGTGAATCGGGATGCGACGTGGTGCTCGTCGATGCCGGGGTGATGCCGTCACCCGTCGGCAGCCCCGCGGGTGACATCGACGCCGCGGCCGTCGCGCGCCGCGCCGGGCACGGCCTGGAGGCGCTGCGCGCCGCCGGTGACCGTGGTGCGGCGGTGACGGCCATGGCCGAGGGCGTCGAACGGATCGTCGGTGATCTGCACCGGGAAGGACAGTTGCACGCGGTGCTGGCCGTGGCCGGGAGCGGTGGGTCCTTCATCGCCGCGCGCGCCATGCAGGCTCTTCCCATCGGTGTTCCGAAGGTGCTGGTGTCCACCATGGCCAGCGGGGACGTGTCGCCGTACGTGGGCAGCAGCGACATCACCATGATGTACAGCGTGGTCGACGTGGCGGGGATCAACTCCGTGTCGTCCCAGATCCTGGGCAACGCGGCGGCCGCGGCGGCCGGCATGGCCATCCATCACGAGCGGAGCCTGAAGCGGTCGGAGCCCCAGGGGCGTCCGCTGATCGGCGCCAGCATGTTCGGCGTCACCACCCCCGCGGTCGACGCCGCCCGCCGTCGGCTGGACGAGCTGGGCTACGAGGTCCTGGTCTTCCACGCCACGGGTGCGGGCGGGCGGGCGCTGGAGAAGCTCGCCTCGGGCGGGTTCCTCGCCGGTGTCCTGGACCTGACCACCACCGAGCTCGCGGACGAGCTGGTGGGCGGCGTGCTCAGCGCCGGCCCCGACCGGCTCACCGCGGCGGGCCGGGCGGGCCTGCCGCAGGTGGTCGCGCCCGGCGCACTGGACATGGTCAACTTCGGCGCCGCCGACACCGTCCCGGAACGCTTCGCGGACCGTCACCTCCTCGTGCACAACCCCACCGTCACCCTGATGCGCACCACGCCCGAAGAGATGGCCGGACTCGGTGCCTCCATGGGGCGGAAACTGGCCTCGGCACACGGTCCGACGGCAGTGCTCTGGCCGCTGGGCGGTGTCTCCGCCGTGGACGCCCCGGGCGGCCCGTTCCACGACCCGGAGGCCGACGCGGCCGGACTGGCGTCGCTGCGCACGGCCCTGCGGGGCAGCACCGTCGATCTGCGTGAGATCGGCGCCCATCTCAACGACCCGTCGTTCGCCGTCGCCGCCGCCGACCACCTCCACCAGCTGATCACCACCCGGAGCCGTTCGCACCCGGACGTCTGAGCCCTCAGAGCCACAGCAGCGAGAACACACCCACCGAACAGGAGCCCATCAGTGAACCGCAAGGAAGCCCTGGCCCGCCTGACCGAGCAGGTCCGGACCGGCCGGGCCGTCATCGGCGCGGGCGCAGGCACCGGCCTGTCCGCCAAGTGCGCGGAGGCCGGCGGCGTCGACCTGCTGATCATCTACAACTCCGGCCGGTACCGGATGGCCGGCCGGGGCTCACTGGCGGGCCTGCTGCCCTACGGCGACGCCAACGCCATCGTGCTCGACATGGCGGGCGAGGTCCTCCCCGTGGTGCGGGACGTCCCCGTGCTCGCCGGTGTGTGCGGCACCGACCCGTTCCGGATCATGGGCAACTTCCTCGACCAGCTGAAGGCCGTCGGCTTCACCGGCGTACAGAACTTCCCCACCGTCGGGCTGTACGACGGCAAGTTCCGCGAGAACCTCGAAGAGACCGGCATGGGTTTCGGCCTGGAGATCGACATGATCCGCCAGGCCCACGAACGCGATCTGCTCACCGCGCCCTACGTGTTCGACCCCGACCAGGCCGCCGAAATGGCGCGGGCGGGTGCCGATGTGCTCGTTCCGCACGTCGGGCTGACCACCAAGGGTTCCATCGGCGCCTCGACCGCGCTCACGCTCGATCAGGCCGCCACCGCCGTGCAGGAGATGCACGACGCGGCCAAGCGCGTCAAACCCGGCATCATCGTGCTGTGTCACGGCGGGCCGATAGCCGAGCCCGAGGACGCCCGCTACGTCCTGGAGCACACCTCCGGGATCGCCGGCTTCTTCGGCGCCTCGTCCATGGAACGGCTGCCCACGGAACGCGCCATCACCGAGCAGGCACGCGCCTTCAAGTCCCTCACGCTCGGCTGACAAGGGGCAGGAAGCACAGCGCGCGGCGGGAACACTCCCTCCGCGCGCTCCCCTTGTACCTCAGTGCGCCGCGTACGACGGTCCCTGCCCGGGCATCGATCTGGAGCGTGCGGCAATTGGGGGTGGTGCGCTGTGCACGGACCGGCGGTGTCGGGCTGGCTACTGACTGCGTTGTGCGCGATCACGGGTGCGTACTGCCTGTTGCGCACCCGCGGCGAGACCGGTGAGGGGCGCAGAACGGCTCGTGCGGAGGCCCTGATGGGCTTCGGTATGGCCGCCATGGCGGTGCCTGCGGCCGTCGTGACACCCCCCGCGTGGGCATGGGCGGTGTACGCGGTGCTGTTCGGCGCGGCTTCACTGCGCGCGCTGTGGTTCTCCCGGCACAGTGGGCACCATCTGCACCACCTGGTCGGCTCCGCGGCCATGGTCTACATGGCGCTGACCATGGCGCCCGGCGGCGTGGCACACGGCGGGCACGCCGGCCACGGGGTCACGGCGACCGCGGGGGGCGTGCCCCTGCTGACCGGGCTGCTGCTGGCCTACTACGCGGCGTACGTACTGCGGTCGGGGGCCCGGTTGATACCCGTGGCCGCCGGCGGTGCCGTGACGGCCGGTGGCGGTGGTCCTGCCGGGGGCTCCTGGGCTGCGCGGCCCGAGCTGGCGCTCGCCTGCCGGCTGACGATGGGGATGGCCATGTTCGCGATGCTGCTCACTTTGTGAGACAGCGGGCCGGGCAAACCGTGGTGTGCGTCACTTGACGTGCACAGCCATATCCGTGGCTGCCGCGCCCCTCATAGGCTGACGCCATGTTGGTCTCCCTCGCACTGCTGCTGCTCGGTGCACTGGCCGCCGTCCTGACCCCACGGCTGATGGCCAGGGCCCGGTGGCCGGAGCGCGAGCCCGTGGTGGCGCTGTGGGTATGGCAGTGCGTGGTGGCCGGGGTGCTGATCTCCTTCGCGCTCTCCATGACGTTCAGCGCGGCCGCCGCCTGGCAGGCGGTGCGCGGCCATGTGTTCGCCCCGGCGCCGCGTGCCGTGGTGGAGGCGTACGCACTGGGCGGGCACGGGCGGTGGTCGGCCGTCATGGCCGTGCTGCTGGCGCTCGGCGGGGTGTGGTCGGCGGTGATGCTGACCAGGGAGATCCACCGGGCCCAGGTGCGTCGCAGGCAGCGGCGCGCCGAACTGCTGGTACGTGCCCCGCTGCTGCCCGGCGAGGAGCCGGGCAGCGGGCGTCTCGTCGTGCTGGAGGGAGAGCGTCCGGATGCCTGGTGGCTGCCGGGTGCCGCGCCCCAACTGGTCATCACCACCACCGCACTCCGGCGCCTGAAAGGGCGTCAGCTGGACGCGGTGCTGGCCCATGAGCAGGGGCACGCGAAGGCGCGGCACGACTGGCTGCTGCACTGTTCCGGCGCGCTCGCGACCGGGTTCCCGCAGGTTCCGGTGTTCGCGGCCTTCCGCGACGAGATGCACCGGCTGGTCGAACTGGCCGCGGACGATGTGGCGTCCAAGCGTTTCGGACGGCTGACGATCGCCCTGGCCCTGGTGGAACTCAACGAGGACCGGGGCGTGTTCGGCCCCTGCCCGGCGCCGGACGCACAGCTGCCGCTGCGGGTGAACCGGCTGCTGACCCCGGCGGACCGGCTCACCGCGGGCCGTCGGCTCCGGCTGACCGCGGCGGCCGCGCTGGTGCCGGTGGTTCCGCTCCTGGTGGCCCTCATTCCGGGACTCAGTGCACTGCGATAGCCAGGGGCGGCGGCCGTCCGGGAAGATCACCCCATGCCGTCCCCGCAGCTCTCCCCGTCCACCCGTACCCGCTCCCGTGTCACGCCCTTCGGGGCGGGTGCGGTCTGTGCGCTTCTCGCACTGGCCGTACTGATCCTCGTCGCGGTGCGCTGGTCACCGCTGATGACGCTGGACCGTGATGTCGCGGACGCCCTGCACCGCAGGGCGGTGACCGAACCCGGTCTGGTGCACGTCAACCGGATCCTGACCGACTGGGCATGGGATCCGTGGACCATGCGTGCCCTGATCACGGTGGCCGTGGTGGCTCTGTGGTGGCGCGGGGCGCGGGTGCTCGCGCTGTGGGTGGCGGCGACGAGCGTGCTGTCCGCCTTGGTCCAGCAGGGGCTGAAGTCGGCGGTCGGCCGGGAGCGGCCGCACTGGCCCGACCCGGTGGACTCCGCCCATTACGCGGCGTTCCCCTCGGGTCACGCGATGACGGCGATGGTGAGCTTCGGTCTGCTGCTCTGGCTGTTGCGACGGTACGGGGCCGGGCCCCGGCTGTGGCGGACCGCACTGGTCGTGGCGTGCGTCTCGGTCGTCGGGGTGGGCCTGACCCGGCTCTATCTGGGGGTGCACTGGTTGAGCGACGTACTGGGCGGCTGGCTGTTCGGGGCGGCCCTGGTCGCCCTCTCGATCGACGGATTCGCCCGCTACGAGCGGCGCGGCGGGCGACGCCGGACCCGCAGTTCCTGAACCGGCCGGTACGGCCCCGTCCCGCCGTGCCCGCACCGGGACCCGGCCCGTCTTGCCCCGGTGCCCCCGTGCCGGGGAGGATCGCGGGCATGCAGATCAAGGGTGTGCTCTTCGACTTCTCCGGGACCCTCTTCCGGATCGAGCCGGTCCGGTCCTGGTTGCGCGCGGCCCTCGCCGAGCGGGGGGTGGCGGTGGGCGAGGCCGACTTCGAGCGGTACGTGGGCGAGCTGGAGGCCGCCGGGGCCCTGCCGGGCGGCCCGTCCCCCCGGCACGTCCCCGCCCGGCTCGCCGCCGCGTACGCCACCCGCGACCAGAGCGCGGAACTGCACCGGGAGGCGTACACCGGACTGGCCCGGCAGGTGGAGCTGCCGGATCCCGGGCTGTACGACGCGCTGTACGAGCGGCACCGGGCACCCGCCGCCTGGCAGCCGTACCCGGACGCGGCGGAGGTGCTCGGCGCGCTGCACGACGGGGGCACCCGGATCGGGGTGGTCAGCAACATCGGCTGGGACCTGCGGCCGGTCTTCCGGGCGCACGGCCTGGACCATCTGATCGATGCCTATGTGCTGTCGTACGAGCACGGCGTGCAGAAGCCGGACTCACGGCTCTTCCACACGGCCTGCACATTTCTCGGGCTGGATCCGGCGGATGTGGTGATGGTCGGCGACGACCGGCACGCGGACGGCGGGGCCGCCGCGCTGGGCTGTGACGTGCGGTTCGTGCAGCATCTGCCGGTGGAGGAGCGGCCCGACGGACTGCGGACGCTCGAACTGGTGCAGGGCGTTGCCTGACAGACATGTGAGAGATGTCCCTGACGCCCAATGGGTCTGATTGTCACATCGGGGCCTTAGCCTGTATCCATGTCCCGTTCTCCGCGCTCCTCCGACTCCACGCGCACTGCCGCCGAGGTGAACAAAGAGATCCGCGACCTGTGGCAGCGCTCGGGCGGCTGCCTGTCCCCGGAGGACGAGGAGCAGTACCAGCGCCTGCTGGTGGAGTGGGCCGCGGCGACGGGCGGCACCGCCCGGACCGCCGCCTGACGCGACGCGGCGCCCCGCACGGCGGGGGAACCGCCCTGCGGGGCGCCTTCGGCGCCCGGTGGAGCCGGCTGCCGCCGGCCGGGTGGAGGATCCGGCCGGTCAGCGGTCGAAGTACTCCGGCTGTGTCTGCACATTGAGCTCGTCCAGCCGCACCCGCTTCGCCGGGTCGGTCCGCCGGTCGTCGAGCTTCAGGACGTCGAAGCCCTTGGCTATGTCGTTGGAGTAGATGTAGCCGTTGTAGTAGTACGCCGACCAGGGGCCGGCCGTGGTGACGGCGTCGGTGCTGACCGGGCCGCGCTCGAAGTAGCCGATCTCCTTCGGCTTCGACGAGTCGGTGAAGTCCCACACCGACACCCCGCCCTGGTACCAGGCCTGGACCATCAGGTCGCGACCCTTGACCGGGATGATCGAACCGTTGTGGGCGACGCAGACCTCGGTGTCGGCCTGCGGGCGGTCGATCTTGAAGTAGCTGCGGAAGACCAGCTTGCGGTGGTCTCCCCTGCCGACGATGTCGTAGATGCCGTTGGCGCCGCGCTTCGGGCCGATCTCCTCGTTGCAGGTGGCCGCGCCACCGCCGCCGAGCTCATCGGTGAAGACGACCTTGTCCGTCGTCTGGTTGAACGTCGCCGAGTGCCAGAAGGCGAAGTTCACGTTGTCCTGCACCCGGTCGATGATCTTCGGCTTCTCCGGGTCCTTGATGGAGAACAGCAGGCCGTCGCCCATGCAGGCACCGGCGGCCAGGTCCTTCGAGGGCAGCACGGTGATGTCGTGGCATCCGGTGGTCTTGGAGACGCCCGGGTTCTGCGGAGCACCCGGGTTGCCACCGTCCGGGAAGAGCACCGGGAAGTTCACGACCGCGGCCTTCTCGGGCGCGTTGCGCGGCACCTTGATGACGGAGATCCCGTCGTGCGGCGGCTGGCAGTCGGGGAACGTCTCACTCGGCGAGTACGAGGAGACGTACACGTACACGTTCTTGCGCTCGGGGACCAGGGTGTGGGTGTGCGATCCGCACGCGGTCTCGACGGCGGCGACGTACTTCGGGTTGCGCTTGTCGCTGATGTCGAAGACCTTCATGCCCTCCCAGGAGGACTTCTCCGTGGCGGGCTGGGTGGTACTGGTACAGGAGTTGTCGCTGCGCGAGGAGTCGGTGGACAGGAAGAGCAGGTCGCCCGAGACCGAGATGTCGTTCTGCGAGCCGGGGCACAGGACCTGCGCGACCGTCTTCGGGGACCTGGGGTTGCTGATGTCGAAGATCCGGAAACCGTCGTAGTTCCCGGCGAAGGCGTACTTCCCCTGGAAGGCCAGGTCCGTGTTGAGGCCCTTGAGCGCGTCCTTCGGAACGTTGGCCAGGTGGGTGATGTTGTCGCTGTGGACGATCTCGTCCACACCGGGTACCTCGCCACTGCTGATGGCGGCCGTGGCTTCGGCCCGCTGGGCGGCGGAGACCTCGGTCCGGGCCGCGGCCGTGTCACCGGGGTCGGGCGTCGCGGCCGCGGGTCCGGCCATCAGCAGAGTGGCCAGCAGGCCGGCGGCGGCCGCCGCCGCACCCAGGCGTCTGCGCCGCACCGGGCTCGTGTGCAACGAATTCACTGCGTCCTCCCATGGATCCGAACGTAGTTGAACGGTTCACGGACCTCGGCAGTATCGTCCTTCCCATGGTGATCCCAACAGATGGCAACAGAGACGTAACGAAAGTTTCTGATCACCGCAGTGCGGAAGCGTGTCAGGACGATTGACAATCGCCCATATGGCCATGGAGGTCCACTTGTTGATCCGCCGTCAGACCATGTGTGTACGCAGATCCGTTCTCGTCGCGGCTGCCGTGTCCGCCGCCCTCGCCCTCACCGCGTGCGATGCGGGAGACGATGGGAGTCGTACGAAGGCGCAGGCCGGCGGGGGGCCCTCAGTGGTGGCGCCGGGGAAGCCGGGCGAGCCCGCTCGGACCCTCTCCGCCGAGGAGGCCGCGCAGGCCGCCGGGGACGACACCCCCAACTCGGCCGACTACCGCTATGCGCAGATGATGATCCAACATCACGCCCAGGCCCTGGAGTTGACCGCGCTCGTCCCGTCCCGCTCCGACTCCCCCTCGGTCAAACGGCTCGCCGAACGCATCACGGCGAGCCAGAAACCGGAGATCGGCGCCATGGAGGGGTGGCTCACGCACAACGGCGGCGACCGGCGGAAGTCCGCCCATGACCACTCGGCGATGCCCGGCATGGCGACCCCGGCGCAGCTGAAGGAGTTGCGCGAGGCGGACGGAGCCGCCTTCGACAAGCTCTTCCTCACCTTGATGATCACCCACCACCAGGGAGCGATCACGATGGCGACCGAGGTGCTCGCGGAGGGCAACAACGTACAGATCGAGGAGATGGCCGGGGACGTCGTCGCCCAGCAGACGGTGGAGATCAACAGAATGCGCTCCATGTCGTCCTGATGCCCGCGCGTCCCTCTCCCCGCGCTCCGCCCACCGGTGCCATGCTGGAGGGGTCCTCGGGGAAGAGGTACGCCGTGCTCCGTGTCGCCGTCGTCGGCTCCGGTCCCAGCGGGGTCTACACCGCCCAGGCCCTGGTCGCGCAGGACCGGGTTCCCGATGTCCGGGTCCATGTCCTGGACCGGCTCCCCTGCCCGTACGGCCTGGTGCGCTACGGGGTCGCCCCGGACCACGAGAAGATCAAGTCGCTGCAGAACAGCCTGCGGACCGTTCTGGAACACGAGCGGATCACCTTCCTCGGAAACGTCGAGGTGGGCGGTGACGGGATCCCGCCCGAGCGGCTCGGCGAGCTCTACGACGCGGTGGTCTACTGCGTCGGGGCCGCGACCGACCGCGCGCTCGCCGTCCCCGGCGAGGATCTGCCCGGCAGTTGCTCCGCCACCGAGTTCGTCTCCTGGTACAGCGCGCACCCGGACGCGGCCGCCGACGGCTTCGCGCTCCGGGCGCGTTCGGTCGTGGTGATCGGGGTCGGCAATGTGGCGGTGGACGTGGCGCGGATTCTCGCGCGCAGCGCGCGGGAGCTGCGTCCCACCGATGTACCGCACGGTGCGCTCGGCGCACTGGCCGGCAGCCGGGTGCACGAGATCCACATGGCGGGCAGGCGCGGGCCGTCACAGGCCAGGTTCACCACCAAGGAACTGCGCGAGCTGGGCGGGCTGCCACAGGCCCGGGTCGTGGTGGACGAGGCCGAGCTCGCCCGCGATCCGGCGTACGCACATCCGTCCGCCCGGCCCCCGGCCCTGTCCTCGCCTCCGAACGCGCCGCCCCTGACGGCGGCGGCGCGGCGCAATATGGAGGTCCTGCGCGGTTGGGCCGCCGCCGGCGAAGCGGGAGCGGGTACCGGCGGGCATCCGGGGCGCACCATCCACCTGCGGTTCTTCCTGCGCCCCGTCGAGCTGCTGGAGCGGGACGGCCGGGTCGCCGGGGTGCGCTTCGCCCGTACGGTGCCGGACGGCAGCGGGGGCGTACGCGACGCCGGTACGTACGAGGACGTCCCCGCCCAGCTCGTGCTGCGGGCGGTCGGCTACCGCGGGATTCCGCTGCCCGGCCTGCCCTTCGACCCGGTGCGCGGCACGGTGCCGCATCTCGCGGGGCGGGTGCTGCGGGACGGGGTGCCGTCGCCCGGGGAGTACGTGGCCGGGTGGATCAAACGGGGACCGACCGGAGTCATCGGCTCGAACCGGTCGTGCGCGAAGGAGACGGTGGCTTCACTGCTCGACGACGCCCCCCTGCTCACCGGGGGCGCCTCGGCACCCGATCCGGTGGCGGCGCTGCGGGCGTGGGGACTGCGCCCGGTGGAGTGGGACGGCTGGCTGTCCATCGAGCGGGCGGAGACGGCGCTGGGCCGGTCGCTGGGCCGGGAGCGGGTGAAGATCCCGGACTGGGCGGGGCTGCTGAGCGCCGCGCGCGGTGGCGGCAAGGGCGGTGGGTGAGGCTATCGGTCCTCGCCGATGCGCTGTACCTGGCGGTTCGCCGCGTCGAGGACACGGCCGAGGAGCCCGGGGAACAGCGCCTCCAGGTCGTCACGCCGCAGGCCGTTCATCTTGGCCGTGCCCCGGTAGATCTGCTGGACGATCCCGTTCTCGCGCAGCACCCGGAAGTGGTGCGTGGACGTCGACTTGGACACCGGCAGATCGAAACAGGAGCAGGAGAGCTCGGACTCGGCCGCGGCCAACTCGCGGACGATGCGCAGTCGTATCGGGTCGGAGAGCGCGTGGAGCACCCCTTCGATACGGATCTCGTCGCGCGCGGGGTGGTCGAGCACGCGGCCGCCGGCCTCGGTGGCGCTTGCGGCAGGGGTGCTGGCGGGGGTCACGACGGCTCCACTTCCTGGGACTGTTCCGGTTCCATGACGGGGATCGTTCCGGCCCATAATACGAGACCCATCGTAGTTCAGCATTCACCGGACGGTGGGTCCGTCACGCCTCGGCCCGTGTGTGCGATGCCGCCTCACGGGCGCCGATGAGCTCGGCGCCCCGAACCGCCACCGCACACACACCGGAATCGTGAGGACCCGACGAATCGACGGGGCCTCCCGTCACCCGCGGAGCAGGTCCGGGTTCTCCGCGAGCGAGTCGAGATGGGCGGCCGGGTCGGCGATCAGCTTGCGGGCCGCCAGGTCGAGCATCCCCGCCACACCCGTGACCTCCGCCGCGACGGTGCCGTCCTCCTTGAGGATCTGCTGGGCGACCGTGAACGTCTTTCCCTCGCCGTACACGAACCGGCAGGTCACCCGCACCCGGTCGCCGCCGCGGAGCTCCCGCAGGAACTTCACCGTCGTCTCCAGTGCGACCGGGCCGACGCCGCTGGCCAGCAGCTTGTCCTGCGGCAGGCCGGCGGCGCGCAGAAGCTCCCAGCGGGCGTGCTCGGCGTACTGGAGATAGACGGCCTGGTTCAGATGTCCCTGCGTGTCGAGCTCGTAGCCCCGGACGGTCACGTCAACAAAAAAGGTCATGAACGGCCCAACCCCATGGCGTCTTCCGCCATTCCCCGCACCCGTACCGCCCGCGCCGCACCCCTTTACGTACCTGTCATGCCCAGGTAACTTCCCCATCGCAAGAGGTTGCAGCAAAATTCCGACAGACCTTGCTCAGCGGAACGGACTGCTCGCTCGAACCCCGAGGCGCGTCAGGGTTCTCCGGCTGCCCCGGCCCCGGCCGTGGCCCTCCCCTGGAGACACGCATGAAACGCACCCCACGCTCCGTGCCGAGACGGCCCTTGGCGGCAGCCGTGGCAGCTGCCGGGCTTCTGGGACTTCTCACCGCCGTACCGGAAACCGGTGCGCCGTCCGCCGTGCCCGTCGCGGCGGCGGAGAACTCCGCGACGGTCTTCTACTACACGAAGACCAGGAACTGGTCGGCGTACAACCTGCATTACTCGCCCGACGGCGGCTCGTGGACGACCGTGCCAGGGGTACGGATGGAGGCCGCCTGCACCGACTGGGTGAAGAAGACCGTGAGCCTGGGCAGCGCGTCCGGGCTGGCCGCGACGTTCAACGACGGCTCGGCCACCTGGGACAACAACGCCGGCAAGAACTACGCGCTGGGCACCGGGAACATCACCGTCAAGGACGGGGTCGTGGCCCACAGCGACCCGTGCGCCGGCACCGGCCCGGACCCCTCGCCCTCCCCCACGGACACCAACACCGCCTCGGTCTACTACTCGACGACCACCGTCGGCTGGTCCACCGCCAACATCCACTACCGGCCCGCGGGCGGATCGTGGACCACCGTGCCGGGTGTGGGCATGGAGGCGGCCTGCACGGGGTGGGTGAAGCGGTCCGTCGATCTCGGCACCGCCACCTCCATGCAGGCCGCGTTCAACAACGGCAACGGGGTCTGGGACAACAACAACGGCGGCGACTACACCATCCCGGCCGGTGTCTCCACGGTGAAGGACAAGACCGTCACCGCCGACGCCGAGGACCCGTGCGCCACGCAACCCGCCGACACCGAGGCCCCTACCGTGCCGTCGAAGGTGCGCGCCGACGCGGACGGCGTCTCCGTAGTGCTGACCTGGGACCCGTCCACCGACAACCGCGGCGTCACCCGGTATCAGGTGACCCGGACCGGCGGCACCGGGGGCACGATGGTCACCGATGTCGGCTCCACGGTCTACTCCGATACGAACCTTGAGGAGCGGACCGCCTACAGCTACACGGTGAAGGCCGTGGACGCGGCCGGCAACGTGTCCGCGGCATCCAGCGCGGCCACCGCCACCACCGGCGACAGGCCCACCACTCCGGCCACCGGGAAGCCGCTGGGCACCGACCCGCGCAAGGACCCGATCTACTTCGTGCTCACCGCCCGGTTCAACGACGGCGACAGCGCCAACAACCGGGGCGGCAGCCAGCATGTGAAGTCCGGCAACGCGGCCAACAACGACCCGATGTTCCGCGGCGACTTCAAGGGCCTGGTCGACAAGCTCGACTACATCAAGGGCCTGGGCTTCTCCGCGATCTGGATCACCCCGGTCGTACTGAACCGGTCCGACTACGACTACCACGGCTATCACGGCTACGACTTCTACAAGGTCGACGGCCGGCTGGAGTCCGCCGGTGCCTCGTACCAGGACCTGATCGACGCCGCCCACGCCAAGGGCATGAAGATCTACCAGGACGTCGTCTACAACCACTCCTCGCGCTGGGGCGCCAAGGGCCTCTTCACGCCGACGGTCTACGGAGTCCGTGACGACCAGTGGAGCTGGTACTACGACGAGAGGAGCGAGGGATTCGAGTACGACGGTGTGAGCGTCGAACCGAAGTCCGGCAAGTCGTACTACAACGGCGATCTCTGGTCCACCGCCGAACCGTCCGGCAACACCTGTCTCAACTGGGGCAAGCCGACCGGTGGAACCTCCGCCGAGGGCTACCGGCTCTACAACTGCCAGTGGCCCAGCCCGACTTCGGGCATGTTCCCGAAGACCTACTACCACAACTGCTGGCTCGGGAACTGGGAGGGCGAGGACTCCCGGAGCTGCTGGCTGCACGAGGACCTTGCCGACTTCGACACCGAGAGCACGCCCGTCCAGAACTACCTGGTCGGCGCCTACGACAAGTACATCGACATGGGCGTCGACGGCTTCCGGATCGACACCGCCGTCCACATTCCGCGCACCACCTGGAACCGCCGCTTCCTGCCCGCCATCCAGGAGCGCGTCACCTCGCGGTTCGGCGCCGGGGCGGCGAAGAACTTCTTCGTCTTCGGCGAGGTCGGTGCCTTCGTGAACGACAAGTGGAACCGCGGCTCGGTCAATCACTCCGCGCAGTTCTTCACCTGGAAGGAGCGCAAGGAGTACGACGCCGACGACACCAGGGCCGCGCTGGAGATGTACGACTACGAGGAACAGCTGGGCACCGGTTCCCAGCCCACCTCCACCAACGCCTTCCTGGACGGAAACGCGTACCACACACCGGATCACAGCCGCTTCTCCGGCATGAACGTCATCGACATGCGGATGCACATGAACTTCGGGGACGCCAACAACGCCTACAACAACGGCAAGGACTCGGACGACAGTTACAACGACGCCACCTACAACGTCGTGTACGTCGACAGCCATGACTACGGGCCCAACAAGAGCAGCGAGCGCTACGCGGGCGGGACCGATGCCTGGGCCGAGAACATGTCGCTGATGTGGACGTTCCGCGGCATCCCCACTCTCTACTACGGCTCCGAGATCGAGTTCCAGGCGGGCAGGAAGATCGACTGCGGGCCCAGCTGCCCGCTGGCGAGCACCGGTCGCGCCTACTACGGCGACCATCTCGCCGGCACGGTCGTGGCCTCCGACTTCGGCAAGGTCGCCTCGGCCACCGGCGAGGTCGCCGACACGCTCGCCAAGCCGCTGGTCAAGCACCTCCAGCGGCTCAACGAGATCCGGCGTGCCGTGCCCGCGCTCCAGATGGGCCAGTACTCCACCGAGGGCATCTCCGGATCGATGGCGTACAAGCGCCGCTACACCGACACCGCGAGCGGGATCGACAGCTTCGCGCTGGTGACCGTCACCGGCGCGGCCGACTACACCGGAATTCCCAACGGCACCTACAAGGACGCCGTCACCGGGGACACCCGGGTCGTGTCGGACGGCAGGCTCTCCGTCGCCGCACCCGGCAAGGGCAACCTCCGCGTCTACGTCCTCGACCTGGGCGGCCGGAACGCGGCGCCCGGCAGGATCGGCACCGCTGGTCCGTACCTCAAGTAGTGGCGGTGGATTCGCGGACGACGAGCCGGTAGCCGGGGCGGGGCCGCCGCGGTTCGGTCACCGGGCTGCCGGAGAGCCGTTCGACGAGGCTGTCGACGGCGAGCCGGGCGATCGCTTCCTTGTCGGGGGCGATCGTGGTGAGCGTGGTGGCCCCGTACAGGCTCTCCTCGATGTTGTCGAAACCGACGACGGCGACGTCCTCGGGGATGCGCAGCCCACGTGAAGCGAGGGTGCGCATCGCGCCGATGGCGATGAGGTCGTTGTACGCGAACACCGCGTCGGGCCGCTCTCCTTGGTCCAGGAGAGCGGCCATGGCGCTGGCGCCGTCCTCGCGCCCGTAGCCGTCGGTGACCACCACCAGCGACTCGTCGGGCTCGATGCCGGACGCGGCGAGCTCCTCGCGCCAGCCGCGCAGCCGCAGATGGGCGGGCTGGCGCTCGCGTCCGGTGCGGGAGCCGAGGAAGGCGATCCGGCGGTGGCCGCCCTCGACGAGATGGCGGACTGCGTCACGGGAGGCGGCCACGTTGTCGATGGCGATGTGGTCGTACGGTGCCTCGTACTCCCGCTCGCCGAGCAGGACCAGGGGCACGGTCTCGGTACGCGCCATCAGGTCCTCGGTCTCCAGATGGATCGGGCTGAGGATGAGGCCGTCGATCACATGGGACCGGAAGCCCTGGCTGACCAGGAGCTCCTTCTCACGGAGGCCCGCGGTGTGGTCGACCAGGACGGTGTAGTCGTGCCGCGCGGCCGCGTCGACGACCGCGCCCGCGAGCTCGGCGAAGTACGGGTTGCCGAACTCGGGAACGGCGAGGGCGATGATGCCGGTGCGGCCCTTGCGCAGATGGCGTGCGGTGAGGTTCGGCCGGTAGCCGAGTTCGTCGATGGCCTGCTGCACCTTGGCGCGCATTTTCGGGGTGACGTGCTGATAGTTGTTCACCACGTTCGACACGGTCTTGATGGACACGCCCGCCCGTTGTGCAACGTCCTTGAGGCTGACGCCCACGGCACTCCCTGACTCTGCTCGATGCGCACTGGGGCGCGGTGGTTCGGCTCGGCTCAGCCGGTTCCGCGGCCGCGCGCCAGATAGCGCTGGGCCACGACGACAACGATAAGGAACCCTCCGCTGACCACGGACTGGTACGAGGAGTTCAGCGAGCCGATCTGGTTGATGAGGTTCTGGATGACGGCCAGCAGCAGTACGCCCCAGAGGGTGCCGCTGACCGATCCGGCGCCGCCGGCGAGGAGGGTGCCGCCGATGACGACGGCGGAGATCGCGTCGAGCTCCATGCCCACGCCGATGATGGTGACGCCGGAGGAGAGCCTGGCCGCGTTCAGCGCACCGGCGAGTCCGGCCAGCAGACCGCTGACCGTGTACACAAGGAGTTTCGCACGTGCGACGGGCAGGCCCATCAGGGTGGCCGCGTCGCCGCTGCCGCCGACGGCGAAGAGGGTCTGTCCGAACGAGGTGCGCTGCAGCAGCAGACCGCCCGCACCGAACAGCACCAGGGCGATGAGGACCGGGTGGCCGAAGCCCCGGACGCTGCCCTGCCCCAGCTCGGCGAAGGCGGAGCCCTTGGGCACCAGGTAGGTGGTGGCGCCCTCGTCGGTGAAGGCGAGAAGCATGCCGCGGGCCGCCAGCAGGGTCGCCAGGGTGACGATGAAGGGGGCCATCCCGGCGCGGGCGATCAGGAATCCGTTGAGCAGTCCGATCGCCCCGCAGACCACGAGCGGTACGAGGAGCGCGGGCAGGATGCCCCATTGCGAGGCCCACGCGGCGAGCACCCCGCCGAGGGCGAAGACGGAGCCGACGGACAGGTCGATGCCGCCGGTGATGACGACCAGGGTCATGCCCAGGGCGACGACGGCGAGGAACGACGCCTGCACGGTCACACCGCGGGCGTTGTCCAGTGTGGCGAACGTGGGGTAGACGAACGAGGCGACGAGCACGACGGCCAGCAGGACGGCCAGCACGCCCTGGCGCTGGAGGAGTCCGATGAGCCGTTGCGCAGGCGTGGGCCGCTCGTCCGCCGGGCGGAGTGCGGCGTCTGCGGATACCGCGGGGTTCCTGTGCGGCGGGGGCACCTTGGCCACCGCCGCTGGTGTGGTTTCGTTCATCGGGACCGACGCTCCCGGGCGATGTAGACGGCGGCGATGATGATGGCCGCCTGGGCGATCTGTGCGGTGGAGTCGGGCAGGTCGTGCTTGACGAGGGTGGCGCGCAGCAGCTGCATCAGCAGGGCACCCGCGACGGTGCCGAGCACCCGGACGGAACCGCCCTCCAGGGGGGTGCCGCCGACCACGACCGCCGTGATGGCGGAGAGTTCCATCAGGGTGCCGAGCGAGGAGGGGTCGCTGGCGGTGAGCCTCGCCGTGGCGAGGATCCCGGCCAGGGCGGCCAGCACGCCGCAGAGCACGTACACGCCGATGAGAACGCGCCGCACGGGCAGTCCGGCGAGAGCAGCCGCGGAACGGTTGCCTCCGACGGCGACGATCCGGCGGCCGAAGGTGGTGCGCCGGACGAGGAAGGCCACGGCCGCGGCGAGGATCGCGGCGATCAGTACGACGTGCGGGATGCCGAGGAGGGAGCCGGTGCCGAGCGCGAGCAGGTCGGGATCGGCGATCTGCTTGAGCTGTCCGTCGGCCATGACGAGGGCGAGTCCCCGGCCTCCGACGAAGAGTGCGAGCGTGGCGACGATCGGTTGCAGTCCGACGATCGAGACCAGGGTGCCGTTGACCACCCCGACGGCGGCGCCGGCGAGCAGTGCGACGGCGAGTGCGGGCACGAGCCCGTATCCGAGGTAGAGCGGCAGCAGCGCGGTGGCGAGCGCCATCGTCGAGCCGACGGACAGGTCCACGCCCTCGGTTCCGATGACCAGGGCCATGCCGAGGGCGACGATGACGACGGGGGCCACCTGGACGAGCTGGGTGCGCAGATTGCCGGCGGTCATGAAGTGCTCGGTGAACAGGGCGTTGAAGACGAGCACCGCCGCCACGGCGACGTACACGCCGTACTCCTGGTACCAGGCGGGGTCGCGCAGCCGGTCCAGGGGGCGGGCGCGGGCGGGGAGGGCGGCCTGGGCGGTCATCGCGGGTCCTCCTGTGCGGCCGGGGCCTTCACGGAGGGCGCCGGTGAGTGGTCGGCGAGCACTTCGAGCAGATGGCTCTCGGTCACCGTGTCGCCCGCGAGTTCGCCCGCCACGGAGCCGCCGCGCAGCACGACGACGCGGTCGGCGCCCTCGACGAGCTCCTCGATGTCGGAGGAGATGAGCAGGACGGCGAGGCCCTCGCGGGCGAGGTCGTCGATGAGGCTCTGGACCTCGGCCTTGGCTCCGACGTCGATGCCTCGGGTCGGTTCGTCGAGCAGCAGCACCTTGGGTTCCAGGCAGAGCCAGCGGGCGAGGAGGACCTTCTGCTGGTTGCCGCCGGAGAGTTCGCCGACCTTCTGCTCGGGGCTCGCCGCCTTGATCCGTAGCCGTTTCATGAAGATGTCGACGACGCGGTCCTGCTTGCGGCGGGAGACCACACCGAAGCGGGAGAGCCTGGGCATGGCGGCCAGCACGATGTTCTCGCGCACGGAGAGGCCGGGCACGATGCCTTCGGCCTTGCGGTCCTCGGGCAGCAGACTGATCCCGGAGCGGATCGCACCGGCCGAGCCGATCCTGCGCAACTTCCGCCCACCGACCGTGATTTCGCCCGAGTCGAGGCTGAGCGCACCGGCGAGGGCCTTGGCCGTCTCGCTGCGTCCGGAGCCCAGGAGGCCGCCGAGACCGAGCACTTCGCCGCCGTACAGCGACAGGGATATGCCGTGGATCCGGTGGCGCCGGTGGAGGCCGGTCGCGGTGAGTACGGGAGTGCGTGCCGCATCGTGTCCTTCGCCGCCGAAGCGGGTGCGGCCGGTGCGGCGGACCTCGGACAGGTCGCGGCCGAGCATCATGGAGACCAACTGCATGCGGTCGAGGCCGGCGAGGTCGCCGGTGTGGATGTGGCGGCCGTCGCGGAGCACGGTGACGCGGTCGCAGATCCGGTAGAGCTCGTCCAGGCGGTGGCTGACGTAGAGGACGGCGATCCCCTGGCCGCGGAGGTTCCCGATGACGCGGAAGAGGGTTTCGACCTCGCGCGGTTCCAGCGAGGAGGTGGGTTCGTCCATGATGACGACCTGGGCGTCGACGGAGACGGCGCGGGCCAGGGCGACCATCTGCTGGGTGCCGATGCCCAGCGTGTGCAGGGGTTTGCGGGGGTCGACGGATATGCCGAAGTCGTCGAGCAGTCCGGCGGTCTCGCGGTGCATCCGGGCGAAGTCGATGAGTCCGAGGCGGTTCTTGGGCTCACGGCCGAGGAAGATGTTGCGCGCCACGCTCATCAGCGGGACGAGGTTCACCTCCTGGTAGATGGTGGAGATCCCGGCCTGCTGGGCCTCGGACGGCCGGGCGAACCCGACGGGGTGTCCGCCCAGCCGGAGCTCTCCCCCGTCGGGCCGGTGGACACCGGTCAGGACCTTGATCAAGGTGGACTTTCCGGCACCGTTCTCCCCCACCAGTGCGTGGGTCTCCCCGGCGCGCAGGGAGAAGGAGACGTCGTCGAGCGCGACGACGCCCGGGAACCGCTTGCTCACCGCGCGGGCTTCGAGGGCGGTCGCGGCGGAGGACGGGGTGGTCGCCGTTCCCGGGTGGGCCTGCGGCCCGGGTTCCGGTGGCGCCACGTCAGTAGGCTCCGCCGAGCGATGACTTGGCGTTGGACTCGTCGTACGCCCGGTCGGCGATGATGACGTTCTCCGGGATCTCCTCGCCGCCGTAGAACTTCTGGGCGGTCGCGAAGGCGAGCGGACCGAAACGGGGATTGGATTCGATGACGGCGTTGTACTCACCGTTGACCAGGGCCTGTACGGCGTTCCGGGTACCGTCCACGGAGACGATCTTGACGTCCTTGCCGGGCTTCTTCCCCGCGGCCTTCAGCGCGGTGACGGCGCCGAGACCCATCTCGTCGTTCTCCGCGTAGACGGCGGTGATGTCGGGTTTGGACTGGATGAGCTGCTCCATGACCTGCTGGCCCTTGTCGCGGGCGAACTCGCCGGTCTGCCGGGCGACGATCCGCAGGCCGGGAGCCCGGGCCGTGACCCGGTCGACGAAACCCTTGGTGCGGTCGGTGGTGACGTTGTTGCCGGACGCGCCGAGCAGGATGGCGACCTTGCCCTTGCCGCCGGTCGCCTTGATCATCGCGTCGGCCGCCCGCTTGCCCTGTTCCACGAAGTCGGAGCCGAGGAAGGCCACGTAGTCCTTGCAGGCGGTGGAGTTGACCTTGCGGTCGATGGTGAGTACCGGGACCTTCTTGGCCGCCGCCGCCCTGAACGCAGGTTCCAGGCCATCGGAGTTCAACGGGGCGACGATCAGGAACCGGGCGCCCTGGGACAGCATGTCCTGGATGTCACTGATCTGCTTGGAGAGCTGCGACTGCGCGTTGGTGGTGAGCAGCTTCTTCACGCCGATCTTCTCGGCCTCGTCCTTGATGGACCGGGTCTCGGCGATACGGAACGGGTTGGCTTCCTTCTCCGACTGCGAGAAGCCGACGACTGCGTCCTTCAGGTCCAGTTTCGGTGCGCCGTACGTCTGCAGCGAGCAGCCCGAACCGGGGCTGCCCCCGGGGGACTCGGCCGCCTGGGCGGCCTGGCCGCTGTCACCGCCCGCGTCGTCCGCGGTCTCCGACTTGGAGCAGCCGGAGGCGGCCAGCGTGGCGGTGGCGGTGAGGAGACAGGCCAGGGCGAGGGTACGGGATCGGCGCTGGGTCATCATGCGCGGGACGCTCCTTGGCGGGAGGACGGCACGCTGGCCGGCGTGCGGCGGTGGCATGGCGGCGACTCGTTTTACAACGTTATATAGGCGGTGTGACACAAGCGGCAAGACGTCGTCGTGTTGTTTCTGAGGCGCACCGAACCCACTCGACGAAATGCCCGAGTCCCTTACGGATCAAGGCCGCAGGCGCTCACCACCGACGCGTTCCGCCCTCCGGGCAGCGTGCGGAATGAGACGATCGGGCCCGTGAACAGATGGACAGGACGCGCGCCCGCGTGGGTGGTCGCACTCGTGGCGCTGTACGTCGTGGTCCTGGTCTTCGTGGGTGCCGGTTCGCACTTCGCCGGTCTTCTCCGCGACGGTCTGCGCCCCTACGACTGGGCCCCGGCCTGGCTGAACCTGTACTGGTCCTCACTGGCGTTCCTGGACTCACTGGCCGCCCTGCTCCTGCTCCGCGGGAGGCGGGCCGGCGTGGACCTGATGTGCGCGATCATGGCGACCGATATGGCGGCCAACTGGTATGCGGCATATGGGATCCAGCACATCGGTGTGTCCGCGCAGCCGGGGCTGCTGCGCCTCGCCGCGTTCACCCTCTTCGTTCTCGTCACGGGCCCCTTCGCCCGCGCCCGCCTTTCCCCCGCCCACACCTCCGGGTGAAACGCGGTACGGACGCACCGCACCGGCCCGGGGCCCCGTGACGTCGCGCGTCGTGCGGGGCCGGCCGGGCCGGTGCGGTGCGAGCGGTGGTCCGAGTGGTCAGACCGCGCGGAGATACTGCTCCGGCTTGCGGAGTTCACCGCCCAGTTCGCGGGCCGCCTCCTGCGCCCACGACGGGCTGCGCAGCAGCTCGCGCCCGAGGAGGACGGCGTCCGCCCGCCCCTCGGTGAGGATCTTCTCGGCCTGCTGCGGCTCGGTGATCAGGCCCACCGCCGCCACGGGCAGCGAGGTCTCGCTCCGGACCCGCTCCGCGAAGGGGACCTGGTACCCCGGCCCCGTCCCGATGCGGGCACGCGGGGCGTTTCCACCACTGGAGACGTCCAGCAGATCGACCCCGTGGGCCTGGAGCAGCGCGGCCAGCCGCACGGTCTCGTCGACGGTCCAGCCCTCGCGCTCGTCCTCGTCGTTCTCCGTCAGCCAGTCGGTGGCGGAGATCCGGAAGAAGACCGGCAGCTCCTCCGGCCAGACCTCGCGCACCGCGTCCACGACCTCCAGGGCGAGGCGGACACGGTTCTCGAAGCTGCCGCCGTACTCGTCGGTGCGCCGGTTGCTGTGCGGGGAGAGGAACTGTCCGATGAGGTAGCCGTGGGCGCCATGGATCTCGGCCACCTCGAAGCCCGCGTCGAGGGCGCGGCGCGCGGCCTCGCGGAACCGGTCGACGATGGCCTGGATCTCGTCCGTGGTCAGCTCGTGCGGCACCGGGTGGCCCTCGTCGAACGGCAGCGGGCTGGGGGCGACGGGCGTCCAGCCGTGCGCCTCCGGCCCGACCGGGTGGCCGCCCAGCCAGGGGGCCGCCGTGGAGGCCTTGCGCCCGGCGTGCGCGAGCTGGATGCCGGGGACGGACCCCTGCCCCTTGATGAACCGCGTGATCCTGCGGAGCGCGGCGACCTGGGTGTCGTTCCAGATGCCGAGGTCGGCGGGGCTGATCCTTCCCTCGGGGCTGACGGCCGTCGCCTCGGTGAGGATGAGCCCGGTTCCGCCTATGGCCCGCGCCGCGAGGTGGGCGAAGTGCCAGTCGGTCGCGACACCCGCGTCCGGCCCGTCCGGTGCGGCGCTGTACTGGCACATGGGCGCCATCCAGATCCGGTTGGGAATGACGAGCGACCGCAGGGTGTAGGGCTCGAAGAGGGCACTCACGTCGGACTCCGTTTCGACGGGTACGGAAGAATCGCTAGTACGATACATCCCGTACTACGACACCCGTCAAATTACGATGTCTCCCGTACAAGGCTCGGGCCAGGGACGGGTACGGCCGGACAAGCGAGGTCGGTCAGCGGCTCCCGCCGCGCCGCCGCAGTGTGATCGCGGCTTCCGCGTCATAACCCTGGGTCCAGCTGCGGCCGGCACCCGACTTCCAGGTGACGTGGACGGTCGCCCCGTCGACCCTGATGTCGTCCACCGTCATGACACGGTCACCGTCCCGTACGTCCCCTCGACGCAGCTCGCGCGCCCTGACGGTTTCGGGACGCGCCGACGCCGCCCTGTCGGCCTCGTCCGCCGCGAGGGCGAGCGCCGCCGCCAGCTCACGGGCACGGGCGGGGTCGCAGATCAGCGACAGCTCCCCCGAGGGCGCCGTGACCCTGATCCCGACCCGTGCGCCGACGGGGTTCACCTCCAGGCCCGCTCCACACCCCTCGGCATCCTCGATCCCGCTCGTCATCGCTCCACTCGTCCCTTCGCCCGGTTCGTCCGCCCGGCACATCCGCGAGCGGCGTCGTGCCGGCTCCTCGGTGAAGTATCCGGTGTCGGCGGCGACCCGGCCGCGGTGGGCGAACGCGCCGGGAGCGGCAGCCCAGGAGGTCTGGGCGCCGGCAGACGAGGTGCGGCCGCCACCTGGGCACGGATATTGCGATTGCGGGCCGGCCGGGGCGCTGCGTAACGTCGTCGGCCATGACGACCCCTGCCCTGCCCACCGCACGACTGCGCCTGGAGCCGTACACGCCCGCCGACGAGGAGGACTTCGTCGCGCTGTTCCAGGACACCCGGGTCTCCCGCTGGATGGGGGAAGGCCCACAGGCCGAGACCGAGGACCGCGCGCTGTTCGGACGGATCTTCAGCAAGGTGTACGCGCAGGACCTGTTCGATGTCTGGGCGGTCCGGCACGAGGGCGCTTTCGTGGGCCATGCGGAGATCAAGCCGTCCCCGCAGGCGGGCGGCCACGAGATCGTCTACGCGCTGGCCCCCACCGCGTGGGGGCAGGGGTTCGGCACCGAGATCGCGCAGGCACTGACCGGGTACGGGTTCGACGAGCTCGGGCTCACGCAGGTGCATGCCACGGTGGCCGCCGAGAACGCCGCGTCGCTGGTGCTGCTGGAGCGGATCGGTTTCCGGCATGTCCGGGACATCGCGGAGGACGACGGCGGCACGACCCGGGTCCTGACCCGCTCCGTCGCGCCCGAAGCCGCCGGGGCCGGTCAGCCCCGGTAGACGTCCAGGCGGCCGCACATGCCGAACTTCGCGCGCGCGGAGGGCTTTTCGGCGTGGACGCGGGCGTCGGCGAGATAGCCGCCGTCGCCGCGCGCCACCGCGTCCAGCTGCTCGCCGGTCACCTCCGAGGCCGCGGCTGCGCCCTGCCGCCAGCGCTCACGCCAGTCCTCGGCCCTCGGGCGTACGAGTGCGGCCGCGGCCCGATGGAAGGCGGCGAGCGGCTCGGGATCGCCCGCTTCGGCGGCCCGGCGCAGGGCGAGAAAGCCCTCGACGGCGAGATCACGGCGGGCACGGGCGGCCCGTTCCTGCTCCGCCTCCGAGCCGCCCGCAGGCAGGGTCACCGTCGCCCGGTAGACGTCGGGGTCCGCCAGGCGGTCAGGCGGCAGGGTGAGTACGGCGTCGCCAGCCTCCGGCAGCCCGCCGTTCTCCATGAGGACGACGATGCGCAGCCCGTTCTCGTTGACGAGCCGGTGGATCGTGCCCGGCGTGAACCACACCAGCGCGCCCGGCTCCAGCGGTGTTTCGCGGAATCCCGACGCGGTGAGGGTCTGGACCGAGCCCGTGCCCCCGACCACCACGTACCCCTCGGAACAGGTGAGGTGGAGGTGGGGCGTCCCGCCGCGCAGGCCGTCCTCGGCGGGCCAGTCGTACACCCGCAGATGGGACACGGCGACGGCGCCGGGCAGCCCTTCGAAGGTCGGCACAGCTGCTCCTCGGTCTCTCCGCCATGAGGCCTCACGTGTGGTGCGCGTGAGGGCCCCTCAGGTTCGGCAAGCGCTTTCTGCTTCAGAGAACCGTACCCGTGCCGGCCTCGACGCAACAGGGTCCGGATGTCGGGCGGCTGCCTTGCCGGCCACTGTCAGTGGCCGGGTGCAGACTGGCCCTTATCCGACACAACGGCGTTTCGGGAGGTCCGGTCATGACCGACGTACTGCTCACCGTGGGCACTCGCAAGGGACTCTTCATCGGCCGCGGGCGCGATGGTGCGTGGGAGTTCGACGGCCCGCATTTCAATGCCCAGGCGATCTATTCCGTCGCCATCGACACCCGCGGGCAGCTCCCACGGCTCCTGGTCGGCGGTGACAGCGCGCACTGGGGCCCTTCGGTCTTCCGCTCGGACGACCTGGGCAGGACCTGGGTCGAGCCACGGCAACCGGCCGTGAAGTTCCCCCCGTTCACCGAGGCGTCGCTGGAGCGGGTCTGGCAGCTGCATCCGGCCGGCGCCGAGGCGCCCGATGTGGTGTACGCGGGGACCGAGCCCGCCGCGCTGTTCCGTTCCGAGGACGGCGGGGAGTCCTTCGAGCTGGTCCGCCCGCTCTGGGAGCACCCGACGCGTTCGCGATGGGAGCCCGGCGGTGGCGGTGAGGGACTGCACACCATCCTGACGGACCCCAGGGACGCCCGCGCCGTGACCGTAGCGGTCTCCACGGCCGGGGTGTTCCGCACGAAGGACGGCGGTGCCGGCTGGGCCCCGTCGAACAAGGGGGTGTCCGCGGTCTTCCTTCCCGACCCGCATCCGGAGTTCGGTCAGTGCGTCCACAAGGTGGCGAGGGACGCGGTCGATCCCGACCGCCTCTATCTCCAGAACCACTGGGGAGTGTTCCGGAGCGACGACTCCGGGGACAACTGGACCGACATCGGGCAGGGCCTGCCGTCGGACTTCGGTTTCGCCGCGGCCGCGCACCCGCACCGCGCGGACACCGCGTACGTCTTCCCGATCAACGCCGACGCCGACCGGGTGCCCGCCGAGCACCGCTGCCGGGTGTTCCGCACCGGCGACGCGGGCCGCACCTGGGAGCCGCTGTCGGCGGGCCTGCCCGAGGAGGCGCACTACGGCACGGTGCTGCGCGACGCGCTCTGCACGGACGACGCCGACCCGGCAGGCGTCTACTTCGGCAACCGCAACGGCGAGGTGTACGCGAGCGCGGACGACGGGGACAGCTGGCAGCAGCTCGCCTCGCATCTGCCGGACGTCCTGTGCGTGCGAGCGGCGGTGATCGGCACCTGAACCCGATCACCGGCCCGCGGTCCGCCCCGGCATGTACCGGTCGGCCGTCGGACCAACTCGTCTCCCCGAAGCATCAGTTCCACGTCATCTGACGCGACATGAGGCAACCCCTGGGCTTCACTCTCCGTCATCCGGGAGTGGGGGCCCGGAGATCTCCGGGGAGTTCGAGAAGGCCGATGACCAGGAGGACCACCTTGATCCGTGTCTCGCGCACGGTTACCGCCGCACTGGCGGTACTCACCCTGACCGTGGGATGGCCGGAGTTGGCGCACGCGTCGCCGCAACCGGCACATACGCAGCGTTCCATCGATTCCATATCCTCCGCGGCGCCCTCCGCGCCGCGGGAAGAGCCGGACGGCCGGCTCCCGGCGGGCTGGCGGATCACCGGTACGGGAGCCGGGAAGCAGCTTGTCTGGACCTCGCCCGACCCGGTGCCCATGGGCGATGCCCGGGTCGAGTTCCACTCCGGGGACAAGCTCCTGGGCCGGCCGGTGGCCACGCGTGACCGGCGGGTGTTCCGGCTGAGGCTCGACGGCGCGCGCATCGGCCCGTCGGCGGGTCTCAGGGTGCTGGCGGGTGGACGCCGTCTCGACGCGTCGGGAGCCCGGCTGGCCCCGGATGCCCGCAGGGCCGCCGAGGCGGCGCAGCCTGCGGCGCCCCTTCCGGCGAACCCGGTAGACCCCGGCGTACCGGGCAAGTACCGGACGGTCAGCGGTGAGTACGCCCTGAAGTCGGTGCGGCTGCCCGGCTTCGCCGCCCCGGTGGAGATGCGCGCCGTGGTGGTGTCTCCGGTCGGCGCTCCGGGACGGCGGCCGCTCGCTCTGTTCCTGCACGGCAGGCACTACACGTGTTTCGACGCCGGGGGCGAACAGGGCATCTCCTGGCCCTGCGAGGCGGGCACGCAGCCGGTGCCGAGTCATCGGGGCTATCTGCGCGACCAGAAGCTCCTGGCCTCCCAGGGCTATGTCACGGTGTCCGTCTCGGCCAACGGGATAAACGGGCAGGACGGCGACGTCGACGACGGCGGCGCCCAGGCACGTTCCTCCCTGGTGCGGCTGCACCTCGCCCATTGGGCGGACTGGGCCCGTGACCGGGCCGGGGCCCCCGCGGCCGTGCGCGCCGCACCGCCCGCCGACATGTCCAGGGTGCTGCTCATAGGCCACTCCCGGGGCGGAGAAGGTGTCAACCGGGCCGCGCTCGACAGCCTCTACCGGCCACCCGCGGACCAGGACGGCTACCGGGGCCCGGTGCGCTGGCGGATACGCGGCACCGTCCTCATCGGCCCCACGGTCTTCGGGCAGAACCCCGTTCCCGATGTGCCGTCCATGACCATCCTGCCGGGCTGCGACGGCGACGTGTCCGATCTCCAGGGCCAGATCTATGTCGACGGCACCCGCGGCGTCAGCCGGGGCACCGCACTGCACAGCGCGGTGTACATGGTCGGCGCCAACCACAACTTCTTCAACAGCGAGTGGACGCCGGGGCAGGCGAAGGCGCCCGCCGACGACGACTTCTGGGCCGGCGACAGTCCGGACCCGGTGTGCACGCCGGGCAGGAAGACCCGGCTGACCGCCACCCGGCAGCAGGCCGCCGGTGCCACGTACATCGCGGCGGCGGCCCGGCTGTTCGTCGCGGGTGACGACCGCGTACGGCCGCTGCTGGACGGCTCGGACCGGCGCGCGCCCTCGGCCGGCCCGGTTCGCGTGCTCAGCCACGCGGTCGGCGGGAGGCGGACGCCCGCGTTCCTTCCGGACACCTCGATGGCCGTGAGCGGCGGCCGGGTGTGCGCACAGGTGGATCCCGATCCGGGACGCGCCTGTCTGCCGCCCGAAGGGACCGCCGTTTCACCGCACTTCGCCATGTGGGAGACCGCGCGGGAGCCCGGCCGTCACGCGGTCGCGATGCGCTGGTCGAAGCCGGGCACCGCGGTGAGGATCAGTCCGGCCCGTCCGGTCTCCGTGGCGGGTTCCGATTCGCTGGCGCTCCGGGTGATCGTGCCGCCCAACACGGGCGGCACCCGTCTGGACGTCGCTCTCACCGACACAAAGGGCCGACGGGTGACGCTCGGCGGGGCCCGGATCGACGGGCTGCCGGGCAGCGACCGGACCGCGTCCTACTGGGGCCGCGAGATCCGGGTGCCGCTCTCCGCCGCCGTGCGGAGCAAGGTGGACCTGAAGCACGTGAAGACCCTGGAACTGACTCCGCGCAGCAGGTCGGGGCAGGCCTGGCTGGTCGACGCGTGGGGCTGGCGCCCGGGTACGCCCGCGGTCCGGGCGGCCGCGCTGCCGCGGGTGGACATCGGCCGTCTGACGGTCGAGGAGGGCGACTCCGGGGTCCGCACCTACCGCGTCCCGGTGCGGGTCTCCGGGCACGACAGCGGCCGGGTCCGGCTGTTCGTCGACGAGCCGGGACAGGACGGCGCCGACTACCGGACGGTGACGGTGCGTCCGGGGAGCCATGTCCTCGATGTGCCGGTCGAGGTGCGGGGCAACACCCGCTTCGGCTACGACCTCACGCACAGGGTGTTCGTCAAGGCGGTTCGCGGCGCGGTCGTCGGCTCCCACCTCGGCGGGCTGACCGTGAAGAACGACGATCCGATGCCCACGGCCGAGGTGAAGCCGGTAGCGGACCGGGTCACCGAGGGGCAGAGCCTGCGCTGGCGGATCACGCTCTCCGAGGCCGCCGATGTGGACATGGACTCCGTCGGCTTCGACATCCTACCGGTCGGGCAAGGGGCGGAGCTGTCCACCCTGGACGTCGACGGGTCATGGCTGCTGGACACCTTCGGTGAGTCGCCGAGCCCGGCCCGGCCGCTGTCGAAGGTGGTGGAGCAGCCGTACCTGTGGGTCAGCGTGCCCGCAGGTGAGCTGAGCACCGAGGTGACCGTGCCCACGGTCGCCGACGGGCTGAAGGAGCCGGAGGAATCCCTGCGGCTGCGGATGGTCACCTACGACGACTCCTGGGAGCCGCGGCAGGGGCCGGTGTTCACCGGCACGGTGCGCGACGCGTCCTGACCCGGGACACACGGCGCACCGTCCGTGGACGTGGCACCGGCCCCGCGAAGGAGCCGGTGCCACTCGGGTACCGACGAAAGCGCGCGATGCCCGGACCGCTGCGCTAGGGCAGCCGCCAGTCGACTTCCTGGGCCCCCTGGCGCAGCAGGAGTTCGTTGGTGCGGCTGAACGGGCGCGAGCCGAAGAAGCCGCGGTCCGCCGACATGGGTGAGGGGTGCGCGGACTCGATCGCAGGGAAGCCGTCGAGGAACGGACGCAGGTTGCGGGCGTCGCGCCCCCACAGCACGGACACCAGCGGCTTGCCGCGTGCTGCCAGGGCCCGGATGGCCTGTTCGGTCACTTCCTCCCAGCCCTTGCCGCGGTGCGCGCCGGGTTTGCGGGGCGCCGTGGTGAGTGCCCTGTTCAGCAGCAGGACGCCCTGTCGCGTCCAGGGCGTCAGGTCGCCGTTCGACGGGCGCGGAAGCCCCAGGTCCGTGTGCATTTCCCGGAAGATGTTCTCCAGGCTGCCGGGAACCTGCGGCACTTCGGGGGCCACGGAGAAGCTCAGCCCCATCGCCATTCCGGGTGTCGGATAGGGGTCCTGACCGACGATCAGGACGCGTACGTCGTCGAAGGGCTGCTGGAACGCGCGCAGGACGTTCGCCCCGGCCGGCAGGTAGGTGCGTCCCGCCGCCACCTCCGCGCGCAGGAAATCGCCCATCGCTGCGATGCGTCCGGCGACGGGGGCGAGTGCCTCGGCCCAGCCGGGCTCGACTACTTCATTCAACGGTCGTGGTGCCACGGAACGTCACTCTACCGGCGTACACGAACCGCCTCCGACCTCCAACTCCCACTCCCCCGGCCCGGACTCGCGGCAGTGGGGATAGGCTGCCGCCGTCCTTACCCTTCCTTCCTGGAGCCGGCCCATGAGCGCACCGCGGCGATCACCGGACAGCCCCGCCGCCGGTGTGCGCGCGGGCGGGGCGGCCACATCGGGGCCGTATGTGCTCGGCGTGGACTCGGGGGGGTCGGGGCTGCGCGTGGCGCTGGGCGCCGTCGGCGCGTCCGGCCCGGTGGCGACGACGGTCTGCGCGCATCCGGTGCGCACCGGACCGGCCGGGATCGACGCGGGCCATCTGCTGGAACAGCTGCTGCCCGCCGTCCGCCGTCTGCTGGAGCGGTGCGGCGGCCGGGACGGTGCCGGGATCGACGCCGTGGCGATCGGCGCCGCCGGCATGGCGACGCTCGGCGGACAGCTGCGCGCGGAGCTCCCGTCGGCCCTGGAGGACGCGCTCGGGGTGCGGCGGCTGGCGCTGGCCGCCGATGCGGTGACCGCGTACGCCGGGGCGGTCGGTCAGCGCCCGGGGGCGGTCGTCGCGGCGGGCACCGGCCTGATCTCGCTGGGTACGGACCTGACGGACTGGCGGCGGGCCGACGGCTGGGGTCATCTGCTGGGTGACAGCGGCGGCGGGTCCTGGATCGGCCGGGCCGGGCTGGACGCGGCGATGCGTGCCCATGACGGCCGGCGGGGCGGGTCCGAGGCCCTGCTGTCCCGGCTGGAGGCGGTGTTCGGGCCGGCGCCGGAGCTGCCGGGGCTGCTGTATCCGCGTACCGACCGGCCTGCCGTACTGGCCTCGTTCGCGCCCGAGGTCGCCGCGTGCGCCGGACGCGATCCGGTCGCCGCGGGAATCCTGCGCGAAGCGGCGGAGCACATCGCGGAGGCGGCCGCGGCGGTGTGCCCGGAGGCGGGCATCGATGGCGAGCCGTGCGAAGTGGCGCTGACGGGTGGCCTGTTCCGGATGGGCGAGCCGCTGCTCGTGCCCTTGCGCGAGGAGTTGTCCCGGCAGGTCCCACAGGCACGGGCGGTCCCCGGTTCGGGTGATCCATTGACCGGTGCGCTGTCCATCGCCCAGGCATTGGCGACCGGGGATCTGCGGCTGCCCCGTCACCCGACGCTGCTCCGGGTGCTTGATGAAGGGCCTGGGCAGAAGCCCGAGTAGGCGCTGACAGAGCAGGACAGTCGACCATTAAGCCGCTCATCGGATAAAAGCGGACAGATAACGCCTGTCCGGGCCCTCCCCGAACAGAGCCGTACCCAAAACCAGTAGCATGCGGCGCCATGAGCACCCCCACTGGGCCCGCTTCCGGCCTGCCTGTACGAATGCCGCGACCTCGCCAGTCCGGACGGCACCGCCGCCCGGAGCCCGTGGTCGCACCCGAGGGCGCTGCCGCGCTCGTTCTCGCCGTTCCCGGTACCCCCTCTCCGGCCACTCGCAGTCTGGCCGAAGAGGTGATCAGCATCGCCCGTTCCGAGCTGCCCGGCCTCAACGCCCGGATCGGCTACCTCGACGGTGACGACGCCGAATACCCCACGCTCTCCGCCGCCCTCACCCACTGCGCCGCCGAGCGCGTCGCGCGCTTCGAGCAGGCGCAGGCCGCGGGCCGTGAGGTCGCCGAGCCCGAGGGGCCGTCCGCCGTCGTCGTACCGCTGCTCGCGGGGCCGGACAGCGCCCTGATCCGGCGGATACGGCAGGCCGTGATGGACAGCGGTACGCAGGTCGAGCTGACCGATGTGCTGGGCCCGCATCCGCTGCTCGCCGAGGCGCTGCACGTGCGGCTCTCCGAGGCCGGTCTGGCCCGCGCCGACCGGGCCAGGCTCTTCACCGTGGCCACGGCTGCCGACGGCATCGTGCTGGCCACGGTGGGCGGCGAGGAGGCGGTGCAGGCGGCCGGGATCACCGGCATGCTGCTGGCCGCCCGGCTCGCGGTTCCGGTGATGGCCGCGGCGCTCGACATCGAGGGTTCCGTCGCGTCGATCGCCCAGCAGCTCACCGACTCCGGCTCGGCGCAGCTCGCGGTCGCTCCGTATCTCGTCGGCCCGGAGGTGGCCGAGGGGCTGCTGGACGCCGCCGCGAAGGAGGCGGGCTGTGCGACGGCCGAGCCGCTGGGCGCGTACCCGGCGATCGGCAAGCTCGTGCTGTCGATGTACATGACGACGCTCGGCATCACGCCGGTCGCGCCGCAGGGTGCCCAGGCGCACTGACCCGTCGCCGGGTGCGCCCGGCCGACCGTCGGTCCACGAACGCCGGACGGGCCCGGAGAACCGGGCCCGTCCGGCGTTCGTGCGGTGCGCGGCACGAGGTCAGGCGAAGATCACGCAGGATGCGGCGGGGGCGTCGAGCGAGCCCGCGCGGCTCGGGACGCCGGTCTCCGGGTCGATGTCGAACCAGGTGACGTCGCCGGACCGCTCGTTGGCCGCGTACAGCCGTCGGCCGGTGGGGTCGAGTGCGAGATCGCGCGGCCAGTGCCCGCCGCAGTGCACGGTCGTGACCAGGGCCGGCTTCTCGCCGGTCGCGTCGAGTGCGAGAACCGAGATGCTGTCGTGCCCCCGGTTGGCGGTCCAGAGGAACCGTCCGTCGTGCGAGACGACGATCTCGGAGGGGTAGGTCGCCGCCTCTCCGTCCTCCGCTCCCGCCGGCAGCACGGGCGTCTCCCCGACCGGCTCCAGGACGCCCGCGGCGGCGTTCCACCTGCATGCGGTGACGGTCGGTTCGAGTTCGTTCAGGACGTAGGCGTGGCCGCCGGCGGGGTGGAAGGCCAGATGGCGCGGTCCCGTGCCGGGCCGCAGGGCCGTCTCGCCGTGCAGCCGCAGCGTCCCGGTCGTGGTGTCGAGTGCGCAGATCCGTACGGAGTCGGTCCCGAGGTCCACGCTGAGCACCCAGTTCCCCGAGGGGTCGGGCAGCACCTGGTGGGCGTGCGGGGCCTGCTGCCGGTCGGCGTCGGGGCCGCTGCCCTCGTGCTGGAGCACGGAGGCGACCGGGCCGAGGGAACCGTCCGGCCGCACGGGCAGGACGCTGACGCTGCCCGCGCCGTAGTTGGCGGTGAGCAGATGACCGCCGGCGAGCGCGAGATGGGTGGGGCCGCTGCCGTCCACCGGCCGGATCCCGTCGATCGGCCGCGGCACGTCGCCGGTGATGTCCATGGCGGCTGCCGCGCCGTGCTCGGTCTCGCTGACCGCGTAGAGCGCGCCGCCGCCCGGCCCCGGCCCGTGGCCCAGGGCGAGATACGAGGGGTCGGGGACCGTGCCGGTGGCGCCGAGGACGCTCAGCGCCCCGGTCCCGTCGTCCACGGCGGCGACGGTGATTCCCCGTCCGCCCGCCGAGGTGAACGACCCGATGAATGCCCGTACCGCGCCGTCGTCGCTGCCCACCGCACTGCCGGTCACCGTATGTCCCCTCTCCGCCGACTGATCACGACGGTCCGTACCGTCGTGATCTTCCGGATCGACGGTACAGTCACCGGCCTGGTCCGGACCAGCGCCCCGGCTGCCGGGGTCGCCCGCGGGAACGTGTCCGGGGCTGTTCACACGCCGATCAGCGGAGCGCGCGGGTCGCTGCGCAGCGGTGCGGCCGGTCCGGCCGGCGCCCGTTCCAGGCCGGGCATGGGGGAGCGCGGGCTCGGCCACCGCCGTGAGCGGCGGGGCGTCCGGTACGCCGGACCGCTGCCGCGGGTCGAAGTCCTCAGGCCCCCGGCGAAGCCGAACGGTTTCCGCTGCCGGGTGGGCGATCGCACCGTCATGCTCGCGCCGACCCAGCTGTCGGGGCCGAGGAGCAGTGCCGGGTCGGTCGGTGCTCGGTAATCTCGCCGCGCGCGGCGGCTCAGGCGCCGGCCGGAATTCGGCTGGACCTCCGCAGCGGAACGGCAAGTTCGAGCAGGGCCCGCTCCAGCGCATGGAGGTGGGCGAGCACCGGTTCGACGCCCGCGGGCTGTGCAGCCGTCGCGTTGTCGAGCCGGAGGTCCCGCCCGAGGGCCGGCGCATCGGTGAGGGCCTCGACGGCAGCCTCCACGCGCCAGCAGGCCGCGGCGAGCCGGACGTCGTGCGAGGCCTCCGGATCGGCAGCGACGGAGGCCAGGCCGCGCACCTCGCGTGCGCAGTCGTCGAGCAGTGCGAGCACCTGCCGCGCCCGTCGCTTGCGGGCCTTCATCGGGTTGAGCGGATGCTCCAGCGGCGCGAGCGACAAGCGCACCCGGCCGAGGATCGCCTCCAGTTCGACAACGCGCCGGGGCGGGTCGGCGTCCTCGCTCCCGGCGAGCCGGGCGGCTGCCTCCGCCGTGCACACGTGCACGCACCGCAGCGCCCGCTCCACCCACGCCTCGGTCACCGCGTGCGTGGTCACCGGCAGCACGAACAGCACCGCCAGTACGGCACCGAGCGCCCCGACCGCCGTCTCAGCCACCCGCAGCATGAGCAGATCCGCGTCGAGCACGCCGAGCAGCCCGTACAGCATGCTCGCCATCACGGTCACGGCCAGCATCATCCAGGTATAGGAGACAGCGGCGGTATAGAAGATCCCGAACACACTCATCGCCACCACCACGGCGGCCACGACCGGCTCATGGTGCAGTGGCACAGCGACGGCGAAGCCCAACCCGATCCCGAGCACCGTCCCCAGGAATCGCCGGAACCCGCGCACGACGACCTCGCCTCGCGAGGCCGTGGCCACGAAGACCCACCAGGTGGCTCCGACCGCCCAGTACCAACGCTGATCGGAGAGCACCTGCCCCACCGCGAGCGCGAACCCCGCCCCCAACGTCGCTTGCACGGCCTGCCGCGTCGTGATTCGACCGAGCCCCGCGGCCCCGGCAGGAAGAGCGACTGCCACGGGTACCGCGAGCCGCCGCTCATAGCACCACACCCCGAACCGCACCACCGACGACGCGACGAGCGACAACAGCACGGCCGCGTACAGCTCGGGCAGCCGGCCGGGCA
Organism: Streptomyces sp. NPDC002403; assembly: GCF_053593015.1. Lineage (NCBI taxonomy): Bacteria > Bacillati > Actinomycetota > Actinomycetes > Kitasatosporales > Streptomycetaceae > Streptomyces > Streptomyces sp. NPDC002403. The sequence goes on along the minus strand of NZ_JBSFBQ010000021.1, from coordinate 90,309 downwards.
CGGTGTGCAGGAACTGGGCCGAGAAATAGGCCATGAAGCCGAACACGCCCAGCGAGTGCCCGCGAGGTCCCCACCGCCGCGCGTACACCCCCGCCCCCACGACGGCGAGGAACGCCAGGTCGCGCGCGACGGGCACATCGTGCAGCACGGCGGCGAGCGTGAGCACCGGCAGACCGACGACGGGGAGAAACACGGTCGTGATCGCCTGCCCCCGCACCGTCGGGTCGGTCACCGTGAACAGGGCGAGCAGCGCGGCCAGGCCACCGGTGATGGCCGCCGCCAGTGAGTGCCCGGCCGCCCCGCACAACGCGACGGCGAGCCCAATGCCGAGCACGGCCCGGCACGCGAACCGCAGCCGAATCCGCCCCGGATCGTGTGCAACGAATGCCCTCTTCAGCAAGCTGCCCTGCCCCTTTCGCACATAGACCAGTGCGGACACGAGAAAGGCGCCGCAGAGATCCCTGGGGGAACCCGCAGCGCCATTGACATCCCCATCTCAGCATCCTGAGGGCTAGTGGTTCAAATCAAGCCCCACTCATTGGGCCAATGGTCCAGAATGGCTGCACCTTGCCCGTCGCATCGGAGCCAACGGACCAACCTCGTGCGGCACCGGCGCGCGAACGGCAACCACCACCCCGGAGCCTCCACCTGATCACTGCAACTTCTGCTGCCGAACCCAGGCCGTCACCTCGGAATACGCTTTGGCATGGCCGGGGATTTCGAGTCGTGTCCGAGCCGTCCCTACCGGGTCCGCACGGTACGGCCGGCACAGCGGCCGTGGAACACGACGCCCAGGAGCAGAAGGAGGATCACCGTATGAGCAACGAGGCTCGGCGCCTCGCCGTCATCGGCATCGGATCGGGTGACCCGGACCAGCTGACGCTGGCCGCCATCAAGGCCATGCGCAGAACCGATGTCTTCTTCGTGCTCGGCAAGGGCCGGGAGAAGAGCTCCCTCACACAGCTGCGGCGGGACATGCTCGCCGAGCACGTGCCCGGGCCGTACCGCGTCGTCGAAGCCGAGGATCCGTGGCGTGACCGCTCCCAGGACGAGTCCTCGCGATACGCCGAAGCGGTACACGACTGGCGGCGTCGGCGTGCCGACGTCTGCGAGCAACTGATCCGTGACGAACTGGCGCCGGGCCAGCGCGGAGCCTTCCTGGTGTGGGGCGACCCGTCGTTGTACGACAGCACTCTCGCCATCCTGGAAGACATCAAGGCCCGCGGTGAGGTGACGTTCGAGCACGAGGTGATCCCCGGGATCAGCAGCGTCTCCGCTCTGGCCGCGCGTCACCGCATCAACCTCAACCGGGTCGGCCGGCCCATCCGCATCACTCCCGGGCGACGGCTCCCCGAGGGCCTCCAGAACGACGACGGTGATGTCGTCGTCATGCTCGACGCCCACGAGTCCTTCCAGTACTTCGCAGGCGGCGGCACATGGATCTACTGGGGTGCCTACCTCGGAACTCCGGACGAAATCCTGATCGCCGGACCGGTCGACGAAGTCTCCGGCCGAATCAGGCAGGTCCGTGCCGAGGCCCGGGCCGAGCACGGCTGGATCATGGACACCTATCTGTTGCGGCTCCGGCCTGACTCCGTGGACGGCTGACGTCGGGGCCGTGGTCCGGAACCGATCCTGTTCCCGCTGAACGTCCTTGGATGTCACCTGAGTCGAGGACACAGCACATCACGCTGATGCGACAGTCGCGGTACCGGTCTCCCTGAGAACCCCGCAGTCCGCGACGTGCGGGTACCTCACCATGAAACGTGGGTGAGGGCCCTCGGCGGGGCCCTCACCCGTGAGAATCAGGCCCCCCAGCGCAGGGCGATGGTATCGCCCACGTCGATCACCTTCTCGCGAACGGCACCGTCGAAGGCGGCTCCGTCCACACTGGCCTTCCAGGTGTCGGAGCCGCTGTTGGTCTTGCCGTTGACCGCGGTGATGGTGCCGGTGCCCGACGAGGGGGTCACGCTCGTGACGCAGCCCGCCGGAGAGGCTCCGCTCGTCGCGGCGGCCAGTACGTCGCCGAGGGTCGTGGTCGTCCCGGTCGGGGTGAAGGGCACCGAGCACACCTTCAGGTTGCCGGTGCCGTCGTCGACGGTGAGCGCGAGCTTGGTGGAGGTGCCGGCGGTGAAGGTGGGCTGGGCGACCCACCGCGGGGCACCCGGGGTGACCGGGACCGGCGGGGCAGCCGTGAACCCGCCGCCGGCGACCGCGCGAAGTGCGTCGATCGAGGAATAGGAGGAGGGCGCGGTGTCGGAAGGCTTGTACTTGAAACCGCCTGCCGGGTTGAACTGGTTCGCGATGAGGAAGTCGATCGGTGTCTTGCCGTTGACCGTGACGAAGTCGCCGGTCTGGGGGTTGATTCCGCAGGCGTTCAGGCCCGCCACGCCCCAGCCGTTGGAGCTGGTGTTGACTCCGTAGAGGGAGTTGAACGCACCGGTGGTGGCGACCAGTTTGCCCTTGAGGAAGTCCTTGGCCTGGACGACGTCCGCGTCGGTGTTGGGAACGCCCGAGACGCAGAGGGCGGCCATCGCGGCGCCGGTCATGTCGACGTCGCTCGCGGAGTTGAGAGCAGTGGGGTCGCCTTCGGCCCTGCTGAAGGTCCAGCCGCCGTCGACGTGCTGGTTGGCCCGGATACGGGTGACGATCGAGTCGGTCAGCGACTGCGGGATGCGGGCGCCGCCGGCCCGGGTCCTGGCACCGCCGAGGGCAAGTGCCGCGAAGACGGTGCCGTTGAAGTTTCCGGACGGACCGAAGTAGCCGGGCTCGGCGGTCTGCCAGTACGAGTAGATGTCGGCGACGAGGTTGCGGGAGGCGGAGACGCGGGCCGGGTCGATGCCGGCGGCGTACGCGTTCAGCGTGCCCCGCTCGTAGTCGGTGACCACGGGGGCGGCGGAGGGCCAGCCGGAGGTGGACAGCAGGTCGCGGTAGACGGTGCGGGCGTTCTTCGTGGTGTCACCACCTGGGGCGACATCGACGACGGCGGTGCCGGACGCCGCGAAGGCGCTGAACGCCCACTCGTTGGACAAACCTGAGCCGGCGTACGAACCGTCCGCCGCCTGGAGCGACTTGAGATAGGTGACGCCGTTGGTCCTGGACGTGGCCACCTGGGCGGGACTGGAGGTCGCGAAGGCGGGCAGAGCGGTGAGGGCGAGAGCGCCGAACGCTGCGGGCAGCGCGAGTGCGAGGCGGCGGGACGTACGAAGACGGGGCATGGCCTGCTCCTGGAATCGGCGGACGCCGGCCTCCAGTGCATGCCGGGCTTCTCCGTGCAAGGGCACGGCCGGGCATGGTCGGGAGCCGCCGTCCGGAACGCGTGGTACGGCTTCTTGTACTGCTTCGCCGTATGGGCATTCGGGCTCGGACACGGCCCCCGCCGCCCCACACCGCTGCGCGTCAGCTCCGGATTCACACCGGATTCCCCCATCTGGCAGCCCAGGACGCTACCCGAGTCGTCAAGGGTCCGCCAGCCATGCGGACGGGGACGGACCGCGGGTGTCCGGGATTCGTCCGGTGAGACACACACCGTCTTGACGCCCCGACCGGATCCGTGTTGCACTCCGGCTGACAAGCACTCAGCACCAGGGGAAGCCGGTCGAATTCCGGCGCTGACCCGCAACCGTAGGCCCGGTTCGTCCCGGGTGAGCCGGAATGCCTGGAGCAAGGACAGAGACACGAGGAACGCCGTCGCGGACTACGGCGTGGTCGTCGCACCCTCCCCATGGCACAGCAGCCGTGCGGGGACGCATCGCCACGTACGCAGCCGCCCGGCAGGGACGAGGGGGCCGCGTGGGGACCGAACAGCAGGCGAAACGGCGGACAAGCGGGAGACAGCGGCTGCTGTCCCTCTTGACCGCTTCCCTTCTGATGCTCGGTGCGGCAGTGGCGTTCTCCACCGCCTCGTCGGCGAATGCCGACCCCGTCGAGCAGTGCACCGCCACCACCGGCGCTGTTGTCGCCGTCGACTTCGGCCCCTTCGGCGGCCCGGTGGTACGCGGCTGCGACACCACCCCCACGACCGGCTACGAGTTGCTGCACGAGGGCGGTTTCAGCACCACCGGCACCGTCCACGACGGCGACGGATTCATCTGCCGGATAGGCAACGGCTCCTTCAACACCGGTACGCACTACCCCACTCCGGACAAGGAGGACTGCGTCCTCACCCCGCAGGCCACCGCGTACTGGTCGTACTGGATCGCCTCGCCCGGGCAGAAGAACTGGACCTACAGCCCCCTCGGCGCCATGTCCCGCACCCCCGAGGACGGTGACGTGGACGCCTGGGTGTTCGGCGGCACCGATGTCGGCGGCACCACCGGCAAGCCCACCTTCTCCCCCGACGATGTGCGGGCCAAGGGCGGCGGCCCCACCACGGACCCGACCGGTCCCACCGGCTCCCCGACCGTGCCCCCGGCCTCGGTCGACGTGCCCGCGGCCACCCGCTGGCTCACCGGGAGGCTGACGGACGAGGAGCGTGTCGTCGACGAGGACGCCACCACTGCGAACCACATGCTCACCACCGAGGTCGTCTACGCCCTGGCCGCCGCCGACCCCAAGAGCCCGGCGGCGCGAAAGGCCGCCGCGTTCCTCGCTGCACCCGCGCAGACGGACGCGTACGCGTACCCCGCCGGCAAGGACGGGATTCCCGACGCCTCGGCCGCCGCACGTCTGGCGCTCGTGGCCGAGGCCACCGGCAAGGACCCGCGCGACTTCGGCGGACACGATCTTCTCGGGGATCTCGTCACGTACGTCTGCCCGAGAGACATCGGCGACGGCGAGACGATCCCCGGTTGCCTCACCAAGGGCGACTTCCGCACCACCGGGCAGGCCGACGCCCAGGCCATGGCCGTCATCGCCCTGCTGAACGGCGACGTGGCACCCCCGGCCGACGCCGTGACCCGGCTGACCGGACTCCAGTGCGAGGACGGCGGCTTCACGGGCATCCTCATCCGGGCCGGCGAGTGGTGCGACAGCGACGTGAGTTCCACCGGACTGATCACCCTGGCCCTCAAGCGGGCCGGCGGCCACGACGCGGTGGTCGACAAGGCGCGGGCCTACCTCGAGAAGTCCCAGCTCCCGACCGGTGCCTGGCCCTCCGCCTCGTACCTGACGACCGGCAGCGCGGGCCCCACCGGCTGGGCGGCGCAGGCCCTGCGCGCCCTGGGCGACACTGCCCGGGCCGACGCGGGAGTCTCCTGGCTCTCCGGGCAGCAGCTCCCCCAGGGTGGCTTCGGCTTCGAGGAGGGCGAGGCCGAACCCCGGTTGTTCGCCACCACCCCGGTTGTCATCGCGGGTGCCAGGAGCGACCTGGTCGCGCTGACCACCAAGAAGGTCGACCCGCCGACCGGCCCTCCGGCAGGTGACGGGCCCGACCTGAAGAAGGGCACGACCTACCTCACCGATCACAAACGGCTGATCCAGGGCCACTACTACGAGAACGCCAAGGGATCCGGGTTCGCCGATTTCGGCATGACCATCGACGGCGCCTACGCGCTCGCCGCGACCGGCCACGACAACGCCGCTCTGCGCAACATCGTGGACTTCCTCGACAAGGGCGGCAAGGACGGCAAGGGCCGCGGCATTCATGACTGGACGCTGATCGGCACCGAGTACGCGGGGGGCGGCTTCATCGGCAAGGCGGCCGTCCTGGCCGAGGTGGTGGGCCGCGACCCCCGCGAATTCGGCGGGCAGGACCTGATCGGCGCGCTGGCCGAGGCCGTCTGCCCGGAGAAGACGCCGACGCCGCGCCCCTGCGCGGCCAAGGGCAACTACACCTATGCCACTTCCGTCTTCTCCCAGTCCCTCGGCGTGATGGCCCAGGTCCGCGCGGGCGAGACGGCCGCCGCGGCCGAACCGATCGCCTATCTCAAGAGCCTTCAGGAGCCCTCGGGTGCTTGGCCGAGCCTGATCGGCGAGAAGAGCGACGCCGAGGTCGACTCCACCGCGATGGCAGCGATGACCCTGGACCTGCTGCCCGACGCCGACTCGCAAGCAGCCGTGGACAAGGCCCTCGCCTGGCTGGCCACCCAGCAGCTGGCGGACGGTGGCTTCCCCGGCGCATCCGGCAATTCAGTGAACTCCGCCGCTCTGGCAGTGCAGGGCCTGTCGCTCGACGCCACGAAGTACGCGGGCGGCATCGCCAAGGCCCGCAAGTTCCTGGCCTCGCAGCAGAACGCCGACGGCGGGTTCAAGGTCATCGAGGGCGGGCAGCCCGGATCCGACGTCCGCGCCTCGGCACAAGCCGTCGGCGGCGCCACCGGCATCTCCTTCGGCACCCTCACTCGCAGCCTCGACGGGACCACTCCGGAGCCCTCGCCCAGTGGCTCGGGCCGGCCATCCGGCTCTCCTTCGGCGCCGGACATCGTGACCCCGGGCGAGGAGACGGGCGGAGCCGGTGCGGACGGCGACTCGGGGCCGGGCGGCGTCCTCGCCTCCACCGGTGCACAGACCCTCGCCCTCGCGCTCGCCGCTGTGGTGCTGGTCCTCGGCGGCTGGGGCGCGACCCGCGCCGCCCGGCGCCGGCGCGAGACCACCGGGAGCGAGGCATGAGGAGCAGTCGTGTCCTGCGCGCCCCGGCCCGTACGGCGGCCGCCCTGGGGCTGACGGTGGCGGCGTTCACCGCCACCGCGGCCCCGGCCGGGGCCGCCCCGCAGCCGGTGGGGCAGTGCACCACCTCCTCGGGTGTGGTGCTCGCCGTGGACTTCAGCCATTGGGGCGGGCCCATCTACCGCTCCTGCGGGACGACTCCCACCACCGGATACGAGCTCCTCAATCAGGGCGGCTGGCGGACCACCGGCACCGGCCACGACGGCGCCGCCTTCATCTGCCGCATCGGGTACAGCGGACACCAGGGCGGCAAGCAGTATCCGACGCCGAAGCAGGACGACTGCGTACTGACACCGCCCGCCTCCGCCTACTGGTCGTACTGGCACGCCGGCCCGGGACAGGACACCTGGGAGTACAGCCAGCTCGGCGCCATGCTCTACAAGCCGAAGCCCGGCAGCGTCGACCTGTGGATCTTCGGCGGGACGAACATCGAGGGCACCCGGGGCCGTCCCACCGTCACCCCGGATCAGCTGCGTGCGAAGAACACGAAGCCCACCGGCGGCGGCAAACCCGCCCCCGAGGACACCCGTACAGCCCGGCATCTTCCGCCGAACACCAACACCGGCCCCGAACCGGAGAATCCACCCCCGGCAGACCCTGCGCCTCCCTCCACGACGCCACCACCGAGCCCCTCGGCTTCGAAGAGCGCGCCGGCCCCGGCGAGCCCCTCCGGAAGCGTCTCGCCGACGCCCTCCGCATCGCCGCCGTCCAGCGCGCCCGGTTCCGGGCCCGGAGTCGTCGACGCAGCGCCCGCGGCCGACGCGAAGCACGACGTGGGCTCGTACCTGCCCGCCCTGGCGACCGGTGTGCTCGTCCTGCTCATCGGCGGCGCCGCCTGGTACGCGGCGAAGCGCCGCCGCACGGAGTAGCCGCGTGCCCCACACCAGCACGGACGTGGCCAGGCCGCCTGCGTCCGGCCTCACGCCGGACCCGGGCGGCCGCCGGCTGCCCCGCACCCTGCACCCCGTCGCATGGTGGATCTGGGCCCTGGCCCTCGCCACCGCCGTCAGCCGCACGAACAATCCACTGCTGCTGCTCCTGGTCCTCACGGTCCTCGGATACGTCATCACCGTGCGGCGGACGGAGGCGCCCTGGGCCAGAGGCTTCAAGTACTACCTCTGCCTGGCCCTGACCGTCGTGGCGATCCGCGTGGTCTTCCGTGCCGTCTTCGCCACCGGCATCACGCCCCACGACCACTTCCTCTTCTCGCTCCCCCACATCCCCACCCCCGATTGGTACGCCGGCATCCGACTCGGCGGCCCCGTCTCCCTGGAGGCGTTGCTGTCGGCCGCCACCGACGGGTTGCGCCTCGCCTGTCTGCTCTGCTGCATCGGCGCCGCCAACACCCTCGCCAACCCCAAGCGTGCGCTTCGCGTACTGCCGGGCGCCCTGTACGAGCTGGGCGTCGCCGTCACCGTCTCCATCAGCGTGGCACCCCAACTGGTCCAGAGCGTCCAGCGCGTGCACCGGGCCCGGCGGCTGCGGGCCGGACGCTCCAAGGGCCTGCGTGCCCTGCGCGGCATCGTCGTCCCCGTCCTCGAAGACGCCCTGGAACGCTCCCTCCGGCTGGCCGCCGCCATGGACTCCCGCGGTTACGGACGCGCCGGGACCGCCACCCGCCGCTCCCGCCGCGCGACCGGCGCCCTCATGCTGCTCGGCATGTGCGGCCTGTGCGCCGGCGCCTACGGGCTCCTCGACGCCACCGCGCCGGCCTTGCTCGGCCTTCCCGCCCTCGCGGCCGGCGGGCTGCTGTGTGTGGCCGGACTGCGCCTCGGCGGGCGCAGGGTCACGCGCACGGCCTACCGGCCCGACCCCTGGCGGGCCGCCGAGTGGGCCGTCGCGGGCTGCGGGGTCCTGTCGGCCGTGCTCCTGTTCACCGACATCGGCTTCGACGCCACCGAGTTGAATCCCTCCATCTACCCGCTCAGCTGGCCGCCTCTGCCACTCGTCCCGGCCGCCGCGATCCTCCTCGCGGGAGCCGCCGGATTCCTGGCCCCACCCGCGAGCACGCCCATCCGTCCGGCCGTCCCCGCGCAGCGCACCGAGGAACCGAAGTGATCACCTTCGATCAGGTCACCGTCCAGTACGAGGACACGTCCGAACCGGTCCTGCGGGACGTGAACCTCACGGTGGAGGAAGGCGAACTCTGCCTCGTCGTGGGCCACACCGGCGTCGGCAAATCCACCCTGCTGGGCGCCGTCAACGGCCTCGTCCCCCACTTCACCGGAGGCACCCTCTTCGGGCGCGTCACCGTGGACGGGCGGGACACCGCGGACCATCCGCCCCGCGAACTCGCCGACATCGTGGGCGTCGTCGGCCAGGACCCCCTCGACGGCTTCGTCACCGACACCGTCGAGGAGGAACTCGCCTATGTGATGGAGCAGTTGGCCGTGCCCCCGGCAACCATGCGCAAGCGCATCGAGGAGACCCTCGACCTGCTCGGCCTCGCCGACCTGCGCCACCGCGCCCTGCACGAACTCTCCGGAGGCCAGCAGCAGCGCGTCGCCATCGGCTCCGTCCTCACCGCCCACCCCCGGATCCTGGTCCTGGACGAACCCACCTCCGCCCTCGACCCGACTGCCGCGGAAGAGGTCCTGGCCGCCGTCACCCGGCTCGTCCACGACCTCGGCGTCACCGTCCTCCTTGCCGAACACCGCCTGGAGCGCGTCGTCCAGTACGCCGACCGCGTGATCCACCTCCCCGGTGACGGTCACGTGGTCTCGGGCCCGCCCGCCGAGATCTTCCGTACGTCGTCCGTCGCACCGCCCATCGTCGAACTCGGCCGCACCGCCGGCTGGTCCCCGCTCCCCCTCTCCATCCGCGACGCCCGCCGTGCCGCAGCACCGCTGCGCACCCGGCTGGCCCACGTCACTCCCCCAGCGGTGCGGCCCGCTCCCGACAGGGGCCGCACCGAACTGCTCACCGCGCGCGGGATCACCGTGGCGTACCAGGGGGTTCCCGCCGTCCGTGAGGTCGACGTCGACCTCTGCGGCGGGGAGATCACCGCCCTCATGGGCCGCAACGGCTCCGGCAAGTCCTCCCTGCTCTGGGCGCTCCAGGGCTCCGGGCCCCGCAGGGCCGGCTCGGTGGCTGTGGGTGAGCCCGGCGGCCCGAAGGCACAGGACCCGCAGAAGGTCTCGGCGGCAGCGGCCCGGCAGCTCGTCGGTCTGGTCCCGCAGACTCCCACCGACCTGCTCTACCTGGAAAGCGTCAAGCAGGAGCTCGACCAGGCCGATTCCGAGTCCGGGGTCGCGGCGGACGGGACACCGGCCCGCGCCGTCCTGGACCGGCTGGCACCAGGCATCCCCGACACCACTCACCCGCGCGACCTGTCCGAGGGCCAGAAGCTGGCCCTCGTCCTGGCGATCCAGCTCGCCGCAGCCCCACGAGTGCTGCTGCTGGACGAGCCCACGCGCGGTCTCGACTACCGGGCCAAGGGCGAGCTGATCGGCATCGTGGACGGGCTGGCGGCCGAGGGGCGGGCCGTCGTGATCTCCACGCACGACGTGGAGTTCGTCGCCCGGGCGGCCGACCGCGTCGTAGTCATGGCCGAGGGTGACATCGTGGCCGACGGCCCCACCGACGAGGTCATCGTCGCATCCCCCGTCTTCGCTCCGCAGACCGCGAAGATCCTTGCTCCGCTGCCCTTCCTCGCCGTGGACCAGCTGGCTGCCGTGCTCCCCGCCGACGGAACGGACCGCGACTCGTGAGCACGTACGCCGCGGCCATCCGCATCCGTGCCCGGGCCGGAGTCGTCATCGCCATGGCCGCTCTTCTGGGTGTCGTCGCGTTCTTCTGGCCGTTCCTCGTAGCACCTGGGAAGTTCGGCTCGAACTACACCCCGCTCCTGATCTTCGGCGTGCTGCTGGTGATCGTGCTCTGCGTGGTGATCTCCGAGATCGCCGAGGGCGGCATCAACTCCAAGGCGCTCGCCATGCTGGGTGTGTTGTCCGCCGTCAACGCGGCCATCCGTCCTCTCGGCGCGGGCACGGCCGGCGTCGAAACGGTGTTCTTCATCCTCGTACTCGCCGGCCGGGTGTACGGCCCGGGTTTCGGCTTCACCCTCGGGTGCACCTCCCTCTTCGCCTCCGCGCTGATCACCGGAGGCGTGGGACCGTGGATGCCCTACCAGATGTTCGGCTGTGCCTTCGTCGGCATGCTCGCCGGATTCCTCCCCGGGGCGACCGGCCGCAAAGAAGTCCTCATGCTCGCCGTCTACGGCTCGCTCTCCGGCTACTTGTTCGGCTTCCTCCTGAACCTCTCCTTCTGGCCCTTCTCCCTGGACCCGAACAGCTCGATCGCCTACCTGCCGGGGCTCCCGTTCACGGAGCAGTTCCAGCGCTACATCGCCTTCGACCTGGCCACCTCCCTCGGCTGGGACACCGGCCGCGCCGTCACCAACTTCATCTGCATCACCCTGGCCGGCCCCGCCGTCCTCACCGTCTTCAGCCGCGCCGCCCGCAAGGCCCGTTTCCAGGCACCGATCCGCTTCGCGCGCCGCGATGCGGGCCCCGGCACCGCGACCGGCTGAACACCGGCCGACTGCACCCTGCCGACGGTCGGCGGCTGCCGGTTCGAGATAGGGAACGGCGACCAGGTCGCGTTCACATGGACCTCGTTCTGACGCCTCCTCTCCGAGGCCCCGCCTCACCGGATGACCTACGGCAGCGGCGCGGGTGCTGAACACGCACAAACGGCCTGTGGATCGGGCCTGTTCGCCGTCAGCGGCGGACGCGTCGCAGCCGGTGGCCGAGAAGAACGGCTCCCGCGCCGACGATCAGGAACGCCCCGGCGAAACGAGCGAGGACGGTCCTGGCACGTGCGTCATTCGGGGATCCGCTGGCTGCCAGTGACGGCCGGGCGGAGTCGGGAGCTGCAGCTGCCTGGAGGATGAGGCCGGCGACCGCCTCGGGGTGGGCGATCAGGGACACATGGGAAGAGTTGATCTCCACCGTGTGCGAGCCGGCCCGCTGTGCCTGGAAGCGTTCCTGATCCGGGTTGATGGTCTTGTCCTGTCGGCCTACCAGCGCCCAGGAGGGTATCTGCTTCCAGGCCGCGGCCTCGGCCTTCTCCGAGAAGGCGGTCGTGGCGACGGGCCGCTGGGTGGCTCCCAGCAGATTCGCCTTGCTCTCCGGCAGGTCTGCGGCGAAGACCTGGTGGACCTTGTCGCGCTTGAGGTACAGGTCGGTCCCACTGCGACCGCTCTCCCGGAACGGGACGGCCTTGGTGGCGGTGCTCAGTTCACTGGGGAACCGTGCGGCCAGCGACATGCCGCTCTCGCCCACGTCGGGCATCAGGGCCGACACGTACACGAGCGACTTCACCTTGGGGTTTCCGGCCGCGGCCGAGCTGATCACGGCGCCGCCGTAGGAGTGGCCCACCAGCACGACGGGGCCCTTGACGCTGTTCAGTACCGAGGCGATGTACGTGGAGTCGTTGTACAGACCGCGCAGCGGGTTGGAGGGCGCGATCACCGGGTAGCCGCTGCGCTCAAGGCGCGAAATCACTCCGTCCCAGCTGGAACTGTCGGCGAACGCACCGTGCACCAGAACCACCGTGGGTTTCGCGCCGGAAGTATCGCCGTCCGCGGCAGCCGGGACTGCCGTCGTCGTGCACAGGACCAGGGCACATCCGGCCACGATGACGTGCGCGCGCGATATGCCGGAGATCGCCAATGAGGTCATGCTGTTCTCGCCTTCCTCGATGCCAACAGCACCTCAGCGTTCACGCAGTGGCGCCGCCGGGCCCCGGCAGCAACCCCAACCGGGTGAAAGGCGCGTGCATCGGAGTGATTGGCCGGCCTCGCCCGGCGTGGCAGTACTCGCTTCCGGGTGCGGAGCCGGGGTTGTCGGTCGCCTCCGCTTCCAGGAAGCGCTCGGGGCGTCACCCGACGCGCTCGCCACCTGGTCGGCATCGGCGATCTCGTCGCCGTCCGTCGGCAGCGATGTGGCACCGATCGGTACGGCAGAAACCGCGAGTGCGAGCACGGCGGCCACGCAGTGGCGCAGTCTGCGTGGATCACGTGGGTCCGGCGCGTTCGGCTGTCGCGTCGGGTGGGCGCCGGGTTCCACGGCTCCGGTCGGGGTGGTGCTGCTCGCTCTCCAGCCAGATCTGGTTCTGCGCGGTGTCGTGCAGGGACAGGTTGCGCAGGCCGGTAGCGCGAGCGTCACGGATACGGTCCTCGGCGCGGGCCCGCTGACGGTGTCGCAGTGGGCCACCCCGGCCTTGCGGACCGTCTCGACCAGTAGCACAGCCCCAGCCTGGGCCACCACCGCATGACCACCGCCCTCGATGCGGACGCGTGAATAGGCCCCGATACGCTCCTTCACCTGGGAAGCGCCTCCGGCGGTGACAGGAAAAAGGACCTCGACAATCCTTATTCTTGCTGGTCAGAGGCACTTCTGACCTACCTGACCACCCGTCGGACAGTCCGTTTCGTGAAAGCGCGAGGTGAGTGGTTCCTTTCGGATCTCAGCGGCACGCGGGCCCACGCCGACAGGGCGTGTGTACGTGGTGCGTCGACTGCGGGGGCCTGCGCGCATGGCTCGAACGAGGCCACGGTCAGGCTGGTTCGGACACATGGCGGAGGCCCCCGGCTTGAGCCGCATCGCGGGTCGGATGGGCATGAACGGTTTCAGCGGGCCCGGGAAGGTCATTCGGGATGGACACCTTCCCAGGTGCGCGAGGGGGAGCGACTAAAGGCCCATCCCTGTCACTGTGCGTTCCAGGGCGTTGGCGTACAGGCGAGCGCCGCCGATCTTCGGATGAAATCCCTGTGCGGACAGTCCGAAGGACCTGAGCCCCGGAATCCAGTCCACGCTGCTGTCAGATTTCGTCGCCTTTGTCACGATCCCATGGACTTGTTCCGGTTCGCCGCATATTGCTTTGCCGGCGAAGTCATTGGTCGGGTCGGAGAACGTCACGTGTGCGCCCCACTTGTTGGCGTCGTCCGCCGCGCCCTGCATGGCTTTGGTGAGCACACCGGCGACACTGTTGAGCCAGGCCGCGGAGTCTTCACTGATGCCGATCTTGGGTAGCCCGGGGATGCCCCAGTTCAGGCAGGAACCCTTGTCGGAGATCAGGGGCGGGTAGCCCATGAGGACGATCTTCGCGTTCGGGGCGCGGTCCTGGATCTGCAGCAGCATGCCGGCGATGTCCGACCGGACGACTTCGTTGATGATTCCCGGCACGGCTGTCTCGAATGACTGGTCCAGGAATTTTGCGTCCCGGCCGTTTACCAGCGGGTCCAGTTTCCCCTTGTCGAACTTCTTGTCCTTGCAGTTGCCTGAGCCGAAGGCAAGGAGACAGGCCTGGAAAATGTCGGCGAAGCGTGAGTCGTTGCCACCGATGGAGATCGTGACCAGGGTCGTGTTCTGGTCCAGATAGCCTTGTCTGATCTGCGGGACCTCCCCGCCCTTGTCCTGCACCTCGCTCAGGACGTTGTAGGTGCGGGCGCCGGAGCAGGCGATGAGGTGGTAGTCCATGTCCCCGTAGCCGCTGTCTTCGAGCTCGCCGACGGTCTTGGGTCCGCCGGGCAGGGTGGCCTGCCGTGACCAGGCGTTGGTGGAGCGGTGGCAGGCGTCGCGGGTCCTGTCGTTCTTCTTGTCGTAGTAGTTGGTCTCGGGGTAGTAGTCGCGGTCGCCTTCAGAGGCGCCCTCGCCGGAGGAGTAGGAGTCGCCCATGGCAACGACGGAGTTCTTCGGTTTGGCCCTCAGAGGCTGGAAGATGATGGACTCCCAGGCGATGTCCTCGTCGGCTGTGCCATCGGCGGTGGTGTTCGACAGTGTCACTCTGGGCTTGCCGACGAAGTGGAAGACGCCAAGGCTGAACCAGCGGTTGGCGCGCTGTTCGACGATGCGGGTGTCGCTCTTGCTGTCGGTGTTGTGGACGGTGTAGGCGGCCTGCCGTGTCTGTGCTCCGGTGTCGGGCAGGTGGACCAGGACCCGCGCCCAGTCGAGGTCCTGGTTGAGGGTCCAGGTGCCGTCGATGTTCATGGCGCCGTCGGCGCCACCGAGATGGGCGTCGTCGCGGGTGTGGGCGTACCAGTAGTGGCCGCCGTAGCCGCCGCCGATCTGGTGCAGGTCCGCCTTGGCCTCGTACGTGTTGTCTCCTGACGGGCTGAAGGTGAACTGGAAGGAGCCCGCTGAGGTCGCCTTGCCGCAGTCTCCCCAGGTGTCGGTGCCGTCGGGGATGGAGGTGACGAGCAGGCCGGCGGGGGCACCGGAGCACACCGGCTGGCCGTTCTGGAGGCGGTAGCCCCGGCCGGGTTCGGCGACCAGGGTCTCGTACTTGATGGCCTCGTGGCCGCAACTGGTGGCGCAGTCCGGTTTCCAGGTCGCGTTGGGCTTGTTCCACCAGTACTGCTGATAGCAGGCTTCGTTCCTGCAGTCCGGCGGCGTGGCCGGATCGCAGTTGTTGTCCCGGTTGCAGAAGGCGTCCAGGGGCGGCGAGACGGAGCTGCGCTGGGTGTCGGTGTTCCACCACGCGGGCCGGAACCCGGCGGAGGAGAACCCGCTGTCGCCGGGCCAGTCCTGACGGCCGGAGGTGGCGTAGGAGAAGCCCGTGTCGATGGACCAGGCGGCCCACCCCATCACCTTCTCCTCGTAGGGCCAGTCCTGGGGGTGTGCAGCGTCCCGGTTGGCCTCGGCCCCGTCCACCGTGGTGTCCATGAAGGGGTGGCCCCAGCTCTTCTTGTACAGGGGGTTGGACGGGTTGTTGTACCAGCCCAGCCCCCAGTACCCGCTGTGCTGTGAGGCTTCCGACGGCGGGTTGAAGCCGAGGTTGTAGTTCCAGACCGCGGTGAACCAGTTCTCCACCCGGGAGGGGTCGTCGTTGTTGACCGTGATCTTCTGGCCGTCGGTGTGGACTTCGTTCCACTTGCTGGCGAGGATCTTCATCGCGGCGGCGACGTTCGACGCGTAGTCGACGGCAACGAGCTTCTGCAGGGCCGGCGACAGGCTCGTCTCACCGGGCTTCTCGTGCCCGGACAGGCGCATGCCGTCGGTGACCTGACCGACGCCGTAGCCGCAGTCGGACTGGTCCCAGTGAATCTGCCAGTAGGAATTCGGGTCTCCGGGTACGGCCTTGTGGCCGTAGTAGCCGTCGACCGCCGCCAGCGGGTTTCCCATCTGCCCGGGAACGGCCCCTCCTTCGGCCTGCCACAGGTTCGATTCCTGGGCCATGACGCCGAGCAGGACGTTGGCGGGGATGTGGCCGCCGCCGTTCAAGGTCGGCGGGGGGAACAGGCCCTGGGGATCGATGGTTCCCAGGCCGGCCTGGCTGCGGTAGCCGCCTTGCCGGATCCAGTTGGAGCGCAACTGTCCGCGCACGGCCATGTCGACGGCCCATTCCACCTGATTGGGTGTCGGCTGCAGAGCCTGGACGTTGATGTCATTGCGGGAGACGGCGCAATAGCGGTCGGGGTCGGTCGGATCGTTGGACACTCCGGCGGAAGCTGCGGCGCTGCGCTTGGGGGAGCCGGTCGCCGCTTTCGGCGTGCCCAGGGCAGGGGAGGGTTTGTTCCCTGTGCCACTGGGGGCTTGTGGCTGCACGCTCTGCGTGAGCTTTGTCCCGGTGGTGGTGGCGGTGCTGGTAACCGTCACCGGCTCGGCGTCAGCTCCGGTCGCGGCAGTCTGAGGGGCGGGTTCCTCGGTCTTGGTGAACCCCTTGCCCGCGTTCTTGATGCGGGCCAGTCCGGCGCGGACGCCGGGGGTGAGGACGGGATCGACGGCGAGGCGGCCGTGCGAGGACACGTCGGTGGCTGCCGGGGCGTTGACGCGTATGACACCGGTCCCCGCAGTAGCCGGAGTGCTGATGGGGTGCCCGGTGAGGAAGACCTTGCCCGCATCGCCCTGCGTCAGATCGAGGTCGCCGAGCTTGCCCGCGGCAAGGGTGGTGGGCTTGCCCGCTCCGGAGAACAGCTTGGCGGTGGCAGTGGAGTTGTCCTTGCGGTCGACGAAGGCCACCTTGCCGTCGGCAGTGGGGCGGATATCGAAGGGCACGCTGTCCGCCTGGGCGAGGTCCTTGGCTCTTCCGGCACGATCCAGGTGGATCAGGTGCCGGCCGTGCGTGGCAACCACGCCGTCTGTAACCGGAACCGCGCTGGTGACCTCGCCCTCGGCGGCCACCGTAGTCGTGGACTTGCCTGTGGTGTCCACAGTGACCACGCGCGTCTTGGTGGTGCGAGGGTCGTTCATGTCGCGGAAGGCGGTGAACGCAGCGGTGTGGACGGTGGTGTTGCAGGCCGGGTCGAAGTAGGCCAGTGACGCTGTGAACGGCAGCTTGGTCACCTTGCCCGAGGCGAGGTCGACGATGGCGGTGAACGCGCCTCCCTGCATCAGGTCCGGTTTGTTGGTGAAGGCGCGCGGCGCGTACACCACAGCCACGTGCTCCCGGTCCATCTGGCACTGGTTGCCGATCCACGAGTCTGCCGGCATGCCGGGTTCCGACAGCGTGGCGGCGGTCTTCCACACGTACGCCTGGCTGCTGTCGGCGACCAGGATGCGCAGGCCGTCTGTATCGGCGGCGGCAGTAACCGCACGGTCGGGGCTGGAGTGCCAGTCCGTGCCGAGCTTGCTGCCAGGATCTCGCACCTGTCCGGGAGGCGCCGGTGAAGAGGCGGGATCCGTGGACGTGCCGGTTCTCGGCGTGGCAACGGCAGGTGCGGCCGTCAGCAGTCCGCCGGTGAGCGCGGCACAGGCCACAGCAGCCACCAGCGGCACGGGTATTCGTCTTCTCAAGAGTTGTTCCTGGACTGTGAGATGGTCTCCCGTGCCCCGGCGGGGCACGGCGGACTCATCGCGCCGGGCACAAGACCGCGCGGCCGATGAGAACTTGCGAGGGGCAGACAACGGTCAGCCCCTCGGGCCCGGGGGCAGGCTTGAAATCTCCATGGATCCGTCTGCTCCCCCGGCTGTGTCTCGCACGCGAGACACCCGCCCGGCCGCGGCTATGACGTCCTTGCCGACCGGGACCGCCGAGGTCGCCCGGCTGTCGACGGCCCCCGTTCGGACGATCTTCGCGGTGGTGGCGTCGACGGCCTGGAACTGGGTCTTCTCACTACGGCCGTCGGCGCTCGCCTCGGTGACGATGGCGGTCCGGCTTGCGCCGCAGCCGGGATCGACGTAGGCCAGGCCGACGGTGACCGTCAGTCTGGTCACATTGCCCGACAGCAGGTCCACGACCGCGATGAAGCCACCTCGGTCGAAGAGGTCGCTGCGGTTGGTGAAGGCCCGCGGTGTGCAGGACACCACAGCCCGCTTTCCCGAGCCGGTCACAGAGGCGTTGCCGATCCCTTGATGGGTCTCCAGGCCCGGCTCCGGCAGCGTCGCCAAAGTGCGCCAGGTGTGGCCCGCGTCGGCGTCGGCGACCAGCACGTGGAAACCGTTGGCGTCCCCGGCCGTCGTCCGAGCGCGGCCTCTTCTTCCAGTCCTTGCCGAGGGCGTCGGCGCGCTGCTCGGGCGCCATCGTGCTGGGCAGGGGCGCAGTGGGCACCGGGGGCTGGGCCCCGGCGTCATCCGACTGCCCGGCCCAGGCCGTGCTGCCCGGCAACAGCCCGGCCACCATGGCCGGGCCTGCCGACGCGAGCACGGGCGCCCGTGCCCTGCGGGAGGTTCTGCGAGGTCTCAAGGCAGGTCCTCCGTCTCATAGGTCGCGGGTTCATGCGTCTCGGCGACGCGTGAGGGTGGGGCATGACGAGCGTGCGGTGACGGCTTGGGGCAGCCGAGGGGAAAGCAACACGGCGAAGGACGCGACAGCACCCTGCCGCACCCTTCGCGTGTCGCCTCCAGGGCATCGAGCAGCGCCGGGGCCGAAGGCCTCGGCCCCCCACGGCGCTTGGTCTAGGCCCAGCCCGTGCACACCTCCCGGCCCGCGCCGCGCATGCACACGCGGGCCGTGCGGGCCGCCGGGTCGTAGAAGATCCCGGTGTGCCGGATCACCGTGTTGCCGTCCATGCCCTCGTACGTGAGCTGGTCCACGCGGGACTCGCCGAGGCTCTCGCACATACTGTGGTCCAAATAGCAGCGCTGGACGAAGACGGTGTAGTCATAAGGGTTGCTGCCCGTGGGATACGTCGCCTTGCCCCAGGCGTAGAAGTCCCCATCGGTGGTGCCGGTCCACAGCTCGACGCCGAACCCACTGCCGTGGTCCCGGCCGTCGCGGTGGGTGGGGCCGCGCTGCCAGCTCTGGATGTCGGGGTCGTGTCCGTCACAGCCGAAACCGGAGCAGGAGGTGACAGTGGCCGAAGCGGAGCCGGGCGCGATCATCAGTGTGCTGAAGGCGGTGAGAGCGGACGCGAACACGATTCCTGTGCGAGACAGGAGGCTGTTTGTTTTCGGTGTGAAACGCATGTGTGTTCCCTTCGATTGCGGCCTTGGGGCCGAAGGTGGAATGCCGCAGGTCGGCAGGCGGCGGGAGTGGACACCGCCCCGGCGACCGAGGGGGTATCGGGCCGGGTGGCGCCGGGTGGGCGGCGGGACTGGTGCGGCGTCAGCCGGCCGTGTACCACTCCTGGTTCGCGGCCACCTCGTCGTAGCCCTTGGGCCACCACTGAATGGCGTCGGTGTCGTTGGCCGTGCTGAACCCCGGCATGTCCAGGGCCATGCCGCTGTTGACGTTGCGGAGGGACACGCTGATCTGGCCGGCTTCCTCGACCCACTGCTGGTTGGCCCCACCGGTGCACTGCCACACACGCACCGGAGCCCCCGCGTCCTTGCGCCAGTCGGCGACTTCGAGGCACTTGCCGCTCTCGGCGTTGCGGAACGTCCACGCCAGCCGACCGTCGGCCGTCTGCACCCCGTCCACGATCCAAGTCTGGTTGGCACCGCCGTTGCAGTCCCACTGCTGGGCCGGGGCGCCGTCGTAGTCGTGGTGCAGCGGGATCTCAAGGCACTTGTTGCTCATGACGTTGACGATCCGGTGGGCGTTGGGACCGCCGCCGGCGCTCGCCGGAGTTGCCGTGACCAAGCCGCAGACGGCTACGGCGGCCGTTGCCACAGCCACCCGGACGCTTGTCTTCCGCACCATGGTTGCTCTCCCCCTGCGCTGGTGGTTGATCAGTCACCACCGAGCTTAGGAAAGAAGATCGTCACTGCAGTTTGCGCTCAGCGCAGAGATCCTTGATCCTCAGCGCACGGAACTCGGATGGGCTGAGTCCGTACGCCTCGCGGAAGGTACGGCTGAAAACCGCCGGTCCGCTGAAGCCCCAGCGCGCCGCGATGGCCTGTATCGGTGCGCGCAGTTCGGGGCGGGCCAGATCAGCGCGGCACTGCTCCAGGCGGCGCCGGCGGATCCTGGCCTGGACACTCTCACTCGTCCCGTGGAAGAGCTGGTGGAGTGCGCGGTGGGACATGTTGTGGTGGGCCGCGATGACGGAGGGAGTCAGCTCCGGGTCGCCGAGGCGGTGGTCGATGAAGGTGTGGATCTGCCGCAACAGCGCCTGTGCGCGGATTTCGGCGGGCAGGTCTTCCTCGACGTCGAGGTGCTGGGCCAGACAGGCCGCCGCGAGCTGGGCCGTGATGGTACCCAGGCGGCCCAGTTCCTCCGGTGTGCACCGGCCTCCATTGTCCACCAGGGACTTCATGAAGGAGGCCAGCATCGCCGCCATACCGTGGCCGCCTGGTAGGCGGCGAGCAAGCAGGGGCTCGATCTGACGGATATGCAAGGGCACAGCCGACCGGGGCAGTTGGAGGATGACCAGTTCGCCCATGCCGCCCTGGGCAGGTGACTGGGCCACCCAAGGCCGGGAGGTGTCCCACATCACGAGGTCCCCGATGGTGGCGCCACAGTCGTTGCCCTGCTGGGACAGCGCCATGGAGCTCTTGGTGACCAGGGCCAACTGGTACTGTTCCGGGTCACTGCGTCTGATCAGCGCGGGGGTGCGCCTGGAGTGCAGAGGTAGGTAGGCGAGCCTCGACATAAAAAGGCCGCCCAGGTCCAGTACGGCGGCCTCGGCCCGGAAGCGGGCCGGGCATTCGCTGCTGATCGCCGTGGGCACCACCTCACGCGAGACCATGTCCGAGAACCAGTCGAAGCGTTCGGTTGCGGGCACCCCGCTCGACGACACCACCGTCCACACGTGCTCCCCCTATTTTCGATCTTCTTCAGGGACAGAATGCGACGGCGGATCCCGTGGACGCACACTCTTTTTGGACACGTACGGGAAGGTGATCGCCCGTACCCGGCGGGGTCAACGGTGCGAGGCCCCACTACGTTCTCCGTGGCAGGTGGGCATCGAGGCCGAAGTCGTCGAGCGCGACCCGGCCGACGCCGGATTCGTCCCCCAGCCCAAGCGGTGGATCGTGGAGCGGACGAACGGGATCCTGATGCTGCACCGCAGGCTGGTGCGCGACTACGAGCACCGGACCGCCTCGGCCGAGTCACGGGTGTACTGGGCCATGAGCGACCGGATGTCGAGGATGCTGACCGGCACCTCCGTCCCCCGCCTGGCGCGGCGCACGCCGGACGGGTTCGACACCGTCGCCGAGGAGATCCGGATCACTCGCAAGACACTGCCGGAGCTGCCCGATCCGCCACCACCCGTGCCGCCAAGTCGCGAAGCTACCGGACCATCCGGCCTACCAGCGGATCATGGCGGTACACGCCGCGACCGATGCCTCGCTGTGGGCACGGGCGATGTGTGAGGCGACGGACGCACGACAGCTGTAGTTCGTGATCTGGGTGGTGTTGTCGCCGGCCAGGGCGCTGTGTCGGCGCAGGCGTGCCGGGCGAGGTGGCAGGTTCGGGATCGGTACTGGTGGTGTCGGCGCCGGCTGGACCAGTGCAGTACGTGCTCTGCGTCGCGCCCGGGGCGGTGGCGGGACGAGTAGCCACAGCAGCAGCCATGGGCCGATCCGGCAGAGCCCGGGCAACCGTCGCTTCCATCGTTATGGCCCTTTCGCCCGGAACACCACGCGCCCGACGTCCTGCGACGCGGGCGCGTGCCTGGGCCGGATCGCTCCAGGACAGGTCACCCGAGGATCTCCAGCATCCGGTTCCCGAGGACCGCGGCCGAGGCCGGGTTCTGTCCGGTCACCAGGTTGCGGTCCTCGACCATGTAGGGCTCCCAGATCGGACCACGGCTGAAGTCGACCCCGACCTTCGCCTTCACGTCGGTCTCCAGCAGCCACGGCGCCCTGGAGGCCAGTCCGACGCCGTCCTCCTCCTCGTCGGTGAAGCAGGTGATGCGGTAGCCCTTGAACGGCGACTCACCGTGGATCCTGGTGGCCAGCATCGCGGCGGGACCGTGACAGACGATGAACAGCGGATTGCCCGAGGCCAACTGCTGGGTCAGCAGCCGCCCCACGTCGGCGTCCCACGCCAGGTCCGCCATCGGACCGTGACCGCCCGGCAGGTAGACCGCGTCGTAGTCCTCCAGGCGCACGTCCGACAGCTGCAGCGGTCTACGCACCACCTCCGCGGAACGGATGATGGCCTCCAGCTCAAGGGCGCTGTCGTTACCACCGACCATCTCGGGGCGCAGGCTCATCATGTCGACGGTCGGCGTCACACCGTTCGGCGTCGCGACGACGACCTCGTGACCGGCGTCCGTGAGGATCCTGTACGGGTTCGCGAACTCCTCGGCCCAGTAGCCGGTCGCGTGCCGCGTGCCGTCCTTCAGCACCCAGTAGGCCGCTCCGCTGACGATGAAAAGCACCTTGGCCATGGGAGAAATCCCCTCTCGGACGCATGCCAGGAGGCGGGTTCGGCGGGACGCCCCGCGAAACCGACCCATCCCGCCGGTTTTCTGCCCCTGCCCACGCAACCACGCTAGGCAGCTGCGCCGACCGCGCGCAACCCGGTGGTCCGTCGGCGGCCTTGGACGCATATCGCGCCGTCGGCGGTGGCTCCCCCGGCCACGGACGCATCCGGTCACATGTCCAGGACCACGTCGGCCGGGGGCGTCGAACAGCAGATGAGCGCGCTTCCTCCGGCGGGGGGCTCCAGGGGCTGCGGGGCGTACTCGACGCGGCCGGAGAGAAGCGCGGTCTCGCAGGTGTGACAGATTCCGGTGCGGCAGGACCAGCGCACGGGCACGTCGCACGCCTCGGCGAGTCCGAGCAGCGTCCCGTAGTCCGGGTGCCAGGGGACGATCAGCCCGCTGCGCGCGAAGGCTACGGACGGCCCCGGGCGGCCGCCGGGAGGAGCGGCCGGCTGGTGCGGTGCCCGGGCGGATCCGGTCACCACACCGGGGGTGACGGCGGACACGGCCCCGAAGACCTCGGTGTGGATCCGGAAGGACGGCAGGCCGCAGGCCTCCAGGGCTCCGGTCATGTCCCGCATGAACGCGCTCGGCCCACAGATGTAGGCGCCGGCGTCCAAAGGCGGCTCCAGGCCACGGATCCGCTCGGGAGTGAACCGCCCACCGACCGTGTAGTCGACACCTGGGCGGTCGACGCCCGACGGGCGGCTGTAGGAGACGAACGAACGGCCTGCGGGCAGCTGGGAGAGCAGTGCGCGCACTTCGCCGGCGAACGGGTGGTTCTCGCCGTCCCGGGCCGCGTGCAGCCACCACACCACGCGCTGCGAGCGCTCCGCGGCCAGTGCGTGCAGCATGGCCAGGACCGGGGTGGCACCGACACCGGCGGACAGCAGCAGGACCGGGGTGTCCGCGTCCGCGAGCAGGAACGTGCCGCGCGGAGCGGCGACATCGAGAACGTCACCCGCCTTCACGTGCTGACGCAGATAGGTGCTGGCGACGCCGTGCGGCTCCTGCTTGACACTGATGCGGTACGTCTCGGCGCCCGGTCGGCCGGAGAGCGAGTAGTTGCGGATGACCGGGGATGCCTGTGGGTCCGGCCGCAGGCGGACCGTGAGGAACTGCCCCGGCAGAGCGGCTGGGAGCGGCTCACCGTCGACTGCCGCCAGAGTGAGCGAGAAGATGCTGGCACTCTCCGGCTCGATGCGGGCGACTTCGAGCCGGCGGAACCCGGGCCAGGCCGGCGGCGGGCTGCTGGTGGTCAGCCCGCGGTTTCCACCCACGGCGCCGGAGCCGCGATCCGCGTCGTCGAGCAGGGATCGCAGCGACGTCTTCCAACCGGGGCTCAACGCGGGGATGCGCAGGGCCCGTTCGAGCTGCGGCCGGGCGTGGCCGGGCAGGTAGAGCAGCGCGTCGATCTCCGCGACGGTCATCTCCTCGGGGCCCGAGGCGATCTTCACGATCTCGTCCCCGGCCCGCACCCGCCCCTCGGTCAGCACCCGCATGTAGAAGCCCGGGCGGCGATGGGACACCAGCAGGGCGGCCATCTGCGGCTCGCCGAGCCGCAACCCCACGCGGTAGCACGTCACACGGGGTTGGGTGACCTCGAAGACCGCACCGCCGATCCCGTAGCGGTCACCGATGCACACCTCGTCGTCGGCGAGTCCGTCCACAGTGAGGTTCTCGCCGAACTGGCCGTACGTGAAGTCGTCCCGCTTCAGATACTCCTGCCAGTGGCGATAGGCGCTCAACTGGTAGACCAGCACGGCACGCTGCTCGCCGCCGTGCCCGGCGAGGTCACCCTGCCCGTCGCCGTCCAGGTTGAGGCGGCGCGCCATCACGGGCCCGGTGACGGGGTGCTTCCAGATGCCGGTGCGGGTGGTCCTGCCGTGCCAGGGGACGTCCTTGGGCATGCCGACGTTCACGGCGATCAGAGCGGCCATGACCTGTGCTCCTCCCGCGCTCGACAGGCCGGTGTCTCCAGCGTCGTACGGTCGGCCGCCGACCGCACCCGAAGAGCGCTGCGCGGCGCCGGAGCTCGGCGGCACGTAGAGTGGGAGTCGGTGGGCGCCGTCGCCGCTTGTGGCCCGCCGTGAGCAGGAGATTTCCAGCGCGAGAACCTCGGCTTGGACATACCCATGAGCTCGGAGAAGAAGGTGGCAATCGTCACCGGTGCTTCACAAGGCATCGGCGCGGCCGTCGCCGACGCGTTCCGCAGGCGCGGGTACTCCGTCGTCGTGACCGCCCGGTCCATCCCCTCGTCGCGCGATCCGGACGTACTCGCCGTGCCCGGCGACCTGAGCCGGCCCGGTACCGGTGCGCAGATCGTCGAGCAGGCGCTGGACCGCTTCGGCCGGATCGACACGCTGGTGAACAACGCCGGCGTCTACCTGGAGAAACCATTCACCGACTGCACCGACGCCGACTACGACCTGGTGGCCGGCGTCAATCTGCGCGGCTTCTTCGACATCACGCGCGGCGCCATCCCCGCGATGCTCGCGGGCGGCGACGGCGGGCACGTCCTGTGCGTGTCGACGTCGCTGGTCGACCGCGCCAACGCGCGCATACCCGCGGCGCTCGCCTCGCTGACCAAGGGCGGCCTGGTCGCGGCGACGAGGGAGCTGGCCATCGAATACGCGGCGCGCCACATCCGCGCCAACGCCGTCTCACTCGGCGTCATCCGCACTCCGATGCACCCGGACGACCCGGGCGGCACGCTCGCCGCGCTGCACCCGCTCGGGCGGATGGGCGAGATCGACGACGTCGTCGAGGCGATCATGTACCTCGAACAGGCCTCGTTCGTCACCGGCGAGATCCTGCACGTCGACGGCGGCCAGAGCGCCGGCTTCTGAAAGTACCGGGATCGGGAGTGATCGACCTATGCGCACTCGCAAGCAGCTGACTCCACTCGGCGCAGTCGGTGCGGGTCTGACGGCGGGAGTGATCGGCACCGTCTGCATGGACACCGTGCGGTTCCTGTGCCAGCGCCGGGCCGGCGGCGAACGCAACGCCCTGCGCTGGGAGTTCGCCCCGGTTCGCACCTGGCAGGAGGCGCCGGATCCCGGGCAGGTCGGAAAGCGCCTGGCCGAGGCCCTCACCCTGCGCGAACTGCCGGACAGCGCGGCGTTCCCCGTCAGCACGTTCATGCACTGGGCCTATGGAGTGGGCAACGCGGCCTTCTACGGCGTCGCCAGCGCCTCGCTGCGCAAGCCCCACGTCCTCTACGGGCTCCCGTACGGTGCGCTCGTGTGGCTCAGCGGATACGTGGTGCTTCCGATCGCGGGACTCTACAAACCCATCTGGGCATACGACGCCAGGACGCTGGGTGATGATCTGACCGCCCACCTCGCCTACGGCGTCGGCACGAGCAGCGCTTTCTGGTTGCTGAGCAGGCTTTCCGTGTTCTCACGGCAGCTGTAGTCCGTGATCCGGGTGGCGCTGGTCGGCGAGGTGGGGGCCGGGTCCGGAGATGATGACGGCTGTCGCGATCATGACGAGGCATGACGAAGGAGCGCGTCTTGGGGCGGACGGCGGCCTGGGCCGTGGGGGTGCTGGACGACGGTGACGGTGTGCCGATCGCGGCGGTCACGTCGTTCTGCCGGCCCGCCGAGAAAACCCATTGCGAGTGCCCCGCATCGGATGTCTGATCGATCGGCCACCGATCAGGGGACGGAACATGAGCATGTCGCTGCCCATCGACTCGTTGCACACCGCTCGCCTTCGACTGCGTGCCTTCGGGGACGCGGATGCGAACGACCTCTTCGCACTGCACAGCAGCGCCTACGTGCTGCGCTACTGGGACGCGCCACCGTGGAGCGAACGCGTGCGCGCCGAGAAGTTCATCACGGCTTGCCGGCAGATGGCACGGGAGGGCACCGGGGCGCGGCTGGCCGTGGATCGTGTCTCCGACGGGGCGTTCATCGGCTGGTGCAGCCTGACCAGCTGGAATCCGGACTACCGCAGCGCGTCGCTCGGCTACTGCTTCGACGATGCGGCGTGGGGCCACGGCTACGCGACCGAGGCCGCGCGCGCTCTGCTGCGGTGGGCATTCGACACGCTGGACCTGAATCGCGTCCAGGCTGAGGCCGATACGCGCAACGTGGCTTCTGCCCGCGTGCTGGAGAAGCTCGGCTTCATGCGTGAAGGGACGTTGCGGGAGGACTGCGTCGTCGACGGCGAGGTCTCCGACTCGTGGGTCTACGGGCTGATCAGGCGGGAGTGGCAGCCGTCGTCCGAGCCGGTTCCCGCCCACTGAGTACCGTCGCCCGGCACCCGGTATCGGTCACGCCCCGAACCGTGCAAGGCACGGCCGCGACGAGGGAGTGTCCGGCCGGACCGCACACCGCGACCGCCACTGCGATGCCGAGGACGGCCCGGACGCTGCTGCAAAGCCTCGTCCGGCCCGGGCCCGGGGCGACGGACATCCACTTCAGCACCGACTTGCTCCCGCCTCCGCGCACCGGCCCGTGGCCGGTGGCCGCTCCACCCCGCGGCGGCTGCCTACTCCTCTCCCGGCAGGGGCACCGCCTGCTGCTCGGCGGGGGTCAGAAGCCGCGTCAGATGACGGGCCGAGGCGTCCCAGGACCAGGACTCCCGGACCCACTCACGACCGGCGGCGCCCATCGCGGCCCGGTCGGGGTCGAGGAGGATCCCGGTCAGCGCCCCGGCGACGGCGACGGGGTCGGTGCCGTCCACGACCCGGCCGGTCCGGCCGTCCAGGACGGTGTCCGGAGCGCCGCCCGAGTCGCCGACGACCACCGGCAGACCGCTCGCCGCCGCCTCCAGGAACACGATCCCGAGCCCCTCCGCCTCCAGCCCCGCCCGCCGGGTGCGGCACGGCATCGCGAAGACGTCCGCCGCGGCGTAGTAGGGCGGTGTGTCGGCGTGCGAGACGCCGCCCGCGAAGCGGACCGCCCCCTCTCCGTGCCGCGCCGCCAGCTTGCGCAGCCGGGCCTCGTCGGGTCCCTGGCCGACCACCACCAGCACGGCGTCGGGCACCTCGTCCCGGATCAGCGGCAGGGCCCGGATGAGGGTGTCCTGGCCCTTGCGGGGGACGAGCCTGGCCACGCAGAGGATGACGCGCTTGCCGAGCAGCCCGAGTTCGGTGCGCGGGTCGGGTCCGGCGTCGGTGCGCGGCCGGTACACCTCCGGGTCGACCCCGGGAACGAGTCGGCTCATGCGCGCCCGCGGGCCGAGCGCGGGCTCGATCCGGGCGCGGGTGTACTGGCCCAGATAGGTGACCACGTCGACACCGCTGCCTATCCGGCGCATGAGCCCGCGCGCGCCGGGCGTCCTCGCCCACCAGATCTCGTGCCCGTGGGTGGTCGCCACGATGCGCCGTACACCGCCGCGCCGCAGGGCCGGCGCCATCAGGGCCAGTGGTGCGGCGGCGCCGAACCAGACCCGGTCGCAGCCATGGGCCCGGGCGATCTCGACGGCCCGGCGGGTCACCCGGCCGGTCGGCAGCAGCATGCGGCTCGGATCCCGTACGACGGGGAACGGCAGGCGCGCGTCGTAGGCGGTGTCACCGGGTTCGTGCGAGGTGTAGACGACCACGTCGTCGTCCGGTACCCGGGTGGCCATCGCGTGCACGAAGGTCTCGATGCCGCCCTGACGGGGCGGGAAGTCATTGGTGATGACAAGGGTGGAGCCCATGGAGTCCTCGGTTCCTTCGGTTGGTCGGAATGGGCCGGACCGCCGGAAGAAGGCAGCCGGATGCCCGGTCGCGGGCATGGCGGCTCGCCGAGCGGGCCCGTGCCGTCCGGTCGGTGTGCCGGTTCTGTACGTGTCGCAGCCGCGCCGCTCCCGCCGTTTCCGCTCGTGCGGAGCCAATGGCGGGTGCGGACGGGGGTGTTACGCGGGTGGGGACCCGGTGTCGCCCGGGTGACGCGGCCGGATCAGTAGCCGGTCGGGCGCACCAGGCCCGTCTCGTAGGCGTGGACCGCGGCCTGGGTGCGGTCGCGCAGTCCCAGCTTGGACAGGATCCGGCCCACGTGGGACTTCACGGTCTGTTCGGCGACCACGAGACGCTCGGCGATCTCGGTGTTGGACAGGCCCTGCGCGATCAGGGCCAGCACCTCGGTCTCGCGTTCCGTCAGTTCTCCGGTGCGGGCCTTCAGCTGTGCGCGCGGAGCGGCACTCACCCGGGCGAACTCGGCGATCAGCCGCTTGGTGATGTTCGGGGCGAGCAGGGCCTCGCCCTCCGCCACCACCCGTACCGCATGGGCGAGTTCCTCGGCCGAGGCGTCCTTCAGGAGGAACCCGGACGCGCCCGCGCGCAGCGCCTCGTAGACGTACTCGTCGAGATCGAAGGTGGTCAGGACGAGCACCCTGACGGTGGCGCCCTCGGCCTCGGTGACGGTGCGGGTCGCCTCGATGCCGCCGAGCCGGGGCATGCGGATGTCCATCAGGACGACGTCGGGGTCGAGTTCGGCCACCTTCTCCACGGCGTCGGCGCCGTCCACCGCCTGGCCGACGACCTCGATGCCCGCTTCGGCGTTCAGCAGCACCGTGAGGCCCTGCCGGACCATCATCTGGTCGTCGGCGATCAGAACGCGGATGGCCGTCATCGGATGTCCTCGGCAGGGTCGGCGGGACCGGTCGGTTCCGCGGGGGGCAGTGCGGGCAGTATGGCAGTGACCTCGTACCCGCCGTCGGGAGTCGCTCCGGTGGCCAGTTCGCCTCCCAGCATCGTGGTGCGCTCGCGCATGCCGAGCAGGCCGTGGCCCTCGCCCGGGGTGGGCGGCGCGGCCCGGTCCGGCGCGGTGTTGGTGATCCTGACGGTGACCCCGGACTCCTGGTGACGGATCTCCACCCGTACCCGCGCCCCGGGGGCGTGCCGCATCGCGTTGCTGAGCGCCTCCTGCACGATGCGGAACGCCGACAGCTCGACGCCCGGCGACAGCGGACGCGGCTCCCCGGTCGTCTCGGTGGTGACCGTGAGCCCGGCGCCGCGCGCGTTGCCGATCAGCTCGTCCAGCCGTTCGAGGGTGGGCTGAGGGGCGTGCCGGGCGGCCTGCGGCAGGGGGGACTCGGAGCGCAGTACGCCGAGCACCCGGCGCAGTTCGGTGAGCGCGTCGACCGCGTTGCTGCGGATGCCCTCGACGTTCTCCCTCAGCGCGTCGGACGGGTTCTCGACCAGGTGCGGGACGACCTGCGCCTGGATGGAGATGACCGACATGTGGTGGGCGACCACATCGTGCAGCTCGCGTGCGATGCGGTTGCGCTCCTCCAGCAGGGTGCGTCTGGCACGCTCCTCGGCGGTGAGCTCCTCCTGCTCGACCAGCCGGGTACGGGCCACCGCGAGGCCGCGCAGTGCGATGCCCATCACCGCCGTGATGGCGAGGACGCCGAGGGCGAGGCCGATGTCGTCGGCGTTGCGCCAGGGGGTGCTCGCTCCGCAGAGGAGCCCCGCCAGCACGGTGATCGTCAGGGCCTCGGCGGTGATCCGGGGGCGCAGCCGCAGCGCGAGCAGGAACAGCACCCCGGCCTGCATCGCGATCCCGGCCCCGCTCCAGGGGAACGCGCCGCCCCACGGGAACCGCGTCCCGAAGCCGATGTTCGCGGCGAACGGGGTGACCAGCACCATGGCGAGCATCGACGCCCACCAGGCCTGGAGCGGGCGGTACAGGGCGACGACGATCGCCGCCGACTGGACCCCGGCGAGCAGGACGCCGAGCTGAATGCCCATCCCGAAGCCGAAGGCGTACTGGTTGCTGCCCGCGATGAGCACCCCGACCGCGAACATCACCAGCGGCACCATGATCACCGGACGCCACTCCAGCCAACGCGGTTTCCCCGACTGCCCGTTCGGGTCGACCGCCGTGGTCGCGAGGTCCTCGCGCAGGGTACGGGGCAGTGCCCGCAGTACCCGCGCCGCTCGCTTCACCATGTCCCCCTGGTTCACAGCTCGCACCCTACGTCCCCCCGGTTCACCGCTCGCACCTCAGACACGTCGTGCCGCCATCGATCCGGCGGGGCGCCCCTCGCGGACGACCCGGCTCCTCGTCCGCCTCGGCCGCTGCCGTTCGTAACCCCGGAACGCCAGCCAGCAGATGAGCAGCGCCACGGCGAACACCGGCAGCCAGGCCAGCCGGGCGAGTACCCAGCCGGGCCCGTCGGGCAGGGTGTGCAGGCCCGGCAGCGTCCCGCCCGCCGACAGGCCGGTGGCGGTGACCGCGATCATCGCGGTCTGGTGCCACAGGAACACCGTCATCGCCGAGAGGTTCACCGTCGCCACCACCGCCCACAGGACGGGGCGACGCAGCACCCGGCGCAACGGGCCGAGCAGCAGCAGCGCCGCCCCGCACTGCGCGAGGCCGAAGGTGACCACGGCGAGGGTCGGCGGGTCGAGGTTGGAGATCTCCACACCGGGCACTCCGACCATGCTCGCGGGGTAGCCGCCCCACCGGACCAGTGCGGCGGTGGCCGCGGCTCCGCCGAGCAGCAGCGTCCAGCCGGCGCGGCGGCCGAGCAGCTCGCCCCGGGCCCAGGCCGCGCCCAGGCAGTACGGGACGAGCCAGCCTGCCGCCACGTTGACCGAGGCGAATCCGCCGGGCGCGTCCAGACCGAAGCGGTAGAGGTCGACGACCAGTACGACCGCGAACGGCCAGAGTGGATGGAGCCTCGCCACCAGCGGGGTCGCCGCCGTCAGCGCCGCGAAGACCACGATGAACCAGAGCGGGGACCACACCAGTTTGCACAGTGCGCGCACGGTGTCCTGGTCCACCCCGGCGAAGAGCATCGCGCACGCCGCCACGGACCATACGACCGGCACCACGGCCATCGGGCGCAGCAGCCGGCCCATCCGTGCCCGGAGCCACCGGCCGTAGCTCTCGCCCCGGGCGCGGGCGGCGGCATGGCTTCTCGCGCCGACCATTCCGCCGACCAGGAAGAAGACCGCGAGGGTCTGGAACAGCCAGGAGACTGGGGTGAGTGCGGGCAGGTACCGGAGCGGGCTCGCACCGTGCACGGTGCCGCTGTCGACGACGAGCGCGGTCACCAGCCAGTGGCCGAGGACGACGCCGAGGATGGCGAGGGCGCGCAGTGCGTCGACGGCACGGTCGCGGTCGGCGGGGGTGGCGGATTCGATCCGCCGGGCGAAGTCACGCATGGTGCCCTCCCGGGGTCTTGGCGGATCCGGCCGTGCCGGCCACGATCCGGGCGATGTTCCTCAGCGGTTCGGAGCCGGTCCTCAGGTAGTCGCTGTGGCCGCCGGAGCCCGCCGCGAAGATCGCGGCTCCGAAGCCGGGCGAGACCGGGTCCGTTCCGAACCCGATGTCCACGAAGGGCAGTCGGAGCTCGACGTGGGGTACGTCCGCGATCCAGTCGTCGCCGCCCCGGCCGGCCCAGACGGTGGCCGGGGTGTGCAGGGCGGCGGCGTTGCGGTAGCCGGTGCCCGGGCTGCCGTACAGCACGATGTCGGCGACCCGTAATCCGTGCGCGGCGTGTGCGCAGACGACGGACCCGTAGGAGTGGCAGAGGACGGTGGTGCGGGCCGCAGGTTTGATCTGCCTCAACTCCGTCATGAATCGCACCAGTTCGGGGGCGGCCTCGGTGGCGCGCCCCGAGGTGAGGGAGGCCGGGCTGATCGTCGTCGGCGTCCGGTACCCGAGCCAGGCGATCACCGCCGACCGCTCCCCCAGCTCCTTGCGCAGGGCGAGAGCACCGTTGCGCAGGCGCCAGTAGTGGTCGATGCCGATGCCCGCGCCGGGGACGAGTACGGCGATCCGTTCCGCGCGGGACAGGTCGCCGACGACCTCGACGCCACGGCCGCCGTCCCGGCCGTCGAAGGAGAGGAAACTGCGGGCCGGGCCGGCCATCGTGTGCAGCGCGGCAGCCCGCTTGTGGTCGCCGTGACGGGCGGCCGCCCGCTCGGCCGCACCGATGTCGGCACGCGTCGCTGCGTACCGCTCGGCAAGTGCCCCGGGTGCGGCGGTACGCAGCGGTCCCCGGACGGCCGGAGCCGGCGCGGGTACGGCCTCGGGACCCGCCGCGCCCGAGAGCGGCACGGCCACCGAGGCGGCCACCAGGGCGGCGAGCAGGCCGCGGCGCAGGCGGGATCTGCGCGGATGGGACGGCATGGCGGGGTTGTTCCTTCCGTACCTGATGGCTTCGGTGCTCCGGGTACAGAAGGTAGGGACGAGGTCCCGTAGTCGGCGTCCCACCGGGGTGCGAACCTTTTTCGTAGCTCTCAAGGACTACGGGTATGACACGCGACAGGTGCCTGGCCACCTCGCTCCCACCGGTCGCCGGGTGTGCCGTTGGTACAGTCGCAGCCCGGATCGTCGTACCAGGAAGAGGCCAGCGGACCATGGCGGTGGACGCCCTCGACACCCGCATTCTCCAGCTGCTCATCGAGCAGCCGCGTACCAGCGTCCGTGAGTACGCGCGCATCCTCTCCGTCGCCCGGGGCACCCTCCAGGCCCGGCTCGACCGGCTGGAGCGGGACGGTGTGATCACCGGGACCGGGCCGGTACTGTCCCCCGCGGCACTGGGCCACCCGGTGCTGGCCTTCGTCCATCTGGAGGTCACCCAGGGGCATCTCGACGAGGTCGGCGAGGCGCTCGCCGAGGTGCCGGAGATCGTCGAGGCCTTCTCGACCACGGGCGGCGGGGATCTGCTGGCACGGGTGGTGGCCCGTGACAACGGGCACCTGGAGGATGTGATCCAGCGGCTGATCCAGCTGCCCGGGGTGGTCAGGACACGCACCGAGGTGGCGCTGCGGGAACGGGTGCCGCACCGGCTGCTGCCGCTGGTCGAATCGGTGGGCCGTACGGCAGCGGGCGGCCGGAAGTGAGCACCGGCTTGGCATGCTTGGCGTCATGAGTTCTCCGCATCTCCCCGTACCGTCCGTCGTCTTCGATCTCGACGCCACGCTGGTGGACAGCGAGCCCAACTACTACGAGGCGGCGCGCCGTCTGCTGGCGGAGCACGGCGTGCCCGGTTTCACCTGGGCCGAACACCTCGGGTTCATCGGCATCGGCGTCCACGAGACGCTGGCGGCGCTGCGCGACAAGTACGGGATCGCGGCGCCCGTCGATGAGCTGGTGGCGGGTCAGGACGTCCTGTACCTGGAGCTGGCCAGGACGTCGACCGAGGTCTTCCCCCAGATGCGGAAGTTCGTGGAGCGGCTGCACCAGGCGGGCGTCGCCATGGCGGTGGCCTCGGGTTCGTCGCGGGCGGCGATCGCGGCGGTGCTGGCGGGCACCGGGCTCGACGCGTACCTGACCACGTACGTCTCCGCCGAGGAGGTGGCGCACGGCAAGCCGGAACCGGATGTGTTCCTGGAGGCGGCCCGGCGGCTGGGGGTGGCGCCCGCCCGCTGTGTGGTGCTGGAGGACTCCGCCCCGGGCGCGGCGGCGGCGCATGCGGCGGGCATGCGCTGCATCGCGATTCCCTATGTGCCCGCGACGGCCGGCGATCCGGCGTTCCGGGCGGCCGGACTTCTCTTTCCGGGCGGGCAGGGCGAGTTCACCGCGCAGACCGCGTACGACTGGCTGCTCCCGGAGCCGGGATGCCGGCCCGCGCCCGCCAGGCGAGATCCGTCTTCCTGAACGTTCCGGTGGCGGCCGTCGGGAAGCCGCCGACCGGCTCGATCCCGGGGACCGGGTACGCGGTCGGCGGCCGTCCGCCGGAGCCCGGGACCGCGAGGTCCGGCGGCCCGATATCCTGATCTTGCCGCGCGCCCCCCACCTCGCCCCGATCCCGGTCGGGTCGCCGCCCGTGGCAGCAGAAGCGGCCCACAATTCGAGATTGGTGCACAGTGCTGGTAGCTGGTCGGTACCGGTTGATTTCCCCCATCGGCCGCGGCGGCATGGGTGAGGTGTGGCGTGCCGCGGACGAAGTGCTCGGCAGAGCGGTCGCCGTGAAGCTGCTGCTGGGCGGCCACGCGGACGAGTCGGCCACCGCCCGGTTCCGGCTGGAGGCGCAGACCGCGGCCCGCCTGAGCCACCCTCATCTGGTGGCCGTGTTCGACTTCGGGGCCTGGGAGGACCGCTTCTATCTCGTGATGGAGCTGGTCGAGGGCAGGAGTCTGGGCGCTCTCCTCGCGGCCGAGGAGCGGCTGGGCGCCGAGCAGGTCGCCCGGATCGCCGGGCAGGCAGCCGCGGGGCTCGCCGCCGCCCACCGCCAGGGCATCGTGCACCGCGACATCAAGCCCGGGAACCTGATGATGGATGCCGAGGGGTCCGTCAAGATCGGCGACTTCGGCATCGCCCAGTTCGTCGACGACCCGTCCGCCGCGCTGACCACCACCGGCCAGATCGTCGGCACCAGTCTCTATCTCGCCCCGGAGCGCGCTCTGGGCCGTACCGCCGGCGCCGCCTCCGACATCTACTCCCTCGGCTGCGTCATCTACCAACTCCTGCTGGGGGATCCGCCGTTCCGCTCGGACACGGCGACCGCCACGCTCTATCAACATGTCGATACGGCTCCCGTGCCGCTCAGGCAGCGGGGCGTCGACCTGTCCCCGGCCTTCGACTCCTATCTGCTGGGGCTGCTCGCGAAGCAGCCCGAGGACCGGCCCGGCGCCCAGCAGGTCGCCGAGTGGTTCCAGAGCGATGCCTGGCGCGGGCAGCCGGAGCCCCTGCCGCTGTACGCGCCGGCGCCGCCCCCGGCGAACGGTGTGCCACGCGCTCCCGCGCCCCCTCCGGCGGGGACGGGCATACCGCGCACCCCGGCGGCCGCCGCCCCGTACGGCTCCGCCCCGGCGCCGGACTCCGCCGCGCAGGGCGGGGGCATGACGACGTACCGGCTGCCGCAGTCCGGTGGCCGCAGACGTCGTCCGGCGGACCGGTCCGCACCCGTCCGGCGGCGGACCGGCGCCCGGGAGGCGATCAGGCGCCGGCCCAGGGTGGCGAGCGCCATCGCCGGTACGGCCGCCTTCATCGCGGCCGTGTACCTGGGGATGACCTTGTTCTCGCCGGACTCCGGCTCTTCCGACACCCCGGGCTCCGGCCCGACCGCCTCCACCGGGCCGCAGTCGACCGCCCCCTCGTCCGCACCGGATCAGCCGGATCAGCCGGCCCAGCAGGCGCAGGACGAGGAGGGCGACGAGGAGGACTGATCCGTCAGCCGGCCGACGGCTGATCGGCGGACGGGGCCCTGGGGTCTTTCGTTCGGATCAGGCCGGACCCCGCGAGCCCGGGCCGGTCCGGGCGAGAGTGCCCTGGTCCAGCAGGGACAGTTCCTCCGGCGTGAGCCGGAGCGCTCCGGCGGCCACATTGGCCTCCAGATGGGCCGGATTCCCGGTGCCCGGGATGGCCAGCACATGGGGACCCTGATGCAGCGTCCACGCCAGCCGGACCTGGACGGGCGAGACTCCGTGGGCGCGGGCCACCGCGAGGATCTCCGGCCGTTCCGACCCGCCGGCTCCCGCCTCGCGCCCCTCCCCCGCGATGGCGAAGAAGGGCACGAAGGCGATTCCCTCCTCTGCGCAGATGCGGAGCATCTCCGCAGAGCCGGGAAGGGCCGCGTCGACCGCGAACCGGTTCTGCACGCAGACGACGGGGGCGATCGCCCGCGCCTCGGTGAGCTGTGCCGGCCGGACGTTGGAGAGGCCGAGGTGACGGATGAGCCCCTGCTCACGCAGCTCGGCGAGCACGCCGAAGTGCTCGGCGATCGGGGCGGGCCCGTTGGTGCGCAGGTTCACCACGTCCAGGTGGTCACGGCCCAGCTGACGGAGATTCTCCTCGACCTGGCCCCGCAGCTGTTCGGGCCGGGACCAGGGCTGCCAGTCACCGGACGCGTCGCGCCTGGGGCCGACCTTGGTGGCGATGACCAGGCCGTCGGGGTAGGGCCCCAGCGCCCGGTTGATCAGCTCGTTCGCGGAGCGCAGCGACGAGAAGTAGAAGGCCGCCGTGTCGATGTGGTCGACGCCGAGCTCCACCGCGCGGCGCAGCACGGCGATGGCCCGGTCGCGGTCGCTCGGGGCCGCTCCGTCGTCGAACACCGCGCCCTTCTGCGTCAGGCGCATGGCACCGAATCCGATGCGGTTGACGGTGAGGTCGCCGAGCCGCCAGGTGCCCGCCGCCGTTGCCGCCAGGGTCTGCGTGGTCATGATCCGAGCCTTTCCGTCCGTATCGCGCGGTGGGCTCCGTCGGGGCGGGAGAGCTCCACCGGCGAAGCAGACTTGCAATCAATCTTCTCTACTGGTACGTTGATTGTGAGATCTGCTTCATGATCAACTTCTGTCATCCCTGCAGGCTAGCGGCAGCGAACCGTCCCGCGCAACCCCGCACCGGTCCACGAGCCGCACGTCAAGCAATCGTCAGAACCCTCCACCCCGGCGTCAGCACTTCGTCAACGGGCGTCGCCGGGACCGGCGGTCGCACATAGCGTCACCGTCATGCGACGTCACATCACCCGCAGCACCCCCGGCCGCCACACCGGCCTGCGCCCGTCCGCCCCGGGTACGGCCGCTCACGATCAGGGCTGGACCACCGATCTGCGGTTCGCGATCCACTGCTCCGTGGTGCTGCTCGGGCTGCTGCTGGCCGTCGACACGGCGGCCGGCCGTCTCGGCTGGCCGCGCGTCCTGCTGTGGACGGGGCTGGCCGCCCTGCTGTGTGCCGTCCTGGTGCCGCCACGGATCCGCGCGGGTGCCGGATGGCTGTCCTCCCGCGGCCTGTTGCGCGAGCGGACCGTGCGCACCGACCGGCTCGTCTCGGTGCGCTGGTCGGACGGCGTGGCCCAGCGCATGGTGCTCCGCGACGCCGACGGCCGCCGGGTCGAGGTCGACCCGGCGGTGTTCCTCGCGAACCCGGCACTGTGGCACCGGCTCGACGAGGACACCCGCGGCTGCATGGAACGCGGGACACTGCGGTGCGGAGTGACCGCACTGCGACAGCTGGCCGACCACATCGACCGCAGGCACGCGCGCACCGTGTTCACGATCTCCGGACTGGGGTGACCGACCCTCACATCCGTTCCGTTGTGCGATCCCACCACCGCGGCTTGACCAAACTTGCCAAGTCCCCGCGCAGCCCCCGCACTTCGTTGACGAGTCCATGACGACGTGTGAGTGTTCGGTCGCTCGATCACGGACACCGGGGGCGCGGGCGGCCGACGACGGCCGGGGCAAGTGCGTCAGGGTACGCGGCTGCCCGTGATCGAGGCCCCCCGAATCAAGGAGCCTCGATGAAACGCAGACCGATGACGGCCGGGACCACCCTGGCCGTCCTCGCCGGAATGCTGGTTCTCACCGGCGGGCAGTCGGCATCCGCCGAACCGTCCCCGCCCGCCCCGAGCGCGCTCTCGGCCGCCGTTTCGGCGGCCGACCGGGCCGCCGCCAGTGGTCTCGACACCCTGGCGAAGGGACCCGAGGAGCGGTACGAGCGACAGATGGTGACCCCTTGGGTCAAGGGCATGTACTCCGTCGCCTACCAGCGCACCTACCGCGGCCTGCCGGTCGTCGGCGGGGACGCCGTCGTGGTGGCCGACTCCGAGGGCCGGGTCCGCGGCACCCAGTCCGCGGTGTCCCGGCGGATCAACGTACCGACCACGCCCAGCGTTTCCGCCCGGGCGGCCGAGACCACCGCCCGCAAGAAGCTGCGCACGGTACAGCGGGTGGAGTCTCACCGGCTCGTCGTCCGCGCCACGGAGAAATCCTCCCGGCTGGCGTGGGAGACGGTGCTCACCGGGCGTTCCGCCAAGGCCCCCAGCCGGCTGCATGTCTTCGTCGACGCGGGCACCGGCAAGGTGCTCGACAGCTACGACGATGTCAAGGCGGGCACCGGGAACAGCCAGTGGAACGGCCCGTCGCCGCTGGCCATCGACACCACCGCCTCGGGCAGCAGCTACTCGCTGCGCGACCCGAACCGGTCCGGTCTGAGCTGCGCCGACTACAGCACGGGCAGTGTCTTCACCAAGTCCAGCGACTCCTGGGGCACCGGCAACGCCTCCAGCAAGGAGACCGGCTGCGTCGATGTCATGTGGGCGGCGCAGCACGAGTGGAACATGCTCAAGGACTGGCTCGGCCGCAACGGACACAACGGCAACGGCGGCAGCTGGCCGGTCAAGGTCGGGCTGAACGACGTCAACGCCTACTGGGACGGTTCCTCGGTCTCCATCGGCCACAACAACGCCAACCAGTGGATCGGCGCGATCGACGTGGTGGGCCACGAGTTCGGCCACGGCATCGACCAGTACACGCCCGGCGGCGCCAACAACGAGTCCGGTCTCGGTGAGGCCACCGGCGACATCATGGGTGCCCTGACCGAGGCGTACACCAATGAGCCGGCCCCGTACGACGACCCCGACTACACCGTCGGCGAGAAGATCAACCTGGTCGGCAACGGGCCGATCCGGATCATGTACAACCCGGGGCAGATCGGCGACCCGAACTGCTACAGCTCCTCGATACCCAACACCGAGGAGCACGCGGCGGCCGGCCCGCTCAACCACTGGTTCTATCTGCTGGCCGAGGGCTCGAACCCCGGCGGCGGCAAGCCCACCAGCCCCACCTGCAACAGCTCCTCGGTCACCGGTGTCGGCATCCAGAGCGCGGGCAAGGTCTTCTACGGCGGCATGCTGCTGAAGACGAGCGGGATGACGTACAAGCGCTACCGCACGGCCACGCTGACCGCGGCGAAGAACCTCGACCCGGGCTGTACGCTCTTCGACCGGGCCAAGGCCGCCTGGGACGCCATCAGCGTCCCCGCGCAGAGCGGCGACCCGACCTGCACGCCCAGCGGCAACAACGACTTCACGATGTCCCTGGACCCGGCGTCGGGCTCCGTGAAGCCGGGCAGTTCGGTGACGGCGACGGTGCGGACCGCGGTCAGCTCCGGGAGCGCGCAGACCGTCGGCCTGACGGCGAGTGGTCTGCCGAGCGGTGTCACCGCGGCCTTCAGCCCCTCGTCGGTGCAGGCCGGAGCCTCCTCGACGATGACCGTGTCGGCGTCCGCGAGCACCGCGCCCGGCTCGTACACCTTCACGGTGAAGGGTGACGGCACCCAGAGCCATACCGCGCAGTACACCCTGACCGTCGACAACGGGGGCGGCAATCCGGGCGGCGGCGCACCGGACATCAGCGTCGCCAATGTGCAGGCGCACCTCACGCAGCTGAACACCATCGCCACCCAGAACGGCGGCAACCGCCGGGCCGGCAGTGCCGGTTACACGGCCTCCGTCGCCTATGTGAAGAGCAAGCTGCAGGCCGCCGGCTACACCGTCAGCGAGCAGACCTGCACCAGCTGCACCTACCGGGGCAACAACCTGATCGCCGACTGGCCGGGCGGCCCGTCCGACCAGACGATCATGTTCGGTGCCCACCTGGACGGCGTCGCGGCCGGTCCCGGCATCAATGACAACGGTTCCGGTTCGGCCACCCTGCTGGAGAACGCCCTCACGCTGGCCCAGCGGAACCCGACCATGACCAAGCATGTCCGCTTCGCCTGGTGGAACGGCGAGGAGCAGGGCCTGCAGGGGTCCCAGTACTACGTCGGCCAGCTCGGCTCCGCCGAGCGCAGTGCCATCAAGGCGTACTACAACTTCGACATGGTGGCCTCGACCAACGCGGGCTACTTCATCAACAACGTCAACTCGGCCGCCTCGGCACCGATGAAGGAGTACTGGGACTCGCTGAACCTCGCGCCGGAGGAGAACGTGGAGGGCCAGGGCCGGTCCGACGACTACTCCTTCCAGCAGGGCGGCATCCCCACCTCCGGCTACGCGACGGGCGCCAGCGACACCAAGACGTCGGCGCAGGCCGCCAAGTGGGGCGGCACGGCGGGCCGTTCCTACGACCCCTGCTACCACTCGTCCTGCGACACCACGGCCAACATCAACGCGGCCGCGCTCGACCGCAGCGCCGACGGTGTCGCGTACACCATCTGGAAGACCTCGGTCGGCACCACCGCGCCGGCCGACGACTTCTCCGTCTCGGTGAAGCCGGTCTCGGGCAACGTCCAGCCCGGCGGCTCGGTCACCGCGAGCGTGTCCACCGCGACGACCGCCGGCTCCGCGCAGACCGTGAAGCTGACGGCGTCCGGCGCACCGAGCGGGGTCACCGTCTCGTTCGCCCCGGCGTCCGTGCAGTCGGGCTCCTCCTCGACGATGACCGTCACCGCCGGGGCCCAGGCAGCGGCGGGCACGTACACCATCACGGTGACCGGGACCGGCACGGCCACCCACTCCACCACGTACTCGCTCGTCGTCGGTGGCGGCGGCACCTGCCAGGCCCGGCAGGCCGTCGTCAACGGCGGCTTCGAGAACGGCGTCACCCCGTGGACCCAGACGGACGGTGTGATCAACAACCGGACGTCGGAGAAGCCGGCCCACACGGGCTCCTACACGGCCTGGCTCGGTGGCTGGGGATCCACCCACTCGGACACGGTCTCGCAGTCGCTGACGGTTCCGTCGGGCTGCTCGACGTACAAGCTGTCGTTCTATCTGCGCACCGACACGGACGAGTCGGCGGGCGACCCGACCGCGTACGACACGTTCACCGTGAAGCTGGGCACCAAGACGCTCGCGACGTACTCCAACACGGACGCCACGAGTGCCTATGTCCAGAAGACCTTCGACGTCGGCGAGTTCGCCGGCCAGACGGTCACGCTCGGATTCACCAGCAGTGAGGACGCCTATCTGCAGACCAGCTTCGTCCTCGACGACGTGACGCTGAACGCCGGCTGATCCTCCGCAAGTGCGTCATCCGGGGCGGGGCGTGTGCACACACGTCCCGCCTCCGGCAGCTCAGCGGATGACGGCCGCAAGCCGGCGGGTGAACTCGTCGGTCTCCGGCCGGTTGTCGTGCCGGGCCGACAACCGGCTGTGCAGGCCCCGCAGTTCCTGTCCGAGCAGGGTCGACGCGGTGACCTCGGTGGTGTCCAGGACCGGCCCGGCGACGGCGATCGCCGCCTGGGGATCCTGGGCGCAGGCATGGGCGTCCGCCATCCGCACCAGGAACAGCATCCGTGCCGAATGCATCCCGGGAGGGAGCATCCCGAGTGCGGTGCGGGCCGCCCCGACCGCGCGCAGCGCCAGCCGGCGGTCCCCGGTCGCCGCGGCGAGGTCCCGCAGCGCCCCGGCCGCACCGGACTCCACCCGCAGGCGCACGGAGGCGACGGACAGCCAGGGCGCCTCCGTCTCGTCCTGCTCGCCGACCCGGTCCAGCTGCGACCAGGCACGGTCGATGTGGCCCAGGGTCTGCCGCGCGTCGCCCCGGACCGCGTGTCCGCGTGCCAGGTACAGATCGCTCATCGCGCCCGCCCAGTACCGGCCGGCGGCGGCCTGCCGGATCGCGCCCCCGTAGGCGAGGGCGGACGGGCCGTCGCGCTCCAGCCGGGCCAGCGTGCTCATGTCGCTGAGGGCGGCCACCTCCGTTCCGACGTGTCCGGCCAGCTGGGCCCAGACCAGCGAGCGGTCGAGCCAGGCCATCGCCGTCGCGTTGCGGCCCCACAGCAGTCGCAGGCAGCCGGCGGACTGCGCGTACTCGGCGGCCAGCGGGGCGAGTTGACGTTGGTAGGGAGCCGCGGGCAGGGCCATCCAGCGGAGCATCGCGTGCAGGGTGCGCTCGACCACGGCGGTCGCTCCGGGCCAGGCACGCTCCTCGTCGGCCCGCAGGCAGACGGCGAGCAGTGCTGTCAGGGCGTGGACCGTGTCGATGTCCAGCGGCGGGCACGACACGGTGGCCGGGCCGAGGGCGCAGAAGTCCGTGTGCAGGGCGACGACATCGGCGAGTACGGGGACGGTGCAGCCGTCCCGGCCGTGCACCGGGCACATCAGCCCGTAGCTGGGCAGACGGCCGGGCAGGACGGTGTCGGGCGGCAGCATCGCGAGCAGATCGCCCCCGGCGGGCTCGCCGGGCAGGGGGGCCTGCTGTGCGGGGCGCGCGGTCGCGCTCTCCTCCCCCGGACCGCCCGCGCCCGCGGCCTCCGCCTGCTCGCACGCGGCGAGGAGGGCACCGTCCGCCGACATCAGTTCGTCCAGCCTGCGGGCCAGCGGCAGCGGTGTCCGGCGAGTGCCGTGCTCCAGTTTGCTGATGGCGGTGTGGTCGTATCCGACGCGGGCACCCACCTGGGCCTGGGTGAGCCCGGCGCGCCTGCGCCACTGACGCAACCGGGTGCCGAAGGCCCGCCATGCCTCCGCGGTCCGGGCCTCCGGCGCGGGGCCCATGCCCTCGGTCACCCGGAACTCGGTCACCCGGAACTCCGCCGAGCCCCGCCGGGGGCTCCGCCCGTGCCACACTCATGGCTCATGGCCGGGAGGATAGCGAGCGCGTGTGCGCGCTGTCCCCTGTGCGACGGCAAGATGGCGCCTTCCCGTTCCCTCCCGTTCCACGGCTCCACCGGGGCGGCCGACCATCCGTCATATCCCTTCGGCCGTACGCGAGATGGGATGTTCCGGCCCTGTGCACCTCCGTGCCCCGGTCGATTCGCCCGGGAGCCGC
This sequence comes from Streptomyces sp. NPDC002403, assembly GCF_053593015.1. Lineage (NCBI taxonomy): Bacteria > Bacillati > Actinomycetota > Actinomycetes > Kitasatosporales > Streptomycetaceae > Streptomyces > Streptomyces sp. NPDC002403. The sequence goes on along the minus strand of NZ_JBSFBQ010000021.1, from coordinate 47,614 downwards.
ATGAACGGGTCGCCCGCCGGGCATATGACGGATGACCGACAGGGGGTGGTGGCAGTGGGCCGCATCAGGATCGTCCGACGACCGCAGCTGCCGTCCCGGCCGCCGCCGCTCGACCTGAGGACCCCGTCCGGCCGGCCGCTGCCGTACTGAGCGCGGCCCGTCCGCTGTCCGGGGCTCAGGATCTCCCGCCCCGCTCCTCGGAGCGCCCGGAGCCCCCTTCTGCGTGATGATGGGGCAGGAAGCCGTCGCGGCGGGCGGGCAGCGGCCGGAGGTGTCGCGTCGGCCGATGCGGAAGGGACTGCCGCCATGCACGCATCCCGGACGAGGAGACCGGCCGCTGTGCCGGCGCTCGCGCTCGCGCTGCTCATGGGGGCGGTGGCCGGCTGCGGGGGCACGGCCTCCCCGCCCGGCAGCGCCGTGCCGCCCACGTCCGCCGGAGCACGCGCCCATGTGCTCGCCGTGAAGGTCGACAACGTCGGCCCGGCCCGCCCGCAGACCGGGCTCGACAAGGCGGACATCGTCTACGTGGAGCAGGTCGAGGCCGGTCTCAGCCGCATACTCGCCGCCTACTCCTCCCGGCTGCCGTCGGTGGTCGGCCCGGTGCGCAGCGCCCGGGAGTCGGACCTGGAGCTGCTCCGTCAGTTCGACCGGCCGACATTCGCCTTCTCCGGGGCCCAGTCCAAGCTTCTCCCGGCCATCGCGGCGGCCCCGCTGGACCCCTTGTCCCCCGCGAAGGACCCCGGCGCCTTCTTCCGCGGCAGCGACCACGCGGCCCCGCACAACCTCTATCTGCGCCCCGGCAGGGCCTCGCACACCACCACCGGGGTGAACGCGGCCGAGGACATCGGGCTGCGTTTCGCCGGCGCCGTGCCGGGCGGCAGGTCCGTCGCCACCCGTACGGTCCGCTACCCGGCGGCGAACTTCGCGTTCACCTGGTCCGCCGAACGGGGCCGGTGGCTCGTGTCCATGGACGGCGCCCCGGCCCTCACGGCCGGGGGAGCCCGGCTCGGCGCGGCCGATGTGGTGGTGCAGTACGTGACGGTGCGCCCCTCGCCGTTCCAGGACCGGTGGGGCAGCGTTTCCCCGTACACCGAGACCGTGGGCTCCGGCTCCGCCCTGGTGCTGCGTGACGGCAAGGAGTACGACGTCCGCTGGTCGCGGCCCGCGGCCGGCTCCACGACCTCCTTCACCACCCGGGACGGCACGCGGATGACCTTCGCTCCGGGCCAGGTCTGGATCGTCTTCGCCCAGAGGTGAGGGCCCGGGCCGCCTCGTCGGCGGGGCACCGGAGTTACGGGAAACCGCAGGGTGGCCGGTGCGGAGAACAGCATCCGGTCCGGCGGCAATCCCCGTACCGGCGCCGGTCGCCGGTTCCTAACGTTTCCGGTGGGGCGCGGCGGACTTCCCGTGTCTCATCACAACGGCCGGGAGTCGGTTCATGGATTTCGTCGTTCTGGGTCTCCCCCAGGAACCCGCGGGCGGTGTGGCGGGCTGGGCAGCCGGCCTCGTCGACAGCATGGGAGGTCCGGGAGCGGGCCTCGCCATCGCCCTGGAGAATCTCTTTCCGCCGCTGCCCAGCGAGGTGATTCTCCCGCTGACCGGGTTCGCGGCGGGGCAGGGTGTCATCGGCCTGGCCTCCGCGCTCTTCTGGACCACGCTGGGTTCGGTGGTGGGCGCGGTGGTTCTGTACTGGATCGGCATGATCTTCGGCCGCGACCGCATGCATGCGATCTGGGCGCGGCTCCCGCTGGTGAGGGCTTCCGATCTGGAGCGTACGGAACAGTGGTTCGCCCGGCACGGCACCAAGGCCGTTCTCCTCGGCCGCATGGTGCCGATCTTCCGCAGTCTCATCTCCGTGCCCGCGGGCGTGGAACGCATGTCGCTGCCGCTCTTCGTGGCACTGACCGCCGCGGGCAGCCTGGTGTGGAACTCGGTGCTGGTGATGGCCGGTTACTGGCTCGGGGACCGGTGGGATCTGGTGGAGACCTATGTCGGAGTGCTGTCCAAGGCCGTTCTCGTCCTGGTCCTGGTGGCGTTCGCCGGTTACGTGGCGATGCGGTTGCGGCCCCGTGGCCGGGCACAGCACCGCCGTGTCCCGTGAGCCCCGCGTCCTGGGCCCCCGCTCCGGCGGTCCCCTCCGCCCGGCCGGAACGATCTTGCCGTGGTCATGCCGCGCGGCTAGGGTCGGCAGGCGTGGAGGGGGACTTCGCGGACGGTGCGACCGGTCATGTTCCGGGGCGGATCGGCCCGTGGCACGAGGAGACGGGAGACGCCGTGGCGCACCCGTACCCATGGCCCCGGAGAGCCGCGGGCGCGCTGCTCGGCTGCTTCACCGCCCTGGCCGGACTGCTGTACTTCGCCGTGGTGGGCGCGCTGTCGCTGCCGTTCGCGCTGTGGCCGCGTACCCGGCCGCGTGCCCTGGCCCTGCTGAGCGCCGGGGCGCGCCGACTCACCGGTCTGGAACGGGTCCGGCGCAGTGTCTTCCACGGTGACGTGTTCCCCCCGCACCATGCCTGCGACCGGGACGTCCTGCGCTATCTGGCCGCCCGCACCGGCGCGGGGATCCTCTTCGCCGGGGTGGTCGCGCTGCTGGGGTACGGGGCCGTACTGGCCGGGCTGCTGGCCGCCGGCATCGCCCACGACCCCGCCGACTGGCTGCGTCTGCTGCCCCAGGCGGCACTCGGCGGTCTCCTGCTCTTCCTCGACCTCCAGGGGCTCTTCTCGCTGAACGCACTCGACACCCGGCTGGCACGTGATCATTTCGGGCCCTCGGAACGGGAGTTGCTGGAGCGGCGGATCGCCGAACTGGCCGACAGCCGGGCCGGGGTGCTCCGGGCGGTCGACGCGGAACGCAGACGCATCGAACGCGACCTCCACGACGGTGTGCAGCAACGGCTGGTGGCGCTGGCCATGCTGCTGGGCCGGGCCCGTCGCAACCGGACGCCCGAACAGGCCGAGGCACTGCTGCGGCAGGCCCACCAGGCCTCCCGGGAGGTCCTCACCGAACTGCGCGAAGTGGCCTGGCGCGTCTACCCGTCGGCCCTCGACGACCTGGGCCTCGAAGAGGCTCTCGGCGGGGTGGCCCAACGCTGCGGCATACCCCTGCACATGGAGTTCGCGCTGCCGCTGCCGCTGCCCCGCCCGGTGGAGACCGCCGCCTACTTCGTGGTCTGCGAGGCCGTGACCAACGCGGCCAAGCACTCCGGGGCCACCCTCATCCGGGTGGCCGTCGCGGGCGACGGGGGCCGGGTGTCCGTGTCCGTGCGGGACAACGGCACCGGTGGCGCGGACCCGTTGGGCGGCGGACTGTCCGGGCTGCGCAGCCGGGTCGAGGCGCTGGACGGCCGGCTGCACATCCACAGCCCCTGCGGGGGCCCCACCACGATCACCGCGGAGTTGCCGTGCGCGTAATGCTCGCCGAGGACTCGACCCTGCTCAGGGAGGGCCTGGCCCTGCTGCTCACGGAGGAGGGGCACGAGGTCCTCGCCTCGGTGGGCGACGGCACCGCCCTCGTCCGGGCGGTCGAGGCGGACCCGCCGGACCTCGTCGTCGTCGACATCCGGATGCCTCCCACCCACACCGACGAGGGGCTGCGGGCCGCGCTGGAGATCCGCGAGCGCTGGCCCCTGGTCGGTGTGCTGGTGCTCTCCCAGCACGTGGAGCGCAACTACGCGGTCCGGCTGCTGTCGCAGAGCGCCGAGCGGGTCGGCTATCTGCTCAAGGACCGGGTCGCGCAGGTCGACGAGTTCCTGGAATCGCTGGAGCGGATCCACGCGGGCGGGGCGTCCATCGACGCGGAGGTCGTACGGCAGTTGGTGGTCCGGACCACGCACGTCGACCCGTTGGCCGGGCTGACTCCCCGCGAGCGCAGCGTCCTGCAGGAGCTGGCGCAGGGCCGCAGCAACGCGGCCATCGCCCAGCAGCTGCACATCTCGCTCAGTTCGGTCGAGAAGAACCTCAACTCGGTTTTCGAGAAGCTCGATCTGCCGCGCGCCACCGGCTACAGCAGACGGGTGCTCGCGGTCCTGCGCTATCTGGAGTCGTGACGGAGGCTCCCAAGGCCGTCGCGGGCGCGCTCAGCTCCGCCGGGCGACGGCGTACCGGCTCAGGAAGAGAGCCTCGACATGGGCCATGTGCTGGATCTCGGTGGGGTCGACGCTCTCGTTGGGGGCGTGGATGAGGCACTGCGGTTCCTCCACTCCCATCAGGACGATCTCGGCCCGGGGGTACGCGCTGGTGAAGACGTTGCACAGCGGGATGGAACCGCCCTGGCCCAGGGCGGCCATCGGCTTTCCGTAGACGTCCGCCATGGCGCGGCCCAGGGTCGCGTAGGCCGGTCCGTCGGTGGCGGCCCGGAACGGCGCCCCGGTCCCTTCCGGTTCGACCGAGACGTGTGCGCCCCAGGGCGCGGCCTTCTCCAGATGGGCAGTCAGTGCCACCAGCGCGGCGTCCGCGTCCGTTCCCGGGGGGACACGCAGGCTGACCCGGGCCCGTGCGGTGCCCTGGATCGCGGCGGAGGAACCGACGACCGGCGGGCAGTCGATGCCGAGGACGGTGACGGCGGGGCGGGCCCAGAGCCGGTCGGAGACCGTGCCGGAACCGGTGAGCGACACTCCGTCCAGCACATCGGCGTCGCGCCGGAACTGCTCCTCGTCGTACGGCGCCCCGGACCAGGTCCCGGAGGCGTCGAGACCGTCGACGCGTGTTCCGCCGTCCTCGTCGCGCAGGGTGGACAGGAGTTCGACGAGGGCGGCGAGGGCGTCCGGGGCCGGCCCGCCGAACATCCCGGAGTGCACCTCTCCCCGAAGCGTGGACACGGTCACCACCAGACTGGCGAGGCCCCGCAGGGAGGTGGTCACGGTCGGCTGTCCCACGGCGGCGTTGCCCGTGTCGCAGATCAGCAGGGCGTCGGCCAGGAACTGCTCGCGGTGCTGCTCGACGTACGCCTCCATGCCGCCGGTGCCCTGTTCCTCCGAGCCCTCGGCGACGAAGCGCAGTCCGACGGGCAGGTCGTCCCCGAGGGCCCGCAGTGCGGTGAGGTGCATGACGATGTTGCCCTTGCAGTCCGCGGTGCCGCGTCCGTACCAGCGGCCGTCGCGTTCGGTGAGTGTGAAGGGAGGCGAGGTCCAGGCGGCGTCGTCGAGCGGCGGCTGGACGTCGTAGTGGCAGTAGAGCAGCACGGTCGGCGCTCCGGGCGGCGGCGGGCGGTGGCCGAGCACCGCGGTGCTGCCGTCGGGCGTCTCGGCGAGGTGCACGTCGTGGAGGCCCGCCTCGGTGAAGGCGTCGGCCACCCACTGGGCCGCCTTCCGGCATTCCTCGGGCGGGTACTGGCGGGGATCGGCGACGGAGGGGATCGAGACCAGTTCGGTGAGATCCGCCTTGGCGCGGGGCATCAGGGCGGCGATCCGGTCGGCCAGTTCGTGCTCGCTCATGGTTGTCTCCCGGTCGTCGGGTCCGGACCGGGCGGTCCGGTTCTCGTGGTCCTTCGGGCGTCGTCCTGCGGGGCCCGGGTGGGGCGTTCGGGTTCAGCGCCGGACCGTGCTGTCGGTCCTGAGCCGGTCCACGGTCCTGTCGAACGCTTCGGCCTGGTCCGGGCAGTAGACCTGGAGGACGATCCGCTCGGCTCCGACCGCCCTGGTGTCGGCGATGACGGGCCGCCGGCCGGGCCCGCCCGAGCCGTTGGACAGCTGGAGCTTCCACAGGGCGGTCCTGAGCGCGTCGTCGGGGGAATCGCACACGATGCCGCCGTCGGTGCCGAGCAGTCGCTGGACGGTGCCGGTATCGGGTGCCGGGTATCCGGCCTCCACCAGTTGGCCGCTGAGCTCTGTGGCCTTTCTGTGGGACTCGTCGGTGGCCTTGACGCTCGTGTACTGGACGACGCCGATGACGACGAGTGCGAGCAGGAGCACGATCGCCCCGAGGTAGATCCAGCGGTGCTCGGAGGCCATGCGCGTCGGGCTCATGTGTCACCACCCGCCGTCGCCCCGGCCGCGGGCTCCGCGGCCGGAATGCGCCAGCTGGGCCTGCGCAGCCGGAGGAAGAGGTACGGCACGAGCAGACCGAGGACGAGGAGCCCGCCGCCGACCAGCGCGATGTACGACCAGACGCTGCCGCCGCCGAACTGCGAGGACGGGACGAAGCCGATGGCCAGGGCGGCGAGCGAGGCGAGCAGTCCGAGGACGCACAGGGGTACGAGGGCGGGTGCGCGGTAGCCGCGCGGGTGGTCGGGCTGGGTCCTGCGGAGCCGGATCGCGGCGGCGAACATCAGCAGGTAGACGATGAGATACACCTGTGTGGTGATCACGGAGAAGATCCAGTAGGCGCTGGAGACATTGGGGATCAGCGCGTACATGAGGGCGATGGCGGTGGTCACGACACCCTGGGTGACGAGGATGTTCTGCTGGATGCCGTTCTTGTTGAGCTTCTGCAGGAACGGTGGCAGATAGCCCTCCTCCCGGGAGATCAGCAGCAGGCCCTTGGAAGGCCCGGCCAGCCAGGTGAGCATGCCGCCGAGCGCCGCCGCGACGAGGGCGACGGCCACGACCGGGGTGAGCCAGCCGACGTGGAAGTGCGAGAAGAACGCGTCGAACGCCTGCATCACACCCGCGGTGAGGCTCAGTTGGTCGGCCGGGACGACCCAGCTGATGGCCAGCGCCGGAAGGATGAAGATCAGCAGCACCAGTCCCATGGCGAGGAACATCGACCGCGGGTACTCCCTGGCCGGGTTCTTCAGCGACGAGACGTGGACGGCGTTCATCTCCATGCCGGAGTAGCTGAGGAAGTTGTTGACGATCAGCACGAGGCTGGCGAGCCCCGTCCACTGCGGAAGCAGATGACCGCCCGTCATCGGAGCTGCGGAGCCGTTGCCCTGGCCCAGGAAGACGAGCCCGAGGACCACGAGGACGGTGCCCGGCACCAGCGTCCCGATGATCAGGCCCCAGGACGAGAGGCCCGCGACGGCCTTCGTGCCCCGGGCCGAGACCCACACACCGGTCCAGTACAGGACCATGATCACGATCGCGGTGTACAGACCGCTGCCGGCGAGTCTCGGATCGATGACATAGGCGATGGTGCCGGCGACGTACGCGAGCAGGCTCGGGTAGTAGAAGATCGTCATCGCGAACTGGCACCACACGGCGAGGAATCCGAGCGGCTTCGACAGCCCCTCGCTCACCCATCGGTAGACGCCGCCGTTCCACCCTGACGCCAGCTCGGCGGAGACCAGCGCCGTCGGCATCAGGAACACGATCGCCGGGACGACGTAGAGAAAGACGCACGCCAGTCCGTACACGGCCATCGTCGGGGCGGAGCGCAGGCTGGCCACCGAGGCGGTGGTCATCAGCGCCAGGGTCACCCAGGTCATCGCCGGCGCCGCGGCCTTGGCGGCCTGCGGCTGCGGTGCGGGGATCTCCGACTCGGCTTCCGAGGGGACGTCCATGGTGCTCATGCGGCACTCCTTGCGGCGGCAGAACGGTGCTGGCGGGAAGGGGCGACGGAACTCGTGCGGCACGCGGGCGGACGGACACCGCGGAATCCGGGCGGCCGGCGGCCCCGCGGCGCCTGGTGACGCGACGTCGGCCGGTGCGGCGGCACCGGGGTCACCTCGGGGAGGCCGGGATCGCGTAAGGGTCCTCGACTCGCCGTACGACGCTCCATCAGACGGTCCCTTTCACCCGAGCAGCTGGCCAGCAAGGGTAAATTGTCACGGTTTCAGCAGGTTCGCATCTTGGGCTTCCACCCCGAAGGGGCCGGATTTCCGGACCGGGTCCCGCGTCGGCCGTCCTTGATCGATGATGAAGCGGATGGCTGCCGTCCCCGGTACGGCACCGGTTGCAGGAAGGGGTTCCACATGCGGGAAACGACACCGGACCGGTCTTTGTCGGACGTATCGTCCGACCACGGCCCGGACGAGGAGGCCCAGGTGATCGTGGTGGGGGCGGGGCCCGCGGGATCGGCCGCGGCCTTCCACCTCGCCAGGGCGGGTGTCGATGTCCTGCTGCTGGAGAAGTCCCGCTTCCCCCGGGAGAAGGTGTGCGGGGACGGCCTGACTCCGCGTGCGGTGCACCAGCTCATCAGGATGGGCGTCGACATCCAGGCTCCGGGGTGGACCCGTTCACGCGGCATGCGCTGGGTGGCCGGGAACCATCAGGTGCACATCGACTGGCCCGCTCTGGGCCGCTATCCGGACTTCGGCCTCTCACGCAGCCGGCACGATTTCGACGACATCCTCGCCCGGCACGCCGTCGCCGCCGGAGCGCGGCTGCGCAGCGGTGTGAAGGTGACCGAGCCCCTGACCGACCGGGCCGGCCGCATCACCGGTGTCACCGCCACGACCGCGGAGAAGGAGCCCCTGGCCTTCCACGCGCCGATCGTGATCGCCGCGGACGGCGCCTCCGCCCGTCTCGCCCTCGCCATGGGTCTCCAGCGGGACAGGAACAGGCAGATCGCGACGGCCGCCCGCCGGTACTACCGCAGCCCCGAGCGCTCCCGGGAGGAGTACCTGGAGCTGTGGGCCGACCTCCGGTTCCCCGGCAGCGATCACTTCCTGCCCGGCTACGGCTGGATCTTCCCCATGGGTGACGGCCGCGTCAATGTCGGCCTCGGTGCGCTGCCTCACCGGCGGCACGGGAAGGCCGACCTGCGCGCCACCCTGGACGAGTGGCTGGCCCGTACCCCCGAGGCCTGGGGACTGCATGAGGAGAACGCCGAGGGCCCGGTGCGCAGCGCGGCCCTTCCGCTCGGCTTCAACCGCCATCCGCTCTACACCCGCGGACTCCTGCTCGTCGGGGACTCCGGAGGCATGATCAGCCCCTGGAACGGCGAGGGCATCGGCCAGGCCATGGAGGCCGGTGAGGTCGCCGCCGAGACGGCCACGCTGGCCCTCGCCCTTCCCCGGGGGCCCCGGCGCGAGCAGGTGCTGCGCGGCTACCCCGTCGAGATGAACCGCCGTTGGGGGCGCTACTACCGCCTCGGCAACACGGCCGCCGACCTCGTCTTCAGCCGGTCCGGCTTCCAGCCCGTCCTCAACCGTTACGTCATGGGGTCGCCGTTTCTGCTGAACACCCTGGCCCGGCTGCTCACCAACCTCACGGACAAGCCCTCGCACGACCTGATCGACCATCTGCTCAACGGCGTCGTGCGTCTCGTACCGGAGCCGAAGGTGCGGCGCGGGCGCTGAGACGGCGCGTGCGGACGGTGTGCCGGGGAGGGCCCGTCGGCGCTCCCCGGCACACCGTCCGCCTGCTGCCCGTCGATCGCGGCCCCGTGCGCCGGCTTCGTCATCCCCCGAGCATGCGACTGGAGGCCGGGTGCTTGCGCAGACTCCCTACGGCCGACGCCGGGGCTTGCCCCGCTTGGGGGCGCCGGAGCCGCCCCGCGCGCCCTTCCCGGCCGATTTGCCGCCCGCTTTGCCGGTCGGCTTGCCGCCTGCCCGGCCGGTCGCCCTGCCCGCCGCGGGCTTGCGCCGCGCACCGTCCGATTCTGTCCGCTTGTCCTTCGGCTGCACCGGGGGCCTGGGACGGCCCCTCGTGCTGTTGACGGTCCGCCCGCGGACGATCCCGATGAACTCCTCCACCAGATCGGTGGTCTCGTCCTCCAGCCAGGACAGCGCGACCCGCGACTCGGGGGCGTCCGGAACCGGCCGGTAGGTGAGGTCCTTGCGGTGATGGAGACGGGCGAGCGACTGCGGTACGACGAGCAGCCCCACCCCCGCCGCCACCAGTTCGACGGCGTCCGCCGTGGTGGCGGGGCGCTCCACGGCCGGCCGTCCCGGGCGCTGCTCCCAGTCGAGGGTGTCGTCGAGGGGGTGCAGCACGATGTCATCGGCCAGGTCGGCGACGGAGACCTCGTCGACCGTCGCCATGACGTGGTCCTTCGGGACCACGACCACGGTCGTCTCGGTGTAGAGGGGAATGGCGCTGAGGGCCGTCCGGTCGATCGGCAACCGCACCAGTCCGGCGTCGGCGTCACGCCCCCGCAGCGCGTCGGACGCCTCGGCGGCCGACACCCCCACGAGGGTCAGCGGGACGTCGGGCAGCCGCTCGTTCCAGATCCGCACCCACTTTCCGGGTGTCACCCCCGGGACATACGCGAGCCGGAACGAAGGGGTTTCTTCCGAGCTTGTCACTCCGCCAGGTTACCGGCCCTGGTCAGAGGTAGCGCACATGCTCGATACCCTTGTCCTCATGACGTCGCACAAGACCGCCCAGACAATGAAGCCCGCGACCGCGGCGAAGAAGCTGGGTGTGTACCTCGAGGCCACCCCCGCCGAATTCCGGGAGGGTGTCGTCTCGCGCTCCGAGCTCAACGCACTGCAGACCGATCCGCCCGAGTGGCTGCAGGAACTGCGACGCAATGGCCCGCACCCCCGGCCGGTGGTCGCCGCGAAGCTGGGTGTCTCGATCTCCGGCCTCGCCCGCGGCGGAGTCACCGAGGCCCTCACGACGGAGCAGATCGATGCTCTGAAGAAGGAAGCCCCCGAGTGGCTCCAGCAGGAACGCGCCACCCAGGCGGAGGTCCGCAAGGAAGCGGTGCGCATCAAGGAGAAGAACGCGGCGCGCGACGACCGGCAGGCCTGAGCCGACGAAAGACCCTGGAGTCCGTCCCGCCCCGATCCGCCGGACAGGCTCTAACCACCGATGGCCGCGCCCAGCATCCGGGCGTGCAGGGCGCGGACCTCGTCGGCGAGCGCCGGGTCGGGGCCTGCCACCGGGACGTCCGGGGCGACGGCATTGACGGGAAGGGCCGCGACCGGCCCCGCGTCGAAGCCCCAACTCCTGCGCCATGCCACGAGTTGCTCGCTGCTCGACGCGTACACGATGCGGCCCAGGCCGACCCAGGCGTGGGCCGCACTGCACATCGGGCAGTGCTCCCCGGAGGTGTACACGACGCTCGCGCTCCGCTCCCGCGGGGACAGGTTCGCGGCCGCCCAGCGCGCAATCTCGAACTCCGGGTGGCGGGTCGCGTCCCCGTCCTTGACCCTGTTGCGGTCCTCGAACCGGACCGTGCCGTGCTCGTCCACGAGGAGCGATCCGAACGGCTCGTCACCGGCCGTGAGCGCCTCGCGTGCGAGAACGACGCAACGCCGGAGGAATTCACGGTCTTCCGCCGTGATTGTCTGCGACTCGTTCACCGTATCCCTGTCACTCTCTGTGCCCATTTTTCCAGACTAACAGCCTGACCTTATTCGGTATACCATTCGTCTCGCGGTGGGCGGCACGCTGCGGCCCACCTTCGCATGCCGACCGGCCGCGACAGCCGGTCCGTCGACGGCGACACGGAGGCACGAGCCAGTGACGAACGCTCCGGCGGACAGCGCCGTGCGGCAGACGGTCTGGAGCGAACCGGGCATGCCCGCGCTACTGCTCCTGACGGCCACGGGATTCTCGGGGTTCGCGGCACTGCTGCCCACCGCGCCGCTCTAGGGCGGTACGCGGCGGGGCCGACGCCGCCGGCGCCGGTTCGGTCAACGCGGTCCTGATGCTCTGCACCGTGCTCGCCCAGACCCTGGTCCCGATGGCGATCCGCCGCCTCGGCTGGCGGACCACCCTGGTCTGCGGGGTGATTCTGCTCGGCGCCCCCGCGCTCCCTCATCTGCTGACGACGGACCTCGGCGCCGTGCTCGCGCTCTCCGCAGTGCGCGGACTCGGGTTCGGGGTGCTCACGGTCTGCGGCGCCACCGCCGTCGCCGAACTCGTCGAGCCGGCGCGGCGCGGGAAGGCGGTCGGGGCGTACGGCCTGGCGATCGCGGGGCCCCAGTTCGTCCTGGTCTCGACCGCGCCCTGGGCGGCGGAGAACCTCGGGTTCGGGTTCGTGTTCGCGGTCGGCGCGCTGCCGCTGCTCGGCGTACCGCCCGCGCTGCGACTCGCCCGCCGGCTGGGCGGACACCCGGCAGGAGCCGTCGAGGGCCCGCCGCCCCGGGACGCCGTCGCGGGCGGGCGCGCCCGCCTCCTTCCGCTCCTCCCACCGATGCTGCTCCTGCTCGGGGTCACGACGGCCGGGGGCGCCCTGATCACCTTCGCTCCGCAGATGAGCAGCGACCCCACCGCGACCCTGGCCGCGCTGCTGCTCCTGACGGGTACGGCGGCCGTCTCGCGCTGGCGGTTCGGTTCGCTGGCCGACCGGTACGGCACCCGGCCGTTCCGCTGGCCACTGGTGCTCGTCACGGCGCTCGGGCTCGCCCTGACCGCCTGGGCGGTGACCTCTCCGGAGGCGACAGGCACGGTTCCGCTGCTGGCCGGGACGGCGCTGGTCGGCGTGAGCTACGGCGGGCTCCAGAACCTGACCCTGGTGGACGCCTTCGCCGCCGTCGACCAGCGGTCCAGCGGTGTCGCGAGCGCCGTGTGGAACATCGGGTTCGATGCCGGAACGGGACTGGGGGCGCTTCTCGTCGGCTACCTGGCGACGGGGACCTCGTTCTCCGCGGCGCTCCTGGCCACGGCGGTGCTCTCCCTCGCCACGCTGCCGCTCGCCTTCGCACGCCGGCGCGGTGTCGCTCCCGCCACCTGACCGACCGACGTAAGAACGTTTGGTATACCATTCGTTCATGGCTCATGTGACACTGACGAACGTCCGCCCCTGGGGTGCGGCTCCCGTGGACATCGTGATGTCCGGCGCCGAGATCCTCTCCGTAGCGCCCGCCGGAACGTCGGCCGGTGACGGCGATCACCTCGACGGCGGCGGTCTCCTCGCCCTGCCCGGCTTCATCAACGCGCACGCCCACCTCGACAAGAGCTGGTGGGGGCAGCCGTGGGTCTCCTACGGCGGTGAGGCCACGACGCAGGGACGCATCTCCCACGAACGCGCGGAGCGTGACGGGCTCGGCATCCCGAGCCCGTCGTCGGCCACCGCCGTGCTGGGCGAGTTCCTCCGGCACGGCACCACGGCGGTCCGCAGCCACGTGGATGTCGACCTCGGTGTCGGTCTGCGCGGGATCGAGGTCGTCCGTGAGGCGGTCGCCTCGTTCGGCGGCGCGGTCGAGGTGGAGATCGTCGCGTTTCCGCAGGACGGCGTCATGCGCCGCCCCGGGGTGCTGGAACTCCTCGATCGGGCGGCCGCGGCGGGCGCGAGCGCCATCGGCGGGCTCGACCCGGCTTCGATCGACCGCGACCCCGTGGCGCAGCTCGACGGCCTCTTCGGCATCGCGGAGCGGCGCGGCGTCGGGCTCGACATCCATCTGCACGACGGTGGGGATCTCGGCGCCTTCCAGATCGAGCTCATCATCGACCGCACGCTGCGCACGGGCCTGAACGGCAAGGTGACGGTCTCGCACGGCTTCGCCCTGGGCGAGCTGCCGGAGAACCGGCAGCGGAAACTGATCGAGGCCTGCGAGGAGGCCGGCGTCTCCTGGGCGACCGTGGCCCCGGTCCGCACCGCACCGCTGCCCTGGCGCGGGATGCGGGACCACGGTGTTCCGATCGGTCTCGGCACCGACGGGATCCGGGACCTGTGGTCGCCGTACGGTGACGGCGACCTGCTGCGCGTCGCGCTCAACTTCGCCCGGCTCCACGGTCTGCGCACCGATGAGGAGCTCGCCCACGCGGTGGAGCTGGCCTCCACACGCGCGGCGGGCTTCGTGCACCGCGAGGTCCACGACATCGTCGCGGGCGCGCGGGCGGACATCGTGCTGGTGGACGCCGAGAACGTCCAGGACGCCCTGGTCCGCTCGCCGCGCCGGCAGCTGGTGGTCGCGGGGGGACGCGTGGTGGTCCAGGACGGTGAGCTCCGGGTCTGACGCCCGGCCGATGACGACGGACGCGGCCGCGGCGGGGATGCTCCGCCGCGGCCGTACCCGTACGCCGTTTCCACGCCTGCCGGCCGGTTCGGCCCAGCTACTGGGCGTGTACGCCGCTGTACCGGAGCAGCTGGGGCACGCGGGCCGCGAGCGTCAGCAGAATCACGACCAGCAGGAGTGCGCTGAGGAACGCGGTGGGGCCGACCCCCAGCTGCTGGGCCGCCGCGCCGAGCCCCAGCGAGGCGAAGGGCATCACGCCGATGGCGAGTTCCTGGAGACCGAGGGCGCGCCCCTGCACCTCCGGCGCGGTCGTCATCAGCAGCAAGGTGGTCTGCAGCACGCCGAACGAAGCGCTCATCAATCCGATGCAGGCCATCAGCGCGAAGGAGAGCGGTACCGTCCGGGACAGCGCGAACAGCGACCACAGAGCGCCCCAGGCCGCCGTGCCGAGCACGAACAGCCCGCCCTTGAACCTGAAGTCGCCGAGCATGGCGATGCCGAGCGAACCGGCGAGGCCGCCCAGCCCCCCGCAGGTCAGGAGCCAGCCCAGGCCCGCGGCGTCGAGACCGAGGGCCTCCTTCGCGAACACTGGCATGAATGCCTGGTAGACGGGCCACAGCAGGACGTTCGCCGCGAGGGTCACGAGCAGCACGGCCGAGGTGAGCCGGCTGGTCAGTACCGTACGGAATCCGCTCGTGAGCATCCGCAGCACCGGCTCCGGCCGGCCCGGTGCGGTTCGTACGACGCCGCGCAGGGGCCGGAGCGCCACGAACGACACCGCGTACCAGGTCGTCGAGATCCAGAGGGCCGCGGGCGCCCCGAAGGCGCTGATCATCGCCCCGCCGACCGCAGGACCGATGACCTGCGTCATGTTCATCGCCAGCGCGTTCAGCGCATTGGCGTTGCTGAGGTTCTCCCGCCCGACCAGATCGAGCACCAGCGAGCCGCGTGCCGGCTGCGACGGGGACTGCGCCAGACCGATCGCCAGTCCCCCGGCGACCAGCGCCCCGTACGACACGGGGCCCGACGACGCCATGACCGCCACGACGACGACGGCGCCCAGGGCCCACACGCAGGCGGACATGAGCAGCCGCACCCGGTCGTACCGGTCGGAGAGCACCCCGGCGAAGGGGCCCAGGAGCATGGGGGCGAGCCGTACGGCGGTGAATACCGCGAGCAGGAACTCGGACCGGGTCGTGTCGAACACGAGCCAGCCAAGGACCAGCGTCTGCGTCCACGCACCACCGTAGAAGAACAGGTTGGAGATCCACAGAAGACGGAAACCCGGGCTGCTCCGCAGCGAGGCCAGCGCCTGCCGGGCACCCGCCGCCGCTCGCGACTCCCGCCGTACGGACCCCGACGACGCCTCCGTCCGCCTTTCCCGCGACAACGCACCCCTCCTCGTCCGGTACCCCGGCGAGAAATGGTATACCGAAAAGAGCGGTGCGGTTGAGGGGGTCGGGACCGGGTGCCCGTCCGGGCCCACGGCGCCCGGTCGGTGTGCGAGCGCCGTCCTGGAGAAGCGGTACGCGGTCCCGTTCCGCCCGGCCCGGCTGCGGACCCGACCGGAGGGCTACCCGGGGCTGTGATCCGTGCCCCGGACATCGGGTGCGACAGCGCTACCAGTAGTGGCGCCGGCCGCCCACCGCGTGCCCGAGAGCGCCCAGGATCCACAGCACGGCACCGATCACGACGAGCACGACGCCTATGGTCCACAGGATCGAGATTCCGGCCACCAGGCCGATGACCAGCAGAATGACTCCGAGGACGATCATGGCGTCCTCCAATCGTGCGGCTCCTCCCAGTATGCGCCCGCCCGCGCACAGGAGGGATGCGGTGAGGTCGCACGCCCGGCAGCCGGTGCGCCGAGCGGCGCGGACAGCCGGCCCAGGTCACCGCCGGGCACAGGCCGCAGTACCCGGGGAACGCCACGTACGCCGCCTGCCTCCGCGCGAACACGCCGGCACCGGCCGAGGCCGCTACTCGAACCGTGTGACGTCCCCGGCTCCCCGGCGGACGATCTCGGGTTCACCGCCGGAGAAGTCGATGACCGTGGTCGGCTCGGTGCCGCAGTCGCCCGAGTCGACGACGGCGTCCACCACGTGGTCGAGCCGTTCCTTGATCTCCCAGCCCTGGGTCATCGGCTCGTCCTCGTCGGGCAGGAGCAGGGTGCTGGAGAGCAGCGGTTCGCCGAGTTCGGCGAGGAGCGCCTGGGTGACCACGTGGTCGGGGATGCGGACTCCGACCGTTTTCTTCTTCGGGTGCAGCAGCTGGCGCGGCACCTCCTTCGTGGCGGGCAGGATGAAGGTGTAACTGCCGGGCGTCGCCGCCTTGATCGCCCGGAATACGTCGTTGTCGACATGCACGAACTGCCCGAGCTGGGCGAAGTTCTCGCAGACGAGTGTGAAGTGGTGACGGTCGTCGAGGTTGCGGATCGACCGGATCCGGCCGATGCCGTCGCGGCTGCCCAGCCGGCACCCCAGCGCGTAGCAGGAGTCCGTCGGGTACGCGACGAGCGCCCCGGAACGGATGCTGTCGGCCACGCTGCTGATGGTGCGCCGCTGAGGATTCTCGGGGTGCACATCGAAGTACTTCGCCATTCGCGGAGTCTAAGCGCTGTCCGGCATCCGCCCTCGGACGGGAAGGGACATGGCCGCATCGGGTGAGTCCCGGTTCAGCTCGTGACGATTCCGGCGACGAGGTTGATCGTGGTGGCCAGGATGCTGGCGCCGAACACATAGGACAGCAGGCAGTGCCGCAGGACGACCGCACGGATGGCGGAGCTGGAGACTCCGGTGTCGGAGACCTGGTAGGTCATCCCCAGGTTGTAGCTGAAGTAGAGGAAGTCGACGTACCTCGGCGGGTCGTGGGAGTTGAAGTCGATCCCGCCCCCGGACGCCTCGTAGTAGAGGTACGCGTAGCGGGTGGCGTACATCAGATGGAGCGACGCCCAGGCCATGAACACACCGCACAGAGCCGTCGCGGCGGCCGCGTGGCTCAGGTCCGAATGGCCGACCAGGAGCAGCACCACGATGCCGCCCAGTCCGCACAGGGAGGCCGCGACGACGACGAGCTCCTCGACGACGGGCCGGAACTCCTCGCGCCGGACGTTGAGATGGGTGGTGGCCGCGTCCATGGGCCACAGCACGATCCACCCCGTCACCACGAAGAGCGTCTCCGCCGCGGCGATTCCGGCGAGGACACCCAGCGGCCCGTTGGCCGGTACGGCGGTGACCACGCCGATCAGCGCGCCGGCGACCACCGCGGCGACGAGCCGGGGCACCGCGGAGAGCGTCGGCCAGTGCTTGCTGGACATCACGGGTGACCGCCTCGACGGCTCGGTTGATCACCGTGCCCGGCCGGGACGGGTACGTCCACGCTAGCCGGGCCCGCACCGGGGTGCAGCCCGGAGCGGGCGCGGTTAGCGTGCCCGGAGGGATCGTTTCCACCTCGGAATCACGTCCCCCTCGGGATCGCCCCCACCTCGCGCCCGAACGGCGGAAGGGTTGAATGCCTTGAGCACCGACCACGACGAGCAGCAGCACCTGGAACACTCGGTCGGTCCCGCCCCCGAGGGCGATCCGGACTTCCACCCCTACCACCACCCCGCCGCGGGCTGGGGCGCGGCCAGAAGCGTGAGCCGGTTCCTGGTGCGCGAGGGTGCTCCGGTCGACGGTCCACGGGCGATCATGCGGATGAACCACGAGAACGGCGGGTTCGACTGCCCCGGATGCGCGTGGCCGGACGACACCAAGGGCCTGCATCTGGACATCTGCGAGAACGGGATCAAGCACGTCACCTGGGAGATGACCCGCAAGCGGGTCGGGCGCGAGTTCTTCGCCGCCCACTCGGTGACCGAGCTGTCCGGGTGGAGCGACTACGACCTGGAGAACCAGGGCCGGCTGACCGAACCGATGGTCTACGACCCCGAGTCGGACCACTACGTCCCGATCAGCTGGAAGGACGCGTTCGAGGTGGTCGGCCGTGCTCTGCGCGAGCTCGACGACCCGGACCAGGCATCGTTCTACACCTCGGGCCGGCTCGGCAACGAGGCGACCTTCCTCTACCAGTTGATGGCCCGCGAGCTGGGCACCAACAATCTGCCGGACTGCTCCAACATGTGTCACGAGGCCAGTGGCCGCGCCCTTCAGGCGTCCCTGGGCACCAGCAAGGGGACCGTCGACCTCAAGGACTGGGAGTCGGCCGACGCGCTGTTCATCCTGGGGGTCAACGCCGCTTCCAACGCGCCCCGGATGCTCACCGCCCTCGCCGAGGCCCACCGTCGCGGCGCACAGATCGTGCACATCAACCCGCTCGTCGAGGCGGCGGCCACCCGCACCATCGTCCCCCACGACTTCACGGACATGGCGCTCTTCAGGACGACCCGGACCAGCACCCTCAACCTGCAGCCGCGCATCGGCGGCGACATGGCGCTGCTGCGCGGCATGGCCAAGGCGATCCTGGAGCAGTCCGGATCCGACCCCAGGGCGCTGGACCAGGAGTTCATCGACCGTCATACCGCGGGCTTCGAGGAGTACCGCGCACTGTGCGAGGCCACGTCGTGGGAGGAGATCGAGACCCAGTCCGGGCTCGGCCGCGCCGATGTCCTCAAGGCGGCACGGGTGTACGGCGAGGCCGACCGCTCCATCGTCAGCTGGTGCCTGGGGCTCACCCAGCACGAGCACGGCGTGGACACCGTCCGGGAGATCGTCAACCTGCTGCTGCTCCGCGGCAATCTGGGCCGGGAAGGGGCGGGCCCCTCCCCTGTGCGGGGACACAGCAACGTCCAGGGCAACCGCACCTGCGGCATCGACCACCGGCCCGGCGGGGTGTTCCTGGACCGCCTGGCCGAGGTCTGCGGGATCGAGCCGCCCCGTGCGCACGGCCTGGACACCGTCAACACGATCAGGGCGATGCGGCGCGGTGACGTGAAGGTGTTCGTCTGCATGGGCGGCAACTTCGCCCTCGCGGCGCCCGACACCCCGGCCACGTACGCGGCGCTGCGCACCTGTGAACTCACGGTCCAGGTGAGCACCAAGCTCAATCGCAGCCACCTCGTCCACGGCCGCCGGGCCCTCATCCTGCCGTGCCTCGGTCGTACCGAGAAGGACCATCAGCGCAAGGGCGTGCAGAGCACGTCCGTCGAGGACTCGATGAGCATGGTCCACCTGTCCGTAGGCATGAAGCGCCCCGCCTCGCCGCACCTGCTGTCCGAGCCGGCCATCGTCGCGGGCATGGCCCGTGCCGCCCTGCCCGGCAGCGGCACACCCTGGCAGTGGTACGTCGAGGACTACGACCGGATCCGCGACACCATGGCCCGGGTCCTCGACGGTTTCGAGGACTTCAACCGCCGGGTGCGGCTGCCGCTGGGCTTCCGCATCAAGCAGCCCGCGCGTGAACTGGTCTTCCTCACCCCTTCCGGGCGCGCCGAGTTCTCCACCGCCGCCCTGCCCGACGTCGTCCCGGCCCCCGGCACGCTGGCGCTGGGCACCATGCGCTCCCACGACCAGTGGAACACCACCATCTACTCGGACGACGACCGCTACCGCGGCGTCAAGAACCTGCGCACGCTGGTCTTCATGAACCGGGCCGACATGCGTGAGCGCGGGATCGCCGACCTCGGCCCCGTGGACATCGTCAGCACCGCCAAGGACGGCAGCCGGCGCTCCCTCAACGGCTATCTGGCGATCCCCTACGACATCCCCCGCGGCTGTGCGGCCGGCTACATGCCGGAGATGAACGTGCTGTGCGCGCTGGACGACTACAGCACCCAGAGCGACCAGCCGATCATGAAGCACCTCAAGGTCACCATCGGCCCCGCGGCCTGAGCGGGGCGCGTACCGGCGGCGCCGCGCCCCGCGGCCCGGTCACCGCCACCGGGCGAACCGCTCCAGGAGCAGGTGGGCCCGCTGCTCGGCGGCGGCGGGTTCGGTGGGATCGATCTCCGCCGGCCAGAGTTCGCCCGCCGCGGCGTCATCGGCCTCGCGCAACTCCACCACGGCCGCGGCCAGCTGCGTCCGGACGAGGGGAAACGTCTGCTCCAGGCGGTCGTCCAGTGCCCGCTGCGCCTGCTCGGCGGCCACCGTGCACGTGGCCGGCGCGCGTTCCGCCCGGACCGCCGCATGGCCGTGGACCACCACGAGCGCACAGCCCAGGGCGATGACGATCCCGATGACACTGCCCAGCGCCCGGTCCAGGACGAAGGCCCCTGCGGGCGAGGGCGCGGCCAGATCGGCCATCAGCAGGGCCGGCGGCGTGACGAAGACGACGCCGAGGCCGTAGTTGCGCGCCACGCGGGGAGAGAGCGCGCCCCAGGCGGGTTGCCGAACGCCGCCGGCCGTCCCCGGTCACCATGGAGAGCCTGCTGCGCGAACGGGGCGCATACGGTGTTCATCACCTGGTTCCGTTCCGGGGCGGATCATCGGTCCGCCCAGCCGCTCGCACGCCGGAGGCCGCCCCCGGCGAGGCCGAGCAGCCGTTCGGCCGTTGCGACGGCCATGTCGTCGAGCGCCGGATGCTCCACCTGTGCGTCGTCGTTGGCGTACACCCCGAGACCGTCGACGGTGACCAGGATGTGCAGGGCCGCTCCGGGCGCGTCGCCGGTCGTGAAGACCCCGGCGAGGCGCCCCTCCTCGATGAGGTCCGTGAGGGCGGTACGCGTCTCGGACTCCTGTGCGCGCACCGCCGAGCGCAGCCCCGGCTTGAATCTGCTGACGTGCCGCGCGTTGAGCCACAGCCGGCTGAGGTCGCGGTACTCGCCGTCGGTGAGGCGCACGAGGAATCGCGCGAGCCGCGCGTCCGCCGGGAGCCCGCGCTCCTCGCACGGCAGCAGTGATTGGCGTTCCTCCGTCGCGGCGTGGGAGAACGCCTCGCTCACGAGGTCGTCCGCGGCCGGGAAGTAGTGGCCGATGAGCCCGGGACGGACACCCAGCCCGTCGGCGACGCGCCGGAGCGTGATGCGCTCCAGGCCCTCCTCCAGCGCGATGCGCGCCGCGGTCCGCACGATTTCCGCGCGGCGCTCGCCGGGCAGCTTGCGGGTTCGTATCGGCTGAGCTCTTGACGTCATGGGGGACACGCTATTGGATGTGTGCCCAACAAGCAGTTGGCCATTTGCCCAATAGGGGCCCAACGGCCGGCGGACCCGAGAGGCCCCGATGACGACGACGAACCCCAGCTCCTCCGCGAGCCCCCTCGACGAACACGGCTCAGAGCGCGCCGGACATGTGGAGACGAGGGGGATCGACCTGGTCCCCGCGGACGAGCGCGGCGGCCGGCCGCGCCAGCTGTTCGCGGTCTGGGCGGCCCCGAACGTGAGCTATCTGAGCTTCGTCGTCGGCGCCACGCTGATCCTCATGGGCCTCACGCTCCCGCAGGCACTCGGCGTGATCCTCACCGGAAACCTGCTGTGGATCTGTACGGGCATCGTCGCGGCGAGCGGCCCGGCAGCCGGCACCAGCGGGTCGGTCATCTCGCGCGCGATGTACGGCATCGTGGGCAACAAGATCGTGCTCGTCCTGACCGGCTGGCTCATAGCCGCTGCCTACCTGGCCCTGAACTGGTCGGCCGCCTCGGTCGCCGGCATCGGCCTGGCGGGCCGGTTCGGCCTGCCGGACAACTCGGCCGTGGACGCGACCGTCATCTGCCTCATCGCCGGCGGGACGCTGCTGATCGCGATCTTCGGCTACGCGACGATCGTCCGCCTCTACACCGCTCTGAGCGTTCTCCTGACCGTGGTGTTCGTCGTCGTCACGGGGTACGTGCTCGCCGAGACCGACTGGTCCTACGCTCCCGCCGAGCCGCTCAAGGGAGCCGCGCTCGCCGTGGCACTCGGCACGGGGTTCACCATCATCGCCTCCACCCCACTCTCGTACAGCAACAGCCCGGACCTCGCCCGCTATCTGCCCCGCGAGAGCAGCCCGGTCGCCATCGCGGGATGGACCGCGCTCGGGGCGTACCTGCCGAGCACCGTGTTCACCATGGTCGGCGCGCTCGCGGCCACCAGCCTCGACATGAGCGACCCGGAAGCCGCGCTGGAGAGCATCCTGCCGGGCTGGTTCATCCCCGTCTTCGTCATCGCGGTCGTCGTCAACACCATGACGAACAACGGCATGACGGCCTACAGCGCCAGCCTGTCCATCCAGTCGGTCGGCGTCCGGCTGGCGCGCATCCCGGCGGTGCTGATCATCGGGGTGCTCGGCACGATCATGACGCTGTACGCGATCCTCGTCTTCGACTTCCTGACCAGCGTCAACACCATGCTCCAGCTCGTGGTCGTCGTGACCGGACCGGCCATGGCGGTGGCCGTGACCGACCTGGTCCTGCGGCGCAACCGCTACAACGGGCCCGACCTTCTCGAACAGCGGCGCGGCGGCCCGTTCTGGTACCACCGCGGCATCCACTGGGCCGGCTTCGCCGCCGTCGTCGCCGGCGGCCTCACCTCCGCGCTGTGGGTGAACACCAGCTTCTGGACCGGCCCGATCGCCGGGGCGCTCGGCGACATCGACCTGGCGATTCCGTCCGGCATGATCACCGCCGCCTCCGTGTACTGGGCGATGGCCCGCGCCCTGCGCAGCATCCCGCGCGCCTGACACCGGCGCGTCGAACGCAGCAAGAGACCGAACCCCGCACCACCCGAAGGAAACCCTGTGCACGCCGACGTCATAGTGCTCGCCCGTCACATCGAACATCTCGCCGGAGAGCCCGTCGCGCCGTCCGCGAACGCGGTCGCGATCGCGGACGGCCGGGTGCTGGCCGTCGGCGACGCCTCGGACCTCGAAGCGCTGCGGGGGCCCGGCACGGCCGTCCACGAGTTCCCGGGCGCCGCGGTCCTGCCCGGCCTCACCGATGTCCACGCCCACCCCGTGTGGGGGTCGATCTCCATCGGCAGCGGCGTGGACCTGTCCGGAGCGGCGACCCTGGAGCAGGTGTTCGTCCGCCTGTCCGAGGCGGCGGACGGGCGGGCGACGGACGAATGGATCACCGGCTACGACCTCGATGTGAACGTGTTCGACGGCGACCCGGCCGGTCTGGTGTTCGCGGAGCACTTCCCGGGCCGGCCGATCTCGCTGATGACCCGCGACGCGCACGCGCTCGTCGTGAGCCCCCGTGTCGTGGAACTCGTCGGCCTGACCGGCGACGAGACGTTCACCGACGCCTCGTCGATCGAGGTCGGCCCGGACGGCCGCCCGACCGGCTTCGTCGTCGAACTCCAGGCGATGGACCTGGTCTTCGACCGCTATCCCGAAGTGCCCGTGGAGAAGGCCGCCGAGTACGTACGCCACCAGCTCCACCGGCTCGCCGGCAGCGGGCTCACCGGTCTGCACGCGCTCGACTTCTCCGACCCGTCCGAGGAGGTGTACCGGCACATCGAGGAGCACGGGGACCTGCCCCTGCGGATCCGCTGCTCCCCGCTGGTTCCGGCCGACTCCCCGCCGGAGGTCTGGCAGCACGTCGCCGGTCTCCAGGGCCGGCGCGGACGGCGCTGGCACGTCGAGGGCGCGAAGTTCATGCTCGACGGCACGGCGGACAACGGCACCGCGTGGTTCGACCGCCCGGACATCCACGGCGAGAACCGCGAGCCGCTGTGGCGTGATGTCGACGCGTACCGCG
Organism: Streptomyces sp. NPDC002403; assembly: GCF_053593015.1. NCBI lineage: Bacteria > Bacillati > Actinomycetota > Actinomycetes > Kitasatosporales > Streptomycetaceae > Streptomyces > Streptomyces sp. NPDC002403. Next base: position 24,273 of record NZ_JBSFBQ010000021.1, on the reverse strand, counting down.
CGGCGATGCGCTTCTTCGCCGAGCGCGGCATCCCGACCGCCACCCACGCCATCGGTGACCAGGCCGTCCGCTTCGCCCTCGACGTCATCGAGGAGGTCGGCCCGGCCGGCCGCGCCCCGCACCGCATCGAACACATCGAGTCCATCCCGGACGACCTGCTGGGCAGGTTCGCCGAACTCGACGTCGTGGCAAGCCTCCAGCCCGTGCACGCGACCCGGCACACCCGCGCCGACGGCACCGACAACTGGTCGCGACGCATCGGACCCGACCGCGTCGCCCACGGCTGGCGCACCCGCGATCTCCTGGACCACGGCGCCGTCGTGGCGCTGGGTTCCGACTGGCCCATCGGCCCCGGGGACCCGCGGATCGGCCTGGCCGACTGCCAGTTGCGCCGCCCGGTCGAGGAGTCCGACGCGGCGCCCGTGCAGCCCGGTCAGGCAGTCACCGCGCGTGAGGCGTACGCCGGTATGACCACCGCGGCCGCGTACGCCGCCGGCGCGTCCGACGAACTCGGACGGATCGCGCCCGGCTGCCTCGCCGACCTCACCGTGTTCGCGGCCAACCCGCTCGACCTCGCCCCCGAAGCACAGCCCGGCAACGCCGTCCTCGCGACGATCGTCGGCGGTGCCGTACAGCTCCACCCGAACACCGCGAAAGGACGCTCGTGACCGCGACGTCGATCCCCCGCCCCGAACACCGCCGCCACGTCGAGGTGGCCGGCGCCGACCCGCACGCCCGCGGCATCGCCCGCGGCGAGCAGCTGCGCGACGGCATCCCCGCCGCGATCGAAGCGTACGACCGGCTCTTCGCCCTCGGGGCCATCTCCCCGGCCCGGGTACGCGAGGACGCCGAGCGCGCCCTCGACGTCCTCGGGCGATTCCGCCCGGGAGCACGCGCCGAGATCGAGGGCATCGCCCACGGCTCCGGCACCGAGCCGTGGCGCATCGGCGCCCTCAACGCGCGCACCGAGATCCTGGCCCGCAGCGCCACCGTGCCGCCCGGCGAATGCACCACGATCGTGCACCGCGTCGCCGGTTCCGACGGTTCGGCAGCACGCACCTTCGGTGTCCAGACCTGGGACTGGCACGTCGAACTCAGCGCCATGTGGCACACGTTGGAGGTGCGCGGCGGCCGGCACGGCTTCGTCGGCATCACCGAGGACGGCATCCTCGGCAAGATCGGCGTCAACAGTGCCGGACTCGCCCTGCACTTCAACATCCTCGGCCACGTCCGCGACGGCATCGGCGGCATCCCCGTGCATGTGCTCGCCGCGATCGTCCTCGAAGAGGCGGGCAGCGTCGCCGAGGCAGTGGAGATCGTCCGCGGCGCGCCCCTCATGTCGTCCGGCTCGTTCGCCCTGTTCGACGGGACGGACGCGGTCCTCCTGGACCTGAGCCCGGTCGGGGTGTTCCCGATCCGGCCCGAACACGACACGCTGGTGCGCACCAACCACTTCCTGACGCCGACCCCGGCAGCCGAGGAGAAGACCTGGCTCTACCAGCCCGACTCGGGCGAGCGCTACGACTTCGTGCGCGCGCGTCTCGCGAACACGCGGCCGCCGGCCACGCCCGACGAGCTCGTGGGCCGGCTCGTGACGGGGGACGGCGAGCCGCCGGTGACCTGCCTGCCCGATCCGGACAAGCCGCTCGGCCAGCGCTGGGCGAGCCTCGCGACCGTCGCCCTCGAACCGGCGACGCGCACCGCCCGGGTCCTCGACGGCACGCCCGCCGACATCGGCTCGCGCGACTGGTGCGTCCTCACCGCCGGCTGAGCCGGGCACGGCCCGCCCCTGGCCTGCCTGGGCGGGTCGTGCCCGGTCCTGTGGAGAGCCCCGCCGGGTCCGCCGACCCGTCGCGCGGCTCACCTGATGCACGAGGTGGTCCTGCTGACCCACTGGGCCAGGGTGATCTGCGTCGCCGGGGCGGTCCGGTCCGTCCCTCGGCGGGGGGACGTGTGGCTGCGGCCGGCCGGGCAGGCCCGGGTGTTCCGGCCCTGCCCGTGGGCAAGGGCGTCGCGCAGCAGGATCAGGTGTGCGGGAACAGTCTTCTCGCCGGACGTCTGGGTCGGGCAGTGGGCTTCGGTCATGGCGAAACCTCCGTTCGTGGTCCCACCATCGCCCGTCGACACCCCCCGGCACATCGTCCCCGCACAGTGATTCCCGACTACCACGGATGCGGTATCCGGTACGCCGGACTACTGCCGCGACCGGCTCCGGAACCCCGCACCGACCGTCACGCGGGCAGCTCGGGGGTGCTCGGCTCCCCTGTCGCGGTGACCAGCCCGCACTGATAGGCGACGACCACGAGCTGGGCGCGGTCCCGGGCCGCCAGCTTGGTCATCGCCCGGTTGACGTGGGTCTTCGCGGTCAGCGGGCTGACGAACAGGCGATCGGCGATCTGCTCGTTGGACAGGCCCAGCGCGGCGAGGATCGTGACGTCGCGCTCCCGCGGCGTCAGGCACTCCAGCCGCTCGTGCACGGCGACCGGGCACGGGTCCGGCTGGGCCAGGAACCGGGTGATCAGCGCTCGCGTCGCCGTCGGGGACAGCAACGCCTCGCCGCCCGCGACCGTGCGGACGGCGTCGAGGAGCTCCTCGGGCCTCGCCCCCTTGCCGAGGAAGCCGCTGGCACCCGCACGCAGGGCCTCGGCGACGTGCTCGTCGTCCTCGAAGGTGGTCAGGATGAGCACCTTCACGCCCGCGAGGTCCTCGGACTCGCTGATGAGCCGGGTCGCCTCCAGGCCGTCCATCTCCGGCATGCGGATGTCCATCAGGACGACGTCCGGGTGCTGTGTGCCGGCCAGCTCGACGGCCTCGCGGCCGTCGGAGGCCTCGGCCACCGTCTCCATGTCGTCCGTGGCGTCGAACAGCATTCTGAAGGTGCCCCGCAGCAGGGCCTGATCATCGGCAAGCAGTACACGAATCGTCATGTCCGTCTCTCCGATCCCGTGCCGGGCCGGGGCGGCCGGGGCGCAGCGGAAGTTCGGCCGTCACGGTGAATCCGCCCTCGGGTCGTGGTCCCGCGTACAGGCTGCCGCCGATCGTGGCAGCCCGCTCACGCATGCCGATCAGCCCGTGACCGGCCCCGGGGTCGGAGCGGTGGGGTCCGGCGGACCCGTCGTCCTCGACGGTGATCGTGAGCCGCTCCTGGTGGTAGTGCAGGCACAGCCGGGCGTGATCGGCGCCGGCGTGCTTGCGCACGTTGGTCAGGGACTCCTGCACGATGCGGTACGCGGCCAGATCGACCGCCGGGTCCAGCGGTTCGGTGTCGCCGCACCGGGTGTGGCTCACGGCCAGCCCGGCACGTTCGAACGACGTCAGCAGGGCCGGCACCTGTGCCAGGCCCGGCATCGGGTCGCGGGGCGCCACCGGGTCGTCGGACTGGCGGAGCAGGCCCACGGTGACCCGCAACTCGTCCAGTGCGGAGCGGCTGGTGTCCCGGATGTCCTCCAGCGCGGTGAGGATCTGTTCCGGCCGCTGGTCCACCAGATGGACGGCGACGCCCGCCTGCGCGTTGATCAGGGCGATGTGGTGCGCGACGATGTCGTGCAGTTCGCGTGCGATCCGGACGCGTTCGGCCGCCACTCGCTGGCGTGCCTCCTGCTCGCGGGTGTGCTCCGCGTGCTCCGCCCGTTCCTCCACGGCCACCACATAGGCACGGCGTGAGCGCACCCCGTCCCCGATCGCGGCCGGCAGCGCCGTCCAGGCCACCATCGCGACCGTGTCCGGTTCCAGCCAGGTCTGCGGGGTGAACATGGCGGCGGTGCTCGCCAGGACGGAGGCCGAGACGACCGCCGAGGTCCAGGCGGTACGCCGGTCGGTCCGCACGGCCACGTTGTAGACGGCGACCAGGACCGGGCTCACCACCAGTGGGCTGTCCCGGACCCCGAGCAGTTGGAAGGCCACCCCGCAGGCGACGGTGACGGCCAGTACGCCGAACGGGTGATGGCGCCGCCGGACGAGCGCGCCGCAGCCGACGGCGGCCACCAGCACCGCGGGCCAGCGCAGCAGGAACTCGTGCTTGTGCGGTTCGATCGAGGCGGCCACGACCGACAGCACGAACAGCACGGCAGCGCCCGCCCCGTCCGCCGCGCGGACCCGGGCCGGCTCTCCGGGCCTCCAACCGTTGATCACCGCCATCCCTCCACCGTAGGGTCGGCGGACGAATCGGGCATTGTCGCGCCGGGGCGGGAGCGGTCCCTTACGCGTGCTGTCCGGGCCGGCTCTCCGTGCCGGACTGTGCGAGGAGGCGCCGGAGCCAGCGGGTGCGGGCCTCGCGTGCGTCCCGGCTGAGGGCCGCCCGGGGTGCCAGGCCGTCGAAGCCGTGGCAGGCGCCGGGCCACACATGCAGTTCGGCCCGGCCGCCCGCCCGCCAGATGGCATCGGCATAGGCCACCCCCTCGTCCCGGAACATCTCGGCCGACCCGACCTCGACATAGGCCGGGGGCAGTCCGGAAAGGTCCGTGGCGCGGGCCGGAGCCGCGTAGGGCGGAAGGTCCGCGGCGCCGTGGCGGTCACCCAGCAGTGCCTGCCAGGCGGTGGTGTTCGAGGTGAGGTCCCAGGTGTCCAGGCCCGTCATCTGGTGGCTGGAGAAGGTGCTGCCGCGGTCGTCGAGCATCGGGCTCAGCAGGAGCTGTCCCAGGGCCCGGGGGCCGCCGCGGTCGCGGGCCAGCAGGGCGAGGGCCGCGGCGAGCCCACCGCCGGCGCTCTTGCCTCCGATGACGATGCGGTCCGCGTCGATGTCCAGTCCGGCCGCGTGCCCGGCTGCCCTGACGAGTCCGGCGTAGCAGTCCTCAAGCGGTTCCGGATAGCGCGCCCCCGGCGCCAGCCGGTACTCGACCGAGATGACGGCCATTCCCAGCGGGAGGGCCCATTCGCGGAGGATCCGCGGCAGCACGGACCACGCGTTGCCCATGATCATCGCGCCGCCGTGCATGTAGTACAGCAGGGGCAGCGGCCCGACGAGCCCGGACGGCCGTGCGCTCACGAGCGTGACGTCCGGTCCGCCGGACGGCCCCGGCACACGGAGCTCCGCCACCTCGAACAGCCCGTCCGCGCGAAGGTCCTCGGCCGTCGGCCTGGGACGGCCCGCCGCGTCCCGTCGCCGGCGGTCCTCGAGCCCGGCCGGCGTGACCGGCTCCCTCGCCTCCTGGCCCAGGCCGGCCAGCGCGACGCCCAGCTCGGGGTCGATCGGGGGCGCCGCCCGCGGTGCCGGGACACGGCCGGAATCGGGCGGTGTGCCGCGGCTGACGCTCATGCCCCGCATCCCGGAGGGAAACCGGTGAACCGCGCGGCGTTCCCGCCGCGAGAGTTCGTCCGCACGCACCCTGGGAACACTCTCCTGAGACCCATGCGACGTACCCAACCACACCGCCGGGCGCGACAACCGCCGTACCGAGGCACCGCATTGCCACGGTCCGCCCGGGCGTAGGCTTCGCTCAGCATGGACACGACGGGGGCGGAGGACATGGCGGCTGAGCCGGTACAGAGGTGGGGATCGACCCTCGATTCGGTCGTGGTGTACGCGCAGGGCGCCCTCTGCCGGCGCCTGGCCCGGGGCAGGGTGTCCCCCGACGGCCGGGTGCGGGTGACGGGACTGCCGCGTTCGCTGGACCCGGACTCGCTGCGGGCCCGTGTCCTGGGCGCGCCCGGGGTGCGCGTCGGCGAGGCCCGGGTGGAGGTCGGGGCCGAGCCGCTCGGCGCGGGCACGCCCGACGGGTTGCGGCACGAGTTCGAACGGCTGCGCGACGCGTGCGCGGCGGCGCAGGGACGCCGGGACCGGCAGCTGAGCCTGATCGAGGAGATCAGGGCTCTCCATCCCGTCCCACCGGCCCGCAGGCGCGACGACCCGCAGCGCCGCACCCCGGTCGACGCATGGCTGGACCTCGCCGACTTCGTCGAGGAGCGACTGGCGGGACTGCACGAGCGCCTCATCGAGCTGGAGGAGGCGCTGCGCGACGCCGAGCACGAGCTCACCGTCGCCGCCGACCGGCTCGACCGCGCCTCCACCGACGCCCCTTCGGCGCATGTGGAGGCCATGGTCTGCGCGGTCCTGTCCCTGGACGGCGCCGGTGAAGCCGAAGTGGAGGTGGAACTGGAATACGGGGTGCCCGGCGCCGTCTGGGTGCCGTCCTACCGCCTCACCCACCGTCAGGGCGACGACAGCGGCCGCCTGGTGCTGCGCGCCTCGGTCGCCCAGCGGACCGGCGAGGACTGGACCGGCGTACGCATCGCCCTGGCCACCGCGGATCTCCGGCGTCGCACCGACCTGCCGAGGCTCCGCTCGATCCGGATCGGACGCGGTCAGCCCGCCCCAGCGCCCTCCGGCTGGCGCGAGCCCCCGGCCGGGCTCGTCGGTCTGTTCTCCGGGTACGACTCGGCAGGCCCTGCCCCGGCCCCGGCCTCCGCGCCCCTCGCTGTCGGAGCCGGCGCCGCGTCCGGCCCGCTTCCGCCACCACCGCCTCCCTCGTCGCCGGCACCGCGCGGCTACGGTTCCGCGCCGGCCGCCGAGCCGGTGCCCGGCGGCGGATACGGTGCGCCGCCGGGGGCCTTCGGTGGCGGGATGCCCTTCGCGGGCGCCCCCGCCCCCATGGCGCCCGCGGCTCCCGGCCGGGCCGCTCCTCCTCCTCCTCCTCCTCCTCCGGCACCGGTGACCGGTCCGCCGCAGCCGGGCGGCGCCGAGCTCGACTATGCCGCCCTCGTCCTGTGCGGCCCCGACGAGCAGGGCGGTCGCAGGGGGCGGCTGTTTCCCGGCTCCGCCTTCGACCCGGTGGCGACCGAGTACCGTCGCCGCGCCGAGGCGGTGGCCGCGCTGCCGTTGCCCGGACATGCCGTGCGGCCCCGCGAGTCGGCGGGTTCCTTCGACCACCGCTTCGATGCCACCGCCCGCGCCGACATTCCGTCGGACGGCACCTGGCACACCGTCACCGTCGGCGAGATCCCGGTCGGACTGCGTACCGAGTACCTCTGTGTGCCGTCCGTGGAGCAGACCGTGTACGCGACGCTGGTGCTCTCCAACGCCACCGGCCAGGCGCTGCTGGCCGGCCCGGTGGAGGTCACCGTCGACGACGACTACCTGCTGACCGCCGCACTGCCCACGCTCGCCCCCGGCGGTGTGCGCCGGGTGGGGCTCGGGCCGGCCGAGGGCATCCGGGTCACCCGCCGCACGAATCTGCACGAGTCGACCTCGGGCCTGCGCAACAACACCACGGTGCTCGACCACCGCGTCCATGTGGAGCTGGCCAATGGGTTCGCGAGGCCCGTCGTCGTGGAGGTCCTGGAGCGGGTGCCGGTCACCTCCGATCCGGACGTCCGGATCGAGGAACGGGCCGACTGGACGACGCCGGAGGAGGGCGCCGGGCCCGATCGGCATGCGCCGGGCACCCGCGTCTGGCGACTGGACCTGCCCGCAGGAGCCACTGCCGCCCTCGACGGCGGCTACGAGATCCGCATCCCGACCGGCAAGGCCCTGGTCGGCGGCAACCGCAGGAGCTGACACACGCCATGTCCAAGGCCCCCGAGCCGATCGCCCTCCCCGTCACCGCCGTCACATGCCTGGAGGATCGCGCCCACGTCGAGCGCGCCGCCGTGCTCGACCTCAAGGCCGGGGTCCAGCGGCTCCGCCTCGGACCGGTCAGCGCGCTGGCCGTCGACCGGACCCTCCGTGCCGAGCTGACCACCGATCACCCCGCGACCGTTCTCGACGTGCGGATGGTCCGCAGCTGGAAGCCGCGCGCCCCGCAGCGGACCGCCGACGACGACTCCGCCCTGCGCCGGCGCGTACACGCCCTCAAGGAGGAGCAGCCGGTCCTGGAGCAACGGCGTGACCGGCTGGGGGCCCGCCTGGGCCTGCTCGGCCGCCTCGCCACCGATCTGCTGCGGGAGATCGGTGAGGGCGCCGGTGCCGGTGAGACCGAACGGGGCCGCTGGGCCCGGGAACTGGACCGGGTCGACGCCGAGCGCGACACGCACGGCGAGCAACTCCGCACCGTGGAGGCCCGGCTGGCCGACCTCTCCGCCGAACTCGGCGCGGCCCAGCGGGCCCTGGAGCTCGCCGAGGAGGAACCCGCCGAGCTGACCGGCCATGTCGAGCTGACCGTGGAGGCCGCCGCCGCCGGGCCGGTCGGGCTGCGCCTGAGCCACCTCACCCCGTGTGCGCTGTGGCGGCCCGCCTACCGGGCCGTGCTCGACGGGGACTCGCTGACGCTGGAGACCGACGCGATGGTCTGGCAGCGCACCGGTGAGGACTGGTCGGACGTACGGCTGACCCTGTCGACGGCCCGCTCGGCACTGGCCAGCGATCCGCCGCGGCTGGGCGAGGACCGGCTGACGCTCAAGGACCGCTCCGCGGCTGAGCGCCGCACGGTCGACGTCGAGCTGCGCGAGGAGGAGATCGGAGCCCTCGGCCCGGCCCCGGTGCTCGGCCTGCCGGGGGTGGACGACGGCGGCGAGGCACGGGTCCTGAGATCGCCCGCGCCGGTCTCGGTGCCCGGTGACGGCCGCGCCCACCGGGTGCGGCTCTCCGCGTTCACCACGGCCGCGCTCAGTGAGTACGCCTGCTCACCGGAGTTGTCGCCGCTGGTCACCCAGGTGGTGCGGTTCGACAACCTGTCCGGCCACGCGCTGCTCGCCGGCCCCGTGGACCTGGTCCGGGGCAGCGGATTCAGCGGCCGGGGCACGCTGGACTTCACCGCTCCCGGCACCCCTGCCGAGCTGGCCTTCGGCAGCTGCGACGACCACCGGGTGGTCCGGCAGGCCGTGGAGTCCCGCGACACCGCCGCCCTCACCCAGCGGACCGTGATCACCCGCACGGTCCGGCTGCACCTGTCCCGGTTCTCCGCTCCCGGGGAACACGGCGACCGGATCGTCGTCCTGCGGGAGCGGATGCCTGTCTCCGAGGTCTCGGCGGTGGAGGCACGCCTGCGCGAGGACGCGTGCTCCCCGGCGCCCGACGCGGTCGACGCCGAGGGCATCGCCCGATGGGACGTGCCGCTCCCGCCCGGCGGTTTCCGCACCGTCACCCTGGTCTACGAGCTGTCGGCGAGCGCCAGGGTCACCGGGCTCTGAGCCCGGTGACCGGGGCGACGGCCTCGCCCCCGGGACGGCCTCACGGGCTGACCGGAGCGGAGCAGCCACCACGGGCCTTCACCGAGCGCTCGGCGAAAACCTTCAGTGCGGCACGTTCGTACGCGAGGTCCGCGTCACTGCTCGGGGGCCTGCGATTCTCTCCCTTCCCGTTCGAAGGGTGCAGGGTGAACAGGGCCCGGCCGCCCTCGCACTCGGCCGCCGTCCAGCTCATCCGGCCGTCGCGGTCGCGGTGGTGCGCGGGTGTGTCGCTGTTCGGTGCGTCGTCGTAGGGATCCTCCTCGTAGCCGCGCAACCGCTCCTGCGCATAGGGACCGTAGTCCGCTTCGAGTACGTAGCGTGTCCCGCGGTCGGCGTCGCCGAGCCGGCACGTCTCGTGGGGCGCTCCCCCGCGGGCGGTCTCGGTGGCGATCGTCACGCCGCGTGCGGCGGGAATGCCGGCGCAGGTTCCGTCGGCCGTGCCGAGCGGCTCGTACTCGTCCTCGTGCACCGGCAGGCCGAGGCTGCTGACGGGCTTTCCGAGCCTGGCCCCGCAGTGCCGGGCCTTCGAGACCCTGGCCGCGGTGGAGGTGGCGATCCTGGCGAACTCCGGTCGTACGGCCGGGTTGTCCAGGGACTTGTCGAGGGTGGTCCGGACGGTGACGGACAGGCTGTCGGCGCTGTTTCCCCCGGTGCATGCGAGGACCAGGCTCGTGGCCGCCTTCTGGTCCTCGTCGGCCTCGAAGAGGTCGCTCGCTTCGAAACGGCCGGGGACCGCTCCGAAGAGTCCTGTCCATCCGTGGCCGACCGGAACCGCGAGCACACTCGACGAACCCAGGGGAAGGGAGTCCTGGTTCCGTCCGACGCGGGAGGTGTCGAGGACACGGATCTCGGCGGTGCCGCCGTCCTGGACGCGCACCTCGCAGCCCACCAGGCCCGGACCGCGTATCCCGTCCTCGACCTCGACGGCTCCCGGCCCGAGGACGCCGCGCACCACGTTCCGGTCGAGCAGGCCGTCGCAGGCTCCGTCGAGCGCCGAATCGTCGCTCCAGCGCTGGAAGTCGCCGTGCACCAGGAGATACCCCGCGACGGCGACGGCCACGGCGGCCACGGCGGCGACCGCCCGCAGAACGATCCGCCTCACCGCCATCCCTCCACCTCTCCGAGGATCTCGGTGCTGTGGCACCGCTGCTGTCCGGGCCAGCCATCGGGGTCGCCGAGGTAGCTGTCCATCAGCTTGCGGGCGTTCTCGGAGAACCTGGTCCGCTCCGCCTCGCCGAGCGTGCGCGAGCTGATGTCACCGGTCTCCGTGCGGACGGTGACCCGGTGGTACGTCGCGCCCGCGGCGCACTCCGACCGTGCCCACAGGGCGAGTTCGTGCGGCTTCGAGTCGGGGATGACCTTCGTACGCTCCCCTTCGCGGAAGCCGAAGCTGTCGCCGGTGCGGTAGTACTGGCCGTCGGCGGACTCACCGAGCGGCCCGGCCCAACTCGCCGCCGAGACATCGACGACCGCGCCGTCGGGCGGTGTCGGATCGGTGTCCATCGCGTCCTTGCGGTCCAGGACGGTGGCGTCACAGACGTTCAGCAGCCGTGAGTCCTGCAGATCGCCCGCGACGGTCCACCTGCCGGGAAAGCCCGCGCGCTCGCCGAGCCCCCGGCACTTCTTCACACCCAGGCCCGGCATGTCGATCCTCTCGACCTTCATGTTGCCCCCGTCCGCGTCCGTGGTGACATGGGTCTCGTACGTATCGACGACCCTGGTGGGCATCCTCAGCGGCGAGCCACCGCACTTCTGAGCGGCGGTGATCCCGTTGGCGACCTGGACGGCGGTACGGAAGTCGGCGAGGTACTCGGCCGGCTCGCCCTTGCCGGGCACGGGCAGATCGACATCTGCCGTCACATACATCCCGGACACCTCACGGAACCGCCCCTTCAGCCCACCGGGGCACTCGGCCACCACCCATGTCCGCCCGCGCTTGTCCACCCGGCCGGTGACTCCGGGCGCCTCGTACCCCTCGTCGTCACCGCCGGGCAGGATGTCCTCGGCCCGCACCGTCATCGGTATCCGGGAGACGAGCGCGACGGCCCGGACCCGCACCGACCCGTGCCCCGGCCAGGCGACGGAGCAGTTCACCAGGGAGCGGCTCTCCTCACCGGGATCGAGCACGGTGCCGTACTGACTCACCACGCCCGCCACGTCGTCGGGCACGAGGCCCCGCAGCTCCTCATACGGCAGCAGTCCCGCGCAGGCACGCTTCAACTGCGCCCGGTTCGCCGCCGAATGGCCACCGTCCCCCGACCGGTCGGCACCGGAGAGGAACACCGCCCCGGTGACCACCAGCACGAGCGGCACGCCTATGAACAGCGGCTTGCGCAACCATGACGGCACCCGGTCCACGGAGCCCCCTCCCCCAGTACCACTGCCGGGACCGACCGATCCCGGCGGATCAAGGTCCGGAACCTATCAGAGCCGTGTTCTGGCATGGCCACCGGTCGGCGGACGGCGGACGGCGCTCACGTCATGACTTCGCGGCCCGGGTCCGGGGCAGCCTCGTGGCTCCGGCGGCGGCCAGCAGACAGAAGCCGAGCACCCACCAGAAGGTGTCGCCGAACGCCCCGGCGACGTCCGGGCCGCGGGCGGACAGCCGGTTCTGCAGGATCACGGCGAGGGCAGCGGTGCCGACCGAACCGCCCACGGTGTTCAGCAGGTTGAGCGCCCCGGACGCGCGCGGGAGGTATTCGGGTTCGATGCGGCTGTAGACGATGTTCATCACGGGCGCACCCACCATGGCCATCCCGACGCCACGGACCGCGAGGGCCAGGACGATCACGACGTCCGGGACCTCGTGGCCGAGCTGGGTGAACGGAACCGTACCCGCGAGGATCAGCACGATGCCGGTGACCACGAGGGTCCGCGGCGCGACCTTGTCGATGGTGCGGTTGACCAGCACCGATCCGGCCGCCGCACGTGTTCCGGCTCATCGGCCCTCCAGCAGGTCGCGCACGTCGTTGTCGAGGTGCTTGTCCAGGGTGCGGAGCAGGTCGAGCAGTTCCTCATGACCGCGTGCGACGCCTGGATGCAGGACATCCAGGCGTTCGTGGTGGCCGACGCGGTGGCCGACTTCTCCGCCGAGGACCACGCGCGATGGCACTGCGCTGGGCGGCCGGCAAGTGCGCCGTCGTCACCAGCACCCGATCCGTCTTCGAAGGGAACTGATTCCGTCGCCCGCCGTGGTCGGCTACCGGTCGCCGGCCACGGCGGCGAGTTCGTCGAGCAGGGCGGTGACCGCGGCATCCGTCATGCGATAGCCGTCGGCGGTCTCGCGGATGCGCCCCGAGCCGACCCGGGCCTTCCACCAGTCCTCGACGAATCCGGGGGCGTAGCCACCGGTGCTGAATTCGTAGGGCTCGGCCACGAGACTGAAGACGATCATGAGCTCGTAGTCCGGCAGCGCGTAGGAGCGCTCGTACTGCGGAGGCGTCCGTACGTACCGGTCGAAGGATCCGACCCGGTTGAAGCTGGTGAACAGCCAGAACAGGTAGTCGTACATCAGCGTGGAGCGCGCGTCGGCGTGCAGGGCGAAGAACCCCTTGTCGTGCACGACGGCCTCCGCGAGGATCCGCATGCGCCGGTCCGCGTCGGGCAGCACGCCGGCGACCTCGCGGAAAGCACGCAGCAGCACCGGGGAGAAGCTGCCGTCGCGCACGGCGGCCAGGGCGTCGAGCCGGTCCTCCTCCGAGGTGTCGTAGACGGACTCGTCGACCAGTCCCGTGACGAAAGCCTCGAAGTTCACGGCGACCGGGGTGATCGCGAAGTCGTCCTCCTGGTCGACGTGGACCACGGCCGGCTCGCCGTCCCTGCCGCACGCGCGGTAGTCGAGGGCGAGCATGTCGTGGCCCGCCGATGGCGTGTCGGCGAAGTAGACCCCGATGTCGGGGTACTCCCACATGTCGATCCAGAACCGGCTGCCGAACTCACCGCCGAGCGACTGCGGCTTTGTCCGGCCGATGCCTCTGATGCCGCTGATCACGATGTGGTCGTCGGCCCAGGAGGTCGGCTCGGCCATGGGGAAGTGGTCCCGGTCCGGAATGCCGCCGTTGTGCGCGGTCATCAGCGCGATGTAGGAGTCGGGCAGCCGGTATCCGCCGAGCTCCTCCTCCACCGACGCGATCAGTTCCCGCGTGGGCGGGCCCTCCTCCACGTACTCCTTCAGCGCGTACGCCGAGTCGTCCCAGAACGCGGCTGCGTCGAAGCCTTCGAAATGTTCCACTGTGCCCTCCCAGGCCCGCTCGCCCAGCGATCGTACGTTCCGTACCCGGACGTGATCCTGGGGCCCGTCGGCGGACCTGGCTGTTCCGCTCCGCAGTCGGAGTTCCGTCCCGCCCCTCTCCCCGACAAGCCCTTGGGTGAGCGCGTGCGAGCGCGCACCTCGCGCGGTTCCGTCAGGATCAGCCCGCCTTCGGCGGCTTCTGCGTGTCGAAGGCGAAGAGAGTGTTCTTGGCCGCGGCCACGATCAGCGCACCCCCCACGACGGTCACGCGCGGGCTGGCGCCCTGCTCGCCCGTCAGACCGTCGGCCTGCGGATCTGTTGTCCACAGAGGCTTGCCGTCGTAGGGCGACAGCGCGACCACCCGGCCGGTGGCCGAGCTGAAGTACAGCGCGCCGGCTCCCGCCTCGGGACCCGACGCGCCCTCCACGCCGGTCTGCCGGGACCACTTCTCCCGGCCGGTCGCGGGGTCGAGCGCCGTGACGAGACCGGTCTGCGTGCTCACGTAGAGGGTGCCGTCCGCCATCCCGGGCGTGCCCGGGTATGTCTTGGCCAGCCGGGAGTACGTGACCTTCCGCGAGGCCGGGTGGACCCGCGCCACGCCGTCGTAGCCGGCCAGCGCCGGTCCCTCCATGTGCCCCTGAAGGAGTACGAGCCTGCCGTCGGCGACGCCCATCGGTACGGCGGGGCCGTCGACCGCGATGGGCCTGCCCAGTGTCCCCGAGGCGCGGTCGACCGGGTACAGGGTGGAGTGGCGCACCTCCGAGGCGTCCACCTCCGCGTTCGTCGCGCACATCGCGAAGAGCTGCGGGCCCACCGGGACGGGAGCGCACTGCGTGCCGGCGGGGAACCGGGTCGTCCAGGCGATCGTACCGCTGTGCGCGTCCCGGGCCTCGAAGCGGGAGTTGGAGGCGTCGACCGTGACCACGGCGGAGCCGACCACCAGGGCGTCCTGGGTCCGGCCCGTGACGGCCTTCGACTGGGCGCCGGACGGCACGGACCACAACTCCCGGCCGTCGTTCGCGTCGATGGCCACCACCTCACTGGGAGGGTCCTGCGGGGAGTTCTGGGCGGCGAAGCGGTATCCGAGCACCGTGTCGTCGGTTGCGCCCACCAGGTGCATGCCCTGGACGGGGACGCCCGGGCTCTTCGCCGTCCACACCCGCGAGCCGTCCGAGGCCCTGATACGGGTCGCGACCACACCGCCGCCCCCGCAGAACAGCGCGTCGCCGCGCGCGACGCAACGCAGTTCGTCGGGGATGTCCTCCTGACCGCCCAGCACAGTCCTGCGCCACGGCTTGAAGCCGTCCGGAAGCGCGGCACCCGGCGCCGTCACGTTGTTGCCCTTGCCGCCGCTGTTCCCCCCGAAGCCGCCCGCCTCCAGCACGGCGACTCCCCCACCGATCGCCGCGACCGCGACCGCGGCCGCGAGCACGGGCCGCCACCGGCGACGCAGACGGCGGCCCACGGGGGTGCCGGTGCCCTCTGTGCCGGAACCGGCCGGGGCAGCCTGCGCCGGAGCGGCCGGCGTCGCGAAGTGATGCTGGGTGATCATGTCGCGGGTGCGGCCCGCGCCGAACCCGTTCGCGTCGGTCCCGCCGAGGTCGGCCGGCAGGTCCCGCAGCAGCACGAGGAGTTCGTCCGCCGAGGGCCGTCCCTCGGGCTCCTTGTCCAGGCACGACTCGACGACGGCGCGCAGCGCCGCCGGCACGGCACCCAGCGACGGCTCCTCGTGCACCACCTGATATGCCGTCATGTAAGGGCTGTCCGCGTCGAAGGGCCCATGGCCCGTCGCCGCGTACACCAGCAGCGTCCCCAGCGAGAAGACATCGGACCGCGGCCCCACACCACGCGGCGCCTGCAACTGCTCCGGCGACATGAAGGGCGGCGTACCGATGACCCGCCCTGTCATCGTCAGCGTCTGCTGGTCCACGGCACGCGAAATACCGAAGTCGATGACGCGCGGGCCCTCGGGCGAGAGCACGACGTTCGAGGGCTTCAGGTCACGGTGGACGACCCCCGCCCGGTGGATGTCGCGCAGCGCCTCCGCCAGCCCGATGGCGAGCCTCCTCAGCTCCCCTCCGTTCAGCGGGCCTTTCGCCGCGATGTGCTGGGCGAGCGTGTGCCCCTCGATGTAGGTCGTCGCCATCCACGGCTGCTCGGCCTCGGGGGCGGCGTCGACCACGGCGGCGGTGAACGCTCCGCTCACCCGTCTCGCCGCCGCCACCTCCTGCCGGAAACGGATGCGGAACTCGTCGTCCCCCGCGAACTGCTGGTGGATCAGTTTGATCGCGACGGGCCGCCCGGAGCTCGTACGGGCCAGAAAGACCGTGCCCATGCCACCCGAGCCGAGCCGCGCCTCGAGCGGATATCCGCCGATCTCGGCTGGGTCACCTCCGCGCAGCGACACTCTTCCCGACCTCCCGTCCCCCGTGCACCTCTGCCGCCACGGGCCTGCGTATCTGTCCTGCACACAAACTAGCCGCAAGGCAGTACGGCAGAGCAAAGCGGGTGACGAACAGGGTGACCGGGGCGCCTCCCGTGCCCCGGGGCATGATGCCCGACTGCCCCGGCCGGCTTCCGCCGTGATCGCCCGGACAAGTCCTGGCCGGACATGATGATATGGGCGCTCCCGTGACGGAAGCGCCCATATCCTTGTATGTCAGCCGAACCAGGTCTTGACGGCGAGCCGCAATCCTTCGGGTGCGCCGGCCCAGGCGACATGGCCGTCCGGCCGGATGAGCACCGTGGGGGCGGCGAGTTCCTCGTTCGGTGCGGCGTCCACCACGTCGACCCGGTCGGTCGGCACGGTCACCGGTGCGCCGGTCATGTTCAGCACCACGCCGCGACCGGAGTGCATCAGTCCGGAGACCGGCCTCGGCCCGTCCGCGGTCTCGACCGTCACCTCGGGAATCCGGGTGCCGGTCAACGGGTGGTCCCCCGGGATCGGGTACCGGATGTCCGTCAGCATCCGGACCAGGTGGCGTGTGACGTCCGGGAGCCGCAGCACGTCGGACATCACCTCACGCAGCGGCTCGACCTGGTCGAGCGGGTGCATCAGGGCGACCTGCGCCTGGGCCCGGCGGCAGGCCAGTCGGCCGACCGGGTGCCGCTCCTCGTGGTAGGTGTCCAGCAGGGACTCCGGGGCGCGGCCGGCGACCACCGCGGCCAGCTTCCAGCCGAGGTTCACCGCGTCCTGGATGCCGGTGTTGAGCCCGTCCCCCGCCGACGGCGGGTGTGCGTGCGCCGCGTCGCCCGCGACGAGCACCCTGCGGTGCCGGTAGTGCCGCGCCAGCCGGGTGGGGTAGCCGTAGCGGGTCATCCACACGGGATCCTGGAGGTCCGGTGCCTTCCCGGTGATCCGTTCGACGCTGGCGCGTACCTCTTCGACGGTCACCGGCACGTCCTCGCCCTGCGGTTCACCGGTGAACTCGACGGTCATCACCCTGATCTCGCCCGGCTTGAGCGGCAGCACGCCGAACTGGCCCTGCTGGAAGAGACCGACGTCGAACTGGTCGTTCTTGCCCTCGAACACCGGTACGTCCGCGAGCACGCCGTAGTACGACGGCGCGAGCACCTCGAACTCGAACCCGGCGGCGTCGGCCACCCGGCCGGCCGGGCCGTCGCAGGCGACGAGGTAGGCAGACCTGATGTCCGTGCCGTCCGCCAGGCGCACGGTGACGCCGTCGTCGTCCTGCTCGACGCCGACGACCTCGGCACCCCTGCGGACCTCGACGCCGAGTTCTGCCGCGCGATCGGCGAGGCGTGCCTCGGTGACCGCCTGGGGCACTATGAAGTAATGGTCCTCCGGCAGCTCGGTCAGGTCCAGGTAGAACAGCCCGAAGTGGGTTCTCGGCCAGAGCGGTGTGCTGTCGTCGACGAACCGGTCGGCCAGCCCGCGTGCCCGCAGCGCCTCGAGCGACCGGGGGTGCAGCACCATGCCGCCCGATGAGCGGCCGCGTTCGACCCTGCGTTCGAGCACCGTGGTCGGCACTCCCGCGAGGGCCAACTCGCAGGCGAGCATCAGGCCGACCGGTCCCGCACCGGCGATCGTCACCGGGCCGGTCGTCCTTGTCTCGGTCATGCCTCACTTCCCATCTTCTCCAGAGATTCCTTGACCGCGCGGAGGAACAGCACCGCGTCGCGCCCGTTCAGCACCCGGTGGTCGTAGGCCAGCCCGACGTGTGCGACCAGCGCGATCCGCGCGCCACCGGTGTCGGCACCGCTGTCCGCGCCGGGTACGAGTTCGGGCCGGATGCCGCCGAGCGCCAGCGCGCAGACCTGGCCCGGGAACACGATCGGTACGGCGACGGTGACGTCCTCGTCGTTGTGCAGCGTCACCGCGATCGTCCCGCCGGTGAGGTCCTGCTCGCGGAACGAACCACGCAACGCCTTGTTCCTGAAGTCGCCGACCGAGGCGGCGATCTCCTTGAGCCCCATGGTGTGTGCGTCGCGCACGACGGGCACGTACAGGCCCTTGCCGATGTCGATGGTCACCCCGACGTGCGCACCGTCGGCGACCGACACCGTGCGCTCGTCGACGAGAGAGGCGAAGCACAGCGGGAAGCGCTCGCGCAGGCCGGCGACGGCCATGATGAGGAACTCGGGCACCCCGACGAGCTTGCGCCACTCGCCGGTCAACGCCCGCGCCTTGTCGACCACACCACCGACCTCGACCCGGATCACCGTGTACGCGGAGGGAATGGTCTGGTGCGAGCGGGTCACCGTCCGTGCGACGGCCTGCTGTCCCGCCGGCAGTACCAGGGTGTTCCGGTCCGGTGCGGACTGCGCGGTCAGCCGCTCGACGTCGCTGCGCCGGACGACCTTCACTCCGAGCGTGCGGGTCAGTTCGGGGTCGATGCCCAGCTCCGCCAGCAATTGCCGGGCCGGGGCGGTGATCACCGGGCCTCCGTTCGGGCTCGCCTCCGCCGCCTCCGTCGGCGCGGCACGCTCGGCGCGTGGCGTCCCGGCCGGGACCACCCTGCCGATCAGGTCACCGGGCCGGCATTCGGCGCCCGCGGGAACGAGGTGGTGCAGCACGCCACCCGCGACACTGACCAGGTCCTCGGCGGCCTTGGACGTCTCGATGGTGGCCACGTCGTCGTCCGCGCCGATCGGCTGCTCGTCGCCGACGAGCCATTCGAGCAGGACGTAGGAGTCGTCGTTGTTGTTCAGCTTGGGTACGCGGATCTCAGCCACGGACGGCCTCCAGGACGGCGCGGCGGATCCCCGTGTCCTGAAGGAGGACCTCGGCCTCCAGGTGCGGCGCGGTGGGGATGATGCTGTCGGCGGAGTGCGCGAGGCCGACGGGGCCGCTCAGGCTCTTCCACAGCCGACGGTGCAGCCGGTGCGCGACCTCGGCACCCCACGTGCCGTCGGCCGTGCTCTCCTCAGCGACCACGACCGCACGGGTGCCGCGCAGCACCGGCAGCAGGGGTTCGACGTCGAACGGGTGCAGCTTGGCCGGCACCAGGATCATGCACGTGATCTCCTCGTCGAGCAGCAACGACCTGGCCGCGGACAGCGCGCGGTGCATCACACCGCCCGGCGCGATCACCACGCAGTCGTAGGTGTCCTGGTCCTCGACGAACACCCTGGCCACATCCGGGGTGAGCAGGTCGTAGGAGAACAGGTCGTCCACTGTGGAGTCGGTGAACATGCGCTGGGTGTAGAGCACCTTGTCCTCGAACACGATCGCGGGCTCCGCCGCGTCGATGACGCGCTCGAACAGACGGCGGTTGTCGTGCAGCGGCGTCAGCTCGTACAGCGTGAGCCCGGGCAGGCCGATGAAGTGCTTCTGCAAGCTCTGGCTGTGCGTCGGACCGTACCCCCGGCCGCCGCCGGTCGGGCAGCGCACGGTCAGTGGCATCGGGCGCCTGCTCCCGTACATGGACACCGACTTGCTGGCGAAGTTGGCGATCTGGTCGAACGCGAGCGCGACGAAGTCGCCGAACATGATCTCCACGATCGCGGGTGCGCCGGCGAGGGCCAGCCCGGCACCGACGCCGACGATGCCGCCCTCGCTCAGCGGCGTGGCCAGCACGCGGTCGGGCCACTTGGTGGACAGTCCCTTGGTGACCTTGAACGCGCCACCGTACGGGTCGACTACGTCCTCGCCGAGCAGCATGAGGTCCTGGTTCGCTGTGAACAGGTCGTGCAGGGCGTGATTGAGGTTCTCGGCGACTCTCACGGTATCCACCTGCTCGGCGGCAGCGCGGTGACCTCGTCCGCCACGGCGTCGACCAGCTCGCGGGCGGCGTCGTCGAGCCGCTGGAACTGCTCGGCATGGCCCACCGGGTAGCGCTGGTACCAGTCGTTGTCCACGGCGGCGCGGCGTTCCGCGTCCGGCCGCGCGTCGTCGCCCTTGCTGTGCGGCCCGACGCGGTGGGTGATCAACTCCACCACCAGCGGCCGGTTTCGCTGCCGCACCCGGTCGACGGCCGCAGTCAGCTCCTCGCGGAGCACATTGACGTCGGTGGACTCGCTGCGCACGTGGTCGGCGCCGAACGCCGCGGCTCGCGCACCGATACTGCCGGCCAGTTGCACGGATGTCGGGGTCGACTGCGCGATCCCGTTGTGCTCGACCACGACCAACAGGGGCAGCTCCCACAGCCGCGCCATGTTCAGCGCCTCGTAGACGGCGCCCTCGCCCCAGGTCCCGTCACCGATGTACGCGCACGCCAGCGCGCCCGGCTCGGTGCGCTTGAGCCTCAGCGCGACGCCGGCGGCGACGGGCAGGCTCTGTCCCTGCACGCCGGTGGAGAGGTACCGGTCACGCAGGATGTGCTGGCTGCCGCCGACACCCGAGCACACCGCGCCCTCACGGCCCATGATCTCGGCGAGCAGGCCGCGCGGGTCCTCGTGCCGTGCCAGGTAGTGGCCGTGGCCGCGGTGGTTGCTGAACACGTGGTCGCGCTCGTCGAACAGCCCTCGCATCGCCACGGGGACGTACTCCTGGCCGAGGCACGTGTGGGTGGTGCCGTTCAGGCTGCCCTGGGCGAACAGGTCGAGCAGCTTCCACTCGAAGTGCCGGATGGTCAGCATCAGGAACAGGTCGTCATCGTCCAGAGCGGACAGATACGGCCCGGCCGGTGCCGTGACTGTCTCCGTCATGTACGCGTCCCTTCCTGTGCGGCGATCTCCGCGGCGACCTCGCGCAGTGTCGTCGGCCCCAGGAAGGTCTCCAGCGGAAGGGCCACCCCCAACTCCTCCTGCACATGCAGGATCAGCTCGACGAGTTTGACCGACCGCATGCCGAGGTCGGCCAGGTTGTCGTCCGGTCCCGGCTCGGTGCCGAACACCTTCAGCCAGATCTGCGCCAGCTGCGTGACGGGTTGCATTTCAGATGCCTTCCAGGTCGTCCTGCAGGTCACTGCCCGGCATCTCGACTGCGTAAGATGCTTCGATCCACTTGCTTGCCTCGACGCTGAGCCCGACCGCGCGGTCACCTGGTTCGAGCAGCGGCAGCAGCCGTTCGAGTTGGAAGAACGGAAGGGCGTTGGCGGTGTTGCCGATCTCGGTGACCCGGCTGACGACCTCGGCCCCGTCCATGTCCAGGGCGTCGACCACCCGTTTGGTCATCCGGCCGGACAGCTGCGGGGGCAGGAGGTAGTCGATCTCGGTCCGCTTCCACTCCAGTTGGTCGAGCAGATCGGCGAGCGCCCGCTCGGCCATCGGCCCGGCCGACTCCTCGACGCCTTTGAAGTCCTCGCTGACCGGGAGCTCGTCGGGAATCCGTTCCGCCGGGCCGTACCAGGGAATGACCTGACCGGGTTCGCGTCCGAGTCCGACGAGCTTGCACGACACGTGCCGCAGCACGGGTGTGCCTTCGCCCGGCCGTGTGTCGAGCACGGCGGCGCCCGCGCCGTCGCCGAACAGCATGGCGTTCACCTGCACCTCGGGCGGGGCGTCGGCGAGATTCAGATCGAGGTCGAGGTGGTGGGCGCTGGTATCGGCGCCGAGGACGAGCGCGGTGCGATACCGGCCGGCGGCGAGTGCCTGCGCGGCGACGTCGAGTGCCTGCAGCGCTCCCGTGCAGCCGGACTGCATCTGGTACGCCGGGACCCCGTCGATGCCGAGCCGGTCGGCGACCAGACAGGCGGTGGACGGCATGAGCAGGTCGGGGGTGGCGGTGCCGAGCACGACCAGGTCGATGTCCGCGCCGGTGAGACCCGCGGCGGTCAGCGCCCGCCGCCCCGCCGTCTCGCACAGGTCGGTCAGCGAGTACCGCACCTCACCGGTCTCCAGGTTCCTGGCGAAGTGCCGGGTGTCGGTGCCGACGAAGGCGTCGATCCACTGCTCCCACACCGCCGGCATGCCGAACCGTCGCACCAGCGTCGCGTTGTCGACCGGAGGGCCGGGCAGAGCCGTCCCGACCGCGACAACGCGGATGTCGTGGGTCTCCATGTGCGTCCTTCCTCAGGCGGGTTCCCCGTCATGGTGGTCAGCGGTGCTTAGCGGTCGCTTAAGGAGCGCTACGGTCGCAGCTCCCTGTCGAGGAGCTCGAAGATCTCCTCGTCGGCCGCGGTCGCGAGGTCGGTGGTGTCCGGCTCGCGGAGTGCGTCCAGGACACCGCGGAGGCGTTTGGCCACGGCCGTACGTGTCTCACCCGCCGCGTCGACGACGAGCTGTTCCAGCGCGCGGAACACACCGTTGTGTGCCGCGAGAGGGTCGGGGCGTTCCGGCTCACTGCTGAGATGGCGGGCCAGCGCGGCGGGGGTGGGATGGTCGAACACCAGCGTCGACGCCAGTTGCATCCCGGTGGCCGAGACGAGCCGCTCCCGCAGCTCCAGCGCGGTGAGCGAGTCGAAACCGAGGTCCATCAGCCCGCGTTCCGCATCGATGGTGCCGTGGATGCCGAGCACCTCGGTGATGGTCCTGCGCACCAGGGCCAGCGAGAGCGCCTGTCGCTCCTCGGGATCCCGGCCGGTGAGGGTGTGCGTCCACGACAGGGGCCTCGACTGCCGTGCCCTGGTCCGTACGACCTCGCCGAGCACGGGCGGGGGCGCCTCGGCGCCGGCGTTCAGCGTGGCCGGGACCAGGACGGCGGCGCCGGATCCGACCGCCGCGTCGAACAGGGTGAGACCGGTCTCGGCGGACATCGGCACGATGCCGAGGCGGGCCATCCTGGCGCGGTCCGTTTCGGAGAGGGTCGCGCCGAGACCGTCACCGGACCACAGCCCCCACACCAGCGCAGTGGCCGGGCGGCCGGTGGCCCGGCGGTGGCCGGCGAGGGCGTCGAGGAAGGTGTTGGCCGCGGCGTAGTTGGCCTGGCCGGCGTTGCCGATCGTGCCGGCGACGGACGAGAAGAGGATGAAGGCGGACAGGTCGCCCGCGAGCTCGTGCAGGTGCATCGCTCCGTCCACCTTGGGCCGCCACACCGCGTCGAGCCGCTCCGGGCTCAGCTCGGTCACCGTGGCATCGTCCAGTACGGCCGCCGCGTGGACGACCGCGGTCGGCCGGTGCTCGTCGAGCAGCGCGGCGACGGCAGCGCGGTCGGCGATGTCGCACGCCGCCGTCCTGACCCGCGCACCGGACGCGGTCAGCTCGGTGAGCAGCGCGTGGGGCATTTCCCGTCGCCCGACGAGAAGCAGGTCACGCACGCCGTGGTCGGCCACCATGTGCCGGGCCAGTCGCTGCCCGAGCACCCCGCCGGCGCCGGTGACGAGCACCGGTCCGGAACCGAAGTCGACCTCTCCCCGCTCGGGTGCCGTACGGACGACCCTGGGGCGCAGGACACGTCCCTCTCGCAGCGCGACCTCCGCCTCGCCGGTGGCGATCGCGGCGGTCAGGATCTCCTCCGACGCGGGCGTCCCGTCGGTGTCCACGAGTACGAACCGGCCGGGGTGCTCGGTGCGCGCGGTGCGGACCAGCCCCCAGACCGGTGCCTGCCACAGGTTGGGGACGTCCTCGCCGGGCAGGGCGGCCACCGCCCGGCTCGTGACCACGGTGAGCGTCCGGTCGTGGTCGGCGGCAATCCACTCCTGAACCGTCGCCAGTACCCCGGCGGTCGTCTCCCGGGTGTTGCCGGACACGGTGAGCACGTCCTCCGGCGAGCCGCCGACCCGGCGGACCGGGAGCTCGGCCCAGTCGAGCCGATGCAGCGAGCGGAGGTGGTCGGTGGCGAACACGGCCGGCCTGGTCACCAACTCCTCGACCACCAGCACCGGTTCGCCGTCAGAGTTGGAGATGGTGATCCGGTTGGCCGGGTCGATGTGCACCCGCAGCGTCGTACCGGCCGGCCGGAACAGCCGGACGCCCCGCCACGCGAACGGCACGACGACCTGGCCGGTGGTCGCGTCGTCGGTGAGGGCGAGTACGTGCAGTGCGGCGTCGAACAGAGCCGGGTGGATGTCGTATCCGTCGTTCGGTACCGGCAGCTCGACCTCGGCGAACCGGTCACCGTCGCGCCGCCACGCGCGGCGCAGCCCCTGGAAGGACGGGCCGTAGTCGAGGCCGCGTTCGGCCAGCTTCGGGTAGGCGTCCTGGACGTCGAGCTCGGGTGCGTCGGGCGGCCAGATCTGCGGCGTGACCTCGACGGCCCGGTCGGAGAGCCTGCCGGTGGCGTGCCGGGTCCAGTCCTCGCCGTGCCGGGCGTGGATGGCGACATTGTCGCCGTCGACCGTCACTTCGACCTCGGCCTCGGCCGTGTCGTCGACGACGAGCGGTGCTTCGTGGGTCAGTTCCTCCACGGTCCGGCAGGCACGCATGGCGAGGTCGAGCAGGGCCGTTGCCGGAACGAGCGGCGTGCCGTCGACCGTGTGATCGGCGAGCCACGGGTGCTCGCGTGCACCGAGCTTCCCCGTGTGGACGGTGTGGCCGGTCGAGAGATGGACGGTGGTGGTGACGAGGGGGTGTGTGCCGGTGGTGGGTTTGTGGGTGGGGTTGAGCCAGTGGCGTTGGTGTTGGAAGGGGTAGGTGGGGAGGTTGGGGTGGTGGGGGTT
>NZ_JBSFBQ010000020.1:0-138210 GCF_053593015.1 Streptomyces sp. NPDC002403 | reverse complement strand
CCTCAACGGAACCAACCCCACCAACCCCCACCCCAACCCCCACCACCCCAACCTCCCCACCTACCCCTTCCAACACCAACGCCACTGGCTCAACCGGACGGGCAACCGGACCGGAGGCGAGCACCCGCTCCTCACGTCCACGGTGGACCTCGCAGCGGGATCGACGGTCCACAGCGGACGCATCGCCGGCCACCTGCATCCCTGGAGCAGCGACCACGTGGTCCAGGGCATGACCCTGATGCCCGGCACCGCATTGCTCGACCTCGCTCTGCACACCGGCCGAACGGTCGAGGAGCTCACGCTCGACACGCCGCTGCCGCTCGACACGGCGGCGGAGCTCCAGGTCGTCGTCGACGGCACGACCGTGACCGTTCACGCCCGCCACGACGGTGAGTGGTCCCAGCACGCGAGCGGAACCCTCAGCGACCGGGAACTGCCGCCGGCCACCGTCGTTCTGCCACCCGACGCCGTCCCACTGGACGTCGAGGACGTCTACCCGGACCTGGCCGAGCTCGGATACCGGTACGGCAGGACATTCCAGGGATTGCGGGCCGCCTGGCGGGCGGGCGAGGATCTGTACGCGGAGGTCGAGCTCCCCGAAGATCCCGGATACGGGATCCACCCGGCACTGCTCGACGCCGCACTGCACGTCCTGGCGGTGGACGCGACCCAGCCGCGCATCCCGTTCGCCTGGAGCGGGGTCCGTCTGCACCGCCGTGGCGCGACGGCGCTGCGGGTACGTCTGTCCCCCTCCGGTACCGACACGGTCTCACTGGTCGCCACCGATCCCACCGGAGCGCCCGTGCTGACCGTGGAGTCCCTGGTTCTCAGGCAACCCGGAGCAGGCGCTCCGGAGCCGGTGTTCCGGGTGGAGTGGCGCCCGGTGCCCGAGGGGGCCGCGGCGGTCACCGGGCACTGGACCGTGGTCGGACCTCCATGGGCGGCCGCAGCGCTCGGCGCCCGCGAACACCACGAGTTCCGCGACGCGAAGTCGGTCCTCGACATCCTTCGTACCGTGCTCGTCACCGACACGCGGGTGCTCGTCGCGACGGGCGGCGCGGTCGCGGTCCACCCCGGCGAGGAGGTC
This sequence comes from Streptomyces sp. NPDC002403, assembly GCF_053593015.1. Lineage (NCBI taxonomy): Bacteria > Bacillati > Actinomycetota > Actinomycetes > Kitasatosporales > Streptomycetaceae > Streptomyces > Streptomyces sp. NPDC002403. The sequence continues at coordinate 137,123 of NZ_JBSFBQ010000020.1, read as the reverse complement.
GACCCCGACCAGGCGGCCGTGTGGGGCCTGGTCCGCAGTGCCCAGGCCGAACACCCGGGCCGGCTCGTGCTCGTGGACACCGACCGGGCGAGCGCAGGCGCCCTCGCCGCCACGGTGGCCGGCGGCGAGTCGCAGGCCGCGCTGCGCGACGGCAACGCTTTCGTCCCCCGGCTGGCCAGGTTGCCGGTGAGCGGAAGCCGGAGCCCGGCACTCGGCACCGTCCTGCTGACCGGGGCGACCGGAGCCATCGGGAAGGCACTCGCCCGGCACCTCGCCACCGAACACGACGTGCGGCGGCTGGTTCTGGTGTCCCGCCGGGGACCGGAGGCCCCCGGCGCCCGGCAGCTGCTCGCCGAGCTCGGACCGGTCGCCGAACTGGTGGCCTGCGACGTCGGAGACCGCACCGCGCTGGCCGAGGTGCTGGCACAGGCCGAGCCGGACACCATCGTGCACGCGGCCGGCGTACTGGCCGACGCCACCGTGGAAACCCTCACCACCGATGCGTTCGACGCGGTGTGGAAACCGAAGGCGGAAGCCGCTCGGCACCTGCACGAGCTGACTCGCGACCGGCAGCTCACGGCGTTCGTACTGTTCTCCTCCGTCGCCGCGACCGTCGGCAGTGCGGGGCAGGCCAACTACGCCGCCGCCAACGCCTACCTCGACGGTCTCGCCCAGCACCGGCACGCCGCCGGCCTGCCCGCCACCGCGCTGGCGTGGGGGCTGTGGGACGAGGCCGGTGGCATGAACGAGTCCGCCCGTACCGGCGGTGTCCTGGTCCCCATGCCCACCGTCGCCGCGCTGGCCGCGTTCGACGCGGCGCTGCACTGCGCCGACCCCGTTCTGGTGCCCGCGCGGTTGAACCCCGCCGCGCTGCGCGGCCGCCCGGCAGACGACGTACCGGCCGTCCTGCGCAGCCTGGTCAGGAACGGGTCCCCGGCGGACCGGGTGGCCCCCGTGCTGCGGGACCGCTCACCGGAAGGTCTCGCGGTGCTGGTGCTGGCCACGGTGGCCGAGGTGCTCGGGCACTCGTCCGGTCACGACCTCGACCGGGACCAGGCGTTTCGCGACCTCGGCTTCGACTCGCTCACCTCGGTCGAGTTGCGCAACCGGATCGGCGCGGCCACCGGGCTACGGCTCCCGGCGACCGTCGTGTTCGACCATCCGACGCCCGCCGCGCTCACCGCGCACCTGGTGGCCGAGCTGCTCCCGGCACAGGCAGGACCGGACGACGCCACGGACGAGCTGACCGGCATCGCCGACAGGATCAGTGCCGCCGACGCGGCCGAACTCTTCGACTTCATCGACCGGGAGCTGGGCCGGTCGGCCACCGGAGGAGACCGGGTATGACAGACGCCGACAAGCTGATCGACTACCTGCGGTGGACCACCGCTGAGCTTCACCAGGCACGTGGTGAGCTCGCCCGGCGCACCGAGCCGGTCGCGATCGTGGGGATGAGCTGCCGCTACCCGGGGGACGTGCGCGGGCCGGCCGACCTGTGGCGCGTGCTCGACGACGGGGTGGACACGACCACCGAGTTCCCGACCGACCGCGGATGGCCTGTCGACGAGCTGCACCATCCCGACCCCGACCACCCCGGCACCTCGTACACCCGCCGGGGCGGGTTCCTGCACGACGCGACCGACTTCGACGCCGGCTTCTTCGGCCTGGCTCCCCGTGAGGCACTGGCGACCGACCCTCAGCAGCGGATCCTGCTGGAGATCACCTGGGAGGCGCTGGAGGACGCAGGGATCGATCCGACGACGCTGCGCGGCAGCAGCACCGGCGTGTTCGCCGGGCTGATGTACAGCGAGCACGCGACCCGGTTGGGCACCGTGCCACCCGAGGTCGAGGGATTCGTCGGCAACGGCGCGGCGGCCAGCGTGGCCTCGGGCCGGGTCGCCTACACCTTCGGCTTCGAGGGGCCGACCGTCACCGTGGACACCGCGTGCTCCTCGTCGCTGGTCGCACTGCACCTGGCAATGCGGGCGCTGCGCGCCGACGAGTGCTCGCTCGCCGTGGCCGGAGGGGTGACGGTCCTCTCCACACCGGGTGTGTTCACCGAGTTCAGCAGGCAACGCGGGCTCTCCCCGGACGGCCGGTGCCGGTCGTTCGCCGCGGCGGCCGACGGCGTCGGTTTCGGCGAGGGCGCCGGGCTGGTCGTACTGGAGCGGCTTTCCGACGCGCACCGCAACGGCCACCGGGTACTCGCGGTGCTGCGCGGTTCGGCGGTGAACTCCGACGGGGCGAGCAACGGCCTCACCGCACCGAACGGGCCGTCGCAACAGCGGGTCATCCGCGCCGCGCTCGCGGACGCCGGCCTCGCACCGTCCGATGTGGACGCCGTGGAGGCGCACGGTACCGGCACACCGCTCGGTGACCCCGTCGAGGCACAGGCGATCCTGGCCACCTACGGACGCGACCGGACCGCCCCGGTGCGCCTCGGCTCCATCAAGTCCAACATCGGCCACGCCCAGGCGGCTGCCGGGGTGGCCGGGGTGATCAAGATGGTGCTGGCGCTGCGGCGGTCGACGCTGCCGAAAACGCTGCACGTCGACGAGCCGAGCCCGATGGTCGACTGGTCGGCCGGAGCGGTGTCGCTGCTGACCGAGCGGGAGGACTGGCCGGCCACCGACCGCCCGCGCCGGGCCGGGATCTCCTCGTTCGGGATCAGCGGTACGAACGCGCACGTGATCCTGGAGGAGGCGCCGCCGGCGCAGGCCCCGGCCGGTGGGTGCGCCCTGCCCGTGGTGGCCTGGCCGCTCTCCGCACGCGACACCACCTCGCTGCGTGCCCAGGCCGGCAGGCTCCGCGACCACGTGCTGGCGAACCCCGGGCTGGAACCCGCGGATGTGGCCTGGTCGCTGGCGGCCACCCGCGCGACGTTCGACCGGCGTGCCGTGATCGTCGGAGCGGACCATGCCGAACTGCTGGACGGGCTCGGGTCGCTCGCCGAGGGTGCCGTCGCGCCCAACGTGATCCTCGGCAGGCGCGGTACCGGGGGTACGGCGATGGTGTTCTCGGGGCAGGGCAGCCAGCGCGCCGGAATGGGACGCGAACTCGCGACGCGCTTCCCGGTGTTCGCCGAGGCCCTCGGCGAGGCCTGCGAGTACCTCGACCCGCACCTCGACCGGCCGCTGCAGGATGTGCTGTCGGCCCCCGGCACCGAACTCCTCGACCGCACCGACTTCACCCAGGCGGCGCTGTTCGCCGTGGAGGTCGCGCTGTACCGGCTCGTCGAGTCCTTCGGGATCCGGCCGGACTACCTGATCGGCCACTCCATCGGCGAGCTGGTCGCCGCGCACATCGCGGGGGTGCTCGACCTCGCCGACGCGTCCGCCGTGGTCGCCGCGCGTGGCCGGGCGATGGCCGGGGCCCCGGGCGGCGGGGCCATGGTGGCGATCCGGGCGAGCGAGGCCGAGATCGCCGCGTCGGTCGCGGAGACCGGGGCACCCGCCGCGATCTCCGTCGCGGCGGTCAACGGTCCGCTATCGACGGTGGTTTCCGGTGACTCGGCGGCGGTGCTCGCACTGGCGCGGCGGTGGCGGGCCGACGGCAGGAAGGTCACCCGCCTGCGAGTCAGCCACGCCTTCCACTCCCACCACATGGATGGCGCCCTCGACGAGTTCCGCGCCGCGCTGACGAAGGTGGTGTTCCGGCCGGCACAGCTGCCGGTGGTGTCGAACGTGACCGGCAGGCTCGCGAGCGACGCCGAGCTCGGTTCGGTCGACTACTGGGTCCACCAGGTGCGTACCACCGTCCGGTTCGCCGACGGTATCGCGTCCGTGCATGCTCTCGGGGTACGCCGGTACGTCGAGATCGGCCCGAGTGCGGCGCTGGTGCCGATGATCAGGGAATCCCTGCCGGAGCCCGCCGATGACACGGTCGTCACGCCGGCCATGCGGCCCGACCGCACGGAGACCCGAGCGGTGCTCGGCGCGCTCGGAGAACTGCACACCTCCGGCGTCCGGGTCGACCTGGCCGCGGTGCACGCGGGCGGCCGCCCGCTTCCCCTGCCGACGTACGCCTTCCGCCGGGTGCGGTACTGGCTTGACGCGGCCGGCTCGGGAACCCCGGCCGAGCGGCGGTTCTGGGCGGCGGTCGACGCCGGTGACCCGGATGCCCTGCTCGACCTGCTGGGTGATCAGAAGGAGGGTGTCGACCGGCAGGCCGTCTCGGCCCTGCTGCCCGTGTTGGCCGACTGGCACGCCCGCAGCCGGCCGGTACCGGCCGAAGTGACCTCACCGTCCGATGCGGACGACGACGGCGCGGCGCTCCGCGAGGAGCTCGCCGGCCTGCCACCGGAGGCACGCGAGGGGATCGTGCTCGACCTGGTGCTGCGACATGCGGCCGACGTACTCGGGCACAAGTCCTCCGGCGGCCTCGACCCGGCGGCGCCGTTCATGGAGGTCGGCTTCTCGTCGCTCACCGCGCTGGAGCTGCGCAACCGGCTGTGCGCCGCGACCGGACTCACCGTGCCGCTCGAGGCCATGTTCGAATACCCCACCTCGGCCGCCCTCGTCGACTACCTGAGTGCCGAACTGGCCCGGCACACACCGTGACCGAGAACCTGTCGGCCGACCGGCCTGCCTGCCTGCCTGCGAATCCGCTACGCATACGAAGTGGAAAGGGCCGTCAGCAAGCTGACGGCCCCTCATGCGAGATTCAGCTCAGTGGACGAGTGGCCCGGCGTCACTCTCGACCAGGATCGCGGTATGCAAGGTGCGCAACGACTGACACGGTTCGAGTCCCAACTCGCCCCGTAGCACCTTCCTTGCGGTCTGGTATACGCGCAGCGCGTCAGCCCGCCTACCGGACCGGTGCAGCGCGATCATGAGCTGGTGGTAAAACATTTCGTGCAACGGCTGCTCCGCGATCATGGCGTAAAGAAAGCCGATCACGTCGCTGTAGTTGCCGAGCGCGAGCGTGGACTCCACGAGGGCATCGATGCACTCAAGGCGATTCTCGGCGAGCCAGGCCGAGAAACCACTGATGATCGGGCCCGTCACAGGTGCGCCCAGCGCGGGCCCGCGCCACAGGTCCAGCGCCGCCTTCAGGTCGTCGACCGCCTCCTCGTGCTCGCCGGCACGCTGATGGGTTTTCCCCGTGCGCAGCAGTTGCTGAAAGTCCAACAGGTCGAGTTCATCGGACCCGAGGCTGAGCACATACCCCGGGGAACGGGTGACAATAGGACTTTCTGTGTATTTTTCACACCTGAGCAACTTTCGCAGTTGTGAGACATGCACATGCAATGCGGCGTTCGCCCTGCGGGGAGCATCGTCACCCCAGATCTCGTCGACAAGCTGACCGACCGACACAACCTGGTCGAACCGGGCGAGCAGAGTGAGAAGCACCGTTTCGGACTTTCGGGCGCCAATCGAAAAGGCGCCATTATCGGTTACGACACGTAACGGACCGAGAACCTCATACCTCACGCGTCCCCCAATCGAAAAACTTCTGAATGATGATCGAGTTTTCCGCGGCCAAGGTTACAGCGTCGCAGCCTGCCAAGAAATGTTGATTGGGCCACAACCTTCTGTCGCCCCACCCAGCGATAGCGCCATTGATACGCATAAGACTTGCAAAGTACGGCTGATACGTTGAAAAAAGAGGCCATTCTCCCCCGGCACAGCCTCGCCGAGCAGCGACGATGCCGCAGACCGATCGCCTCCACCTCTTAGCCGAGGTGCCCGAGTCGCCGATTCGCGCGCACGCAGAGATGGAAGGCAAGGAGAATTTGAGTTCCAAGCGGCCGACTACCGCCATCGTGGCAACTTGGGAAACATTTTACATACATCGATCTGGAAGTCGAAACCACGAACCGGACAGTAAACCAACCTACGAACGGCGGCGTCGACATTACCCGCACAGCATTTCGGCGTGGCCGTCAAGTGGTTTTTTGACGACCAGCACGCCGACCGTGCCGGCCGGGCCCGGACAAGGGCGGGGGGACAAGGGCCGGATGCGGACCGGCGCGGCGCTGTGGGTCCGGCGAGCGAGCGCGTCGGTTCACCGTCCGCTCTGTGCGCTTCGAGTGAATTCCCGGCATGTTCCCGCCGGGTGAGTTCCGCTGAGCAGGAGTCCACACCCACGCTCGATCAGGACGGACCGCAGCCACCGGGAGATCGCCGTGCACATCCTGCTTGTCGCAAGCGCCTTCAACAGCCTTACCCAACGCGTCCAGGCGGAGCTGAGGGACCACGGGCACTCCGTCGCCGTGCAGCTCGCGCACGAGGAGGACCCGGTCCGGGAAGCCGTCCGCCGGGAGTGCCCGGACCTTGTTGTGGCGCCGTACCTGAAGACCGCGATCCCGAGGGACGTCTGGTCGGTCCACACCTGTCTCGTCGTCCATCCGGGGCCGGTCGGCGACCGCGGGCCCTCCTCCCTGGACTGGGCCGTCCACGAGGGAGCGGACCGCTGGGGCGTCACCGTGCTTCAGGCGAACGCGGAGATGGACGCGGGTGACGTCTGGGCGTCCGTGACCTGTCCGCTGCCCCCGGTGGGCAAGAGCGACCTGTACCGCAACGAGATCTCGGACGCCGCCATGGAGGCGGTGCTCCTGGCGGTCGGACGTTTCGCGTCGGGGACGTACGCCCCGGCACCGCAGGCCTCCGGCGCCATCGAAGGCTGCCGCCCCCCGTTCCGGCAGTCGCTGCGTCGCATCGACTGGCGGTCGGACTCCACCGCGACAGCGGTCCGCAAGCTCAGGGCGGCGGACTCCCAGCCCGGTGTGCTCGACGAGTTGCTGGGCGGCGAGTGGTTCCTGCACGGCGGGTATCCCGAGTCCCGGCTGGGCGGGCGTCCGGGGGATGTGGTGGCCACCCGGGACGGCGCGATCTGCCGGGCGACCGTCGACGGCGCGGTGTGGATTCCCGAGCTGCGGCCACGGCGGGCGCCGGGCGGCCCGGCCACCTTCAAACTCCCCGCCGCCTCGGCGCTGGCCGGGCGGCTGTCCGCCGTGCCCGAGCGGCCGGCTCCGCTGCACCGGACCGAGAACGACGGCACCTGGTCCGAGATCGGCTACCGGGAGGAGGCCGGGACCGGCTTCCTGTCGTTCTCGTTCCGCGGCGGCGCGATGAGCACGGCGCAGTGTCAACGCCTTTTGCACGCCTACCGGTTCGCCTGCTCCCGGCCCACCTCGGTGCTGGTCGTCGGCGGTGGCCGGGACTTCTTCTCCAACGGCATCCACCTCAATGTGATCGAGGCGGCGGCCGATCCCGGCGCCGAGTCCTGGGCCAACATCAATGCCATGGACGACCTGGTCGAGGCGGTGCTGACCACCACGGACCGGCTCGTCGTCGCCGCGCTCGCCGGGAACGCCGCGGCGGGCGGGATGATGCTGGCCCTCGCCGCCGACGAGGTGTGGTGCAGGGCGGGCGCGGTCTTCAATCCGCACTACCGCCTGATGGGGCTGTACGGATCGGAGTACTGGACGTACACACTGCCGCGGCGGGTGGGTGCGGCGGCGGCCGGCCGGCTCATGCGGGACGCCCTGCCGGTCAGCTCCACCACGGCCCACCGGCTCGGGCTGATCGACAGGGTGATCCCGTGCACCCCTCAGTCGTTCGCGTCGGAGGTCGGCGCCCTGGCATCCCGCCTGGCAGCCCTGCCCGCGACGCAGTCCCGGATCCACGCGAAGAAGGAGGAGCGGGACCGGGTCGACCTGGCCCCGTACCGGGAGGCCGAACTCGCCCGCATGCACCGCATCTTCGCGGACCCGCACCACCCGTACCACGGGCTGCGCCGGGCCTTCGTCCGCAAGGAGCGCCCCACGACCGGCACCGCGGTCCCGCAGCCCCTGCTCCCCCGGGACTGAGCGCGGTCCGGCGGCGGAGCGGCTACCGCTGCTCCGCCAGCCAGTCGTACCACTGGGCCAGGCCCTCGCCGGTGGTCGCGGAGACCGTCAGCACGCGCACGTCCGGGTTCACCGAGCGCGCGTGCCGCTCGCACTGCTCCACGTCGAAGTCGACATAGGGCAGCAGATCGGACTTGTTGATCAGGATCAGATCGGCGGCGGCGAACATGTACGGGTACTTCAGCGGCTTGTCCGTGCCCTCGGTGACCGAGATGATCACGACCTTGCTGCGCTCCCCGAGGTCGAACAGGGCGGGGCACACCAGGTTCCCGACGTTCTCCACCATGAGCAGCGAACCCTCGGCCGGGGACAGCGCCGTGAGGGCGTCCCGCATCATCTCCGCGTCGAGGTGGCATCCCGCTCCCGTGTTCACCTGCACCACGGCGCAGCCCGTACGCCTGATCCGGTCGGCGTCGAGCCTCGTCTCCTGATCGCCCTCGACGACGGCCACCGGCCGACGGCCGCCGAGGTCGGTGACGGCGCGTTCCAACAGGGTCGTCTTGCCTGCGCCCGGCGAGCTCATCACGTTCACGGCCACGACGCCGCGGTCGCCCATCCACGTCCGGTTGCGCTCCGCGAGCAGGTCGTTCTTGGCGAGTACCCTCTGCTCGATGGTGACGGTCTCACCGGCTCCATCCGGCTGACGACGCCCGTGCGGATGAGGGTGCGGATCCGGATGCGGATGCGGATGTCCGTGGTCCGGTGCACCGTCCTCCCGCAGCATCACGATCCTGGTCCCGCCGGACTCCTCGGCACAGCCGCAGGTACCGCACATGGTTCAGCCCACTTCCATGGAGACGATCTGCAGTTCCTGTCCCGATGTGATCTCCACATCCGCGCTGCCGCAGGGACACAGCAGAATCAGGTCGGTCAAGGTGAATGCGACGGCACAGGTGCGGCAGCGGCCGGCGCCGGGCGGCTGGTCGATCTCCAACCGCGCGCCCTCGGCGGCCGTCCCCTCCGTGACCAGGCCGAAGCAGAACCGCATCGAGTCGGCGACCACGGCCGTGAGCACGCCGACGCGGACGCGGACCGACCGAACCGGACGCCCCCCGGCGCGTTCGCACACCGCGTCGACGACACTCTGTGTGATGGCCAGCTCGTGCACCGGTGCTCGTCCTTCCGCGGGTGGCTCCGACCGTAGGGCCACGGAAGCACCGTGGCGCCGTCCGACGGGACCGGTCCCCCGTCCGGATCACCCGAGCGGTCGACCGCATGCCGTCATTCGGGCCCCGGTGACGAGGCGGAGCGGCGAATTCCCCTGTTGCCGAGGCTCGCGAATCGAGGCGTGATGGTAGCAATGTGCGCATACCCACCTGTGGGGGCCGACGGTCGGTAGGCCGTCATCCTGAAAGGCGGCGATTCCATGCCGACAGAGGAAGCGGTAAAGGCGGAGGACACACTGATCCACGTCCTGTGGATCAACGCAGGACTGAGCTGTGACGGCGATTCCGTCTCCCTGACCGCCGCCACGCAGCCGAGCATCGAGGAGATCGCGCTCGGTGCCCTGCCGGGACTTCCGCAGGTCGCCGTCCACTGGCCGCTCATCGATTTCGAATGCGGTCCGAACGGCGGCGCCGACGATTTCCTCGAATGGTTCTTCAAGGCCGATCGCGGAGAACTGGAACCGTTTGTTCTCGTGGTCGAGGGATCCATTCCGAACGAACGGCTGCACGACGAGGGTTACTGGTGCGGGTTCGGCAACGACCCCGCCACCGGCCAGCCGATGACGACCAGCGAGTGGCTCGACCGGCTGGCTCCGAAGGCGACCGCGGTCGTCGCGGTCGGCACCTGCGCGACGTACGGCGGCATCCACGCCATGGCGGGCAACCCGACCGGCGCAATGGGGGTCCCCGACTACCTGGGCTGGGACTGGAAGTCCAAGGCCGGCATCCCGATCGTGTGCGTCCCCGGGTGTCCGATCCAGCCGGACAACCTCTCGGAGACGCTCACCTACCTGCTCTACATGGCCACCGACCAGGCACCGATGATCCCGCTCGACGACGCGCTGCGGCCGAAGTGGCTGTTCGGGTCCACGGTCCACGAGGGCTGTGACCGAGCCGGGTACTACGAGCAGGCCGACTTCGCGACGGAGTACGGCTCGCCGAAGTGCATCGTCAAGCTGGGCTGCTGGGGCCCCGCGGTCAAGTGCAATGTGCCCAAGCGCGGCTGGATGAACGGCATCGGCGGCTGCCCCAACGTCGGCGGCATCTGCATCGGCTGCACCATGCCCGGGTTCCCGGACAAGTTCATGCCGTTCATGGACGAGCCCCCCGGCGGAAAGCTCTCGACCAACGCGGTCGGGCCGTACGGGTCGACGATTCGGCGGCTGCGCAGTCTCACCACCCACGCCCTGGACCGCGAACCGAAATGGCGTAGGCCCGGCAGGAAACTCACGACCGGCGCCACACGCACCTGGTGAATGACCGCGTACATCACCTCAACGGACAGAAAGAAGAGGCGGCCAATGACCGCGACGCAGCACAAAGGTGCCGGAGGCGGCCAGGGCAAGAACGACCTGGTCGAAATGGCGTGGGATCCCATTACCCGGATCGTCGGCAGCCTGGGGATCTACACGAAGATCGACTTCAAACAGAAGGTGGTCGCCGAGTGCCACAGCACCAGTTCCATCTTCCGGGGCTATTCGGTCTTCATGAAGGGAAAGGACCCGCGGGACGCGCACTTCATCACGAGTCGCATCTGCGGAATCTGCGGTGACAACCACGCCACGTGTTCCTGCTACACGCAGAACATGGCGTACGGGGTGAAGCCACCGCACCTCGGCGAGTGGATCGTGAATCTCGGCGAGGCCGCGGAGTACATGTTCGACCACAACATCTTCCAGGAGAACCTGGTCGGGGTCGACTACTGCGAGAAGATGGTCGCGGAGACCAACCCCGGCGTGCTGGAACAGGCCAACCGCACCCCCTCCCCGCACGCCGACGCACACGGGTACCGGACGATCGGCGACATCATGCGATCGCTGAACCCGTTCACCGGCGAGTTCTACCGCGAGGCGCTCCAGGTCAGCCGGATGACCCGGGAGATGTTCTGCCTGATGGAGGGCCGGCACGTCCACCCCTCCACGCTCTATCCCGGCGGGGTCGGCACCGTGGCGACCATCCAGCTGATGACGGACTACATCACCCGCCTCCAGCGGTACGTGGAGTTCATGAAGAAGGTCGTGCCGATGCACGACGATCTCTTCGACTTCTTCTACGAAGCCCTGCCGGGGTACGAGCAGGTCGGCAACCGGCGCATCCTGCTGGGCTGCTGGGGCTCCTTCCAGGACCCGGAGCACTGCAACTTCGCGTACAAGGACATGACCGACTGGGGCCGGAAGATGTACGTCACCCCCGGTGTCGTCGTCGACGGGAAGCTGGTCACCACCGACCTGGTGAAGATCAACCTCGGCATCCGGATCCTGCTCGGTTCGTCGTACTACAACGACTGGGACGAGCAGGAGACGTTCGTCTCCCACGACCCACTCGGCAATCCGGTCGACCGGCGCCACCCCTGGAACCAGCACACCAACCCGCAGCCGCAGAAGCGGGACCTGGACGACAAGTACAGCTGGGTCATGTCACCCCGGTGGTTCGACGGCAAGGACTACCTGGCGCTCGACACGGGCGGCGGGCCGCTCGCGCGACTGTGGACCACCGCGCTGGCCGGTCTGGTCGACATCGGCTACATCCAGGCCACCGGCCACAGCGTCAAGATCAACCTCCCCAAGACCGCCCTCAAGGGGCCGGTGGAGCTGGAGTGGCACGTCCCGAAGTGGAGCAACACCATCGAGCGCAACCGGGCGCGCAGCTACTTCCAGGCCTACGCGGCAGCCTGCGCGCTTCACTTCGCGGAGAAGGCTCTCGTGGAGATCCGCTCCGGGAACACCAAGACCTGGGAGAAGTTCGAGGTGCCCGAGGAGGGCGTGGGCTGCGGGTTCACCGAGGCGGTCCGCGGTGTCCTCTCCCACCACATGGTGATCCGGGACGGCAAGATCGCGAACTACCACCCGTACCCGCCGACTCCGTGGAACGCGAGCCCCCGTGACACGTACGGCACGCCCGGCCCCTACGAGGACGCCGTGCAGGGGCAGCCGATCTTCGAGGAGAACGACCGGGAGCACTTCAAGGGCATCGACATCATGCGCACGGTGCGCAGCTTCGACCCCTGTCTGCCCTGCGGTGTGCACATGTATCTCGGCGAGGGCAAGAAGCTGGAGCTCCTGCACTCCCCCACCCAGTCCGCGGGCAGCGAGTGATGGCGCAGGAGGATTCCCCGGCCACGCCCGACTGGCGGACCGCCGGTGAACGCATCGACACCCTGATCGCCGCCAGCGGCTCGGGCGGCGCGGTCGCCCGCGAACGCAGCGAGGAACTGGTCCGGCTCGTCACCGACTTCTACGGTGCCGGGCTGGAACGGCTGCTCGGCCTCGTGCACGAGCAGGGGCGGCTGGACGACGACGTCCTGGCCGCCCTGGCCGACGACGAGCTGGTGGCCGGCGTCCTGCTGGTGCACGGGCTGCATCCCTACGGTGTGGAGACCCGGGTCGAGCGGGCGCTGGAGAGCGTACGACCGTATCTGGGGTCGCACGGCGGTGATGTGGAGCTGCTCGCCGTCACCGACGAGGGCACCGTCCGGTTGAGGCTGCTGGGCAGTTGTGACGGCTGCCCGTCGTCCTCGGTCACGCTCAAGCTGGCCGTGCAGGGTGCTGTGGAGGCGGCGGCGCCGGAGATCACCTCGATCGAGGTCGAGACCGCGGCCGACGAGGACGCAGGGGCGGCGGGGCCGCTGGTCCTGGTGGACTCGCTGTTCGCCCGGCTGCACGCGGAGTCCGGGACGGCCGGTGACGACGGCGCCTCGTGGGAGGTCGTGCCGGAGCTGTCGGGGCTGGAGTCCGGCGCCGTGGCCCGGTTCGGTGTCGGCAGGATGCCGGTGGTGGCCTGCCGGGTGGGCACGGATCTCTTCGCCTTCGAGGACCGGTGCGCGCGCTGCGAGCAGCCGTTCGAGGGGGCCACGCTGGCGCGGCGGCTGGGCGGTTTGGCCGGGGACGCGATCCTGCGCTGTGCCGGGTGTCGTGCGCACTACGACGTACGGCGGGCCGGGATCTGCCTCGACGGGGACGATGCGCACCTGGCGCCGCTGCCCCTGCTGTCGGACGGTGCCGCGGTCTCGGTGTCGGTTCCCGCGGCGGTGGCGCCGTGATCGCGTCGGGCCGTTCCGCCTCGCCGGCCTCCACCCTGCTGCGGCTCAGGCGCAACCGGCCGCGACCGCCCGCCGGTGAGCGCTGCGAGATGTGCGCGGAACCGATCGGCGAGAGCCACCCCCATGTGGTGAACCTCGACAGCCGCGCCCTGATGTGCGGCTGCCGGGCCTGCTATCTGCTGTTCACCGACGAGAACGCGGAGCTGCGCTACCGGGCGGTCCCCGAGCGCTATCTGCACTTCGCCGGGCTGACCGTGGACGGGCGTGCCTGGGACGAGTTGCAGATTCCCGTGGGGCTCGCCTTCCTGTTCCGCAACTCCGTCCAGGACCGGATGATCGCGTTCTACCCCGGGCCCGCCGGGGCCACCGAGTCGGAACTGCCGCTGGACGCCTGGGCGGCCGTCGTCGCGTCGAGCCCCGAGCTCGCCGTGCTGCGTCCGGACGTGGAGGCGCTGCTGATCCGGCGTACGGCGGAGAGCGATGGTTCGTGCCATCTGGTGCCGATCGACGCCTGTTACGAGTTGGTGGGGCAACTGCGTTCGCTGTGGCGCGGGTTCGACGGCGGCACCGAGGCCCGTGCCGCGCTGGACGGCTTCTTCGCACGGGTGGCGGAGCGAAGCCGGCCGGCCGCGGGGATCGGGGCGCCGTGAACGACTTCGCGTTCTCCGTGCTCGACGTCGTCGCCGAGCCGTACGCGGCCGCTCCGCAGCTGACCGCGCGGCTGCGGATCGAGGAGCGGACGGGTCGGCGGATCCATGCCATCGCGCTGCACTGTCAGGTCCGCATCGAGCCGCATCGGCGCCATTACGACGAGGCCGAACAGAGCGGCCTGGTAGCGCTGTTCGGCGGCCGGGACCGCTGGACGGACACCCTGAAGCCGTTCCAGTGGATGAGCTGCGACACCACCGTGCAGGGCTTCAGCGGTGCGACCGAGGTCGATCTCCCTCTGCCCTGCACGTACGACTTCGACGTGATCGGTTCCCGCTATCTGCACGCCCTGGGCGAAGGCTCGGTCCCCCTCGCCCTGATGTTCTCCGGCACGGTCTTCACCCGCGGCAGCAAGGGCTTCGGGGTCGAGCAGGTGCCGTGGGACTGCGAGGCCCGGCATCCGATGCCGGTCGAGGTGTGGCGACGCATGGTGGCGGCGCACTACCCGAGCACCGGATGGATCCGGCTGGACCACGAGGTGCTGGCGCGCTTCGCGGACTTCCGGGCCCGGCGCGGGCTGATCAGCTGGGACGAGACGGTCCAGGCCCTCCTGGCCGAGCACGACGAGGTGGTCCTGTGAGCCTTGACCAGGTGCGTTCGATCGCCGATGCCGTCCTGTACGAGGGGTACCTCCTGTACCCGTACCGGGCGAGCTCGCACAAGAACCGGTCGCGCTGGCAGTTCGGGGTCCTCGGTCCGCCGCAGGCCACGGCGGCGAGTTTCGGCGAGGAGCCGGAGATGGAGATGCAGTGCCTGCTGGCACCGCACGACGGGCCGGCCGCCGTCACCGTGCATCTGCGCTTCCTCCAGCTCCAGGTCCGCGAGGTGCGCGGCACGGGCGAGGACGGGGTGGACGTACCGGTCGGACAGCTCATCGTCGACGGGGTGCCGGTGATGTCCTGGGACGAGGCCGTCGAGCGTGAAGTCGTCCTGACCGCACTGCCGTTGGGCGAGGTGGCGGACGCCGTCCACGAGGTCCCGGGCGGCGAGGACACCGAGCCGGTGACCGACGCGCGCGGCGTTCTGGTGGGCCGGATCGTGCGACGGCGGCTGCCGTTGACGGTCCGGGTCCGCACGCGGGCCGTCGTCGACGACGGATACGTGCGCCTCTCGGTGGCGGTGCGCAACGAGCATCCGGAGCCCGTGGCCACCAAGGACGCCGCGATCCGGTCCTCGCTGATCGGCGCGCATCTGCTGCTGCGGGCGCACAACGCCGGGTTCGTCTCGCTGCTCGAACCGCCCGCCGGAGCGGCAGCGGCCGCCGGCCGGTGCCGGCAGCGCAGGTGCTGGCCCGTGCTGGCCGGGCCGAAGGGGACGACGGACACCCTGCTCGGTGCGCCGATCATCCTGTACGACTACCCGGAGGTCGCCGAGCAGAGCCCCGGCGCCCTGTTCGACTCGACCGAGATCGACGAGATCCTGACTCTCCGTGTGATGACCATGACGGAGGAGGAGAAGGCGGAGGCCCGGGCCACCGATCCCCGGGCCCGGGAGATCATCGACCGGTGCGACGGCATGTCGCCCGCCGACCTCCAGCGGCTGCACGGCCTGCTGCGCGACCCGCACCCGCCGGAGCCCGCGGCTCCCGTGGGCCCGGCGGCAGACGTCCGGGATGTGGAACCCGCCGCTTTCGACACCGCGGGCGCGCCCTGGTGGGACCCGGCGGCCGACGCCTCGGTACGGCCCGGCAGCGACGCGGTCGTGATCGACGGGGTCCGGGTGGCCAAGGACAGCCTGGTCCGCGTCCACCCCTCCCGGCGGGCGGACGCGCAGGACCTGTTCTTCGCCGGCCGGGTGGCCCGGGTCACCGCGGTCCTCTCGGACGTGGACGGTGGTACGCACATCGCCCTGGTCCTCGTCGACGACCCCGCCTCGGACCTGCACGACTGGTACGGCCGCTACTTCTACTTCGCGCCCGACGAACTGACACCCCTGAGCGCCGAGGAGACGGCGCTGCACCGAGAGGAGAACCGATCGTGAAGACCCTGGGCATCATCACCGCCGGAGCGGCCGCGGCCGTGGCGGTCGTCGCCGTGGCGGTGGGGATCAGGTCGATCCCCGACATCCGCCGCTACCTGCGCATCCGTTCGATGTGAATCCCGATCCGAGTGACGTGAGTAAGGAGCACCCCATGGCTGAGACACCGGAGAAGCACAGCGGCGTCGAGGAGGAGCCGCAGGAGGAACGGGGCCCGAAGGGATCCCGCGACACCGGCTCGGACCGGCCGTCGGGCGGCCCGGCAGACCGTCCCTCGGGCACCTCGGACGAACAGTCCGACACCTCCGTACACCCGGAGAGGACTCAGGACCCGGATTCGCCCGACCTTCAGTCCGGGGGCGGCTGACCGAGGATGACGAGGGAATCCGACAAGGCCGGCCGGGTGCTGGTCGCGGGCATCGGCAATCTGTTTCTCGGCGACGACGGCTTCGGCCCGGAGGTGGTGCGCCGACTGGCCCGCGACGGGGGGATGCCCCCGCAGGTCCGGGTGGTGGACTACGGCATCCGCGGCATGCATCTCGCGTACGACCTGCTCGACGGGTACGACGCGCTGGTTCTGGTCGACGCGTACCCCGGGGGCGGCGCCCCCGGGGAGGTGACCGTGCTCCGCATCGGCGTGGAGGACCTCGGTTCGGGTGAATTCGACGCACATGGCATGAATCCAGTTTCTGTCCTGGCAAATCTGGATCAATTGGGCGGTACGCTTCCGCTCACCTACCTCGTCGGCTGCACACCCGCCGGAGTAGAGGAGGGCATCGGGCTCGGCGAGGCCGTCGACAGCGCGGTGCCCGAGGCGATGCGGGCAGTGCACACCCTGGTCCGGCAGCTCGCGCCGTCCGTACCGACCGCGTCCGTGAACAGCACCGAACCCCGGAGATCCTGATCATGTGCCTAGGCATTCCTGGCCGCGTCGTGGAGATCGTGGACGGGTATGCGGGCCAGCTGGCTCTGGTGGACGTGGAGGGCGCCAGGCGCCGCGTCAACATCGGCATGCTCGACGAGGCACCCGGTCGCGACGACTGGGTGCTTCTCCACATGGGCTTCGCCGTGGAGCGCATCGACCGGGCGAAGGCCCAGGAGGCCCTGTCGGGACTGGAGATGATGGGCCGCGGCCGGGAGCAGCGGGTCCGGCGCAGATTCGAGGTGCGCGGCGTCGTGCAGGGCGTGGGCTTCCGCCCCTTCGTCTACGTCACCGCTTCGGAGCTGCTGCTCACGGGCTCGGTGACGAACACCGGTGACGGTGTGCTCGCCGAGGTCGAGGGAGCGGCCGGCGCCGTGGAGGAGTTCGGCCGCCGTCTGCGCTCCGACGCCCCTCCGCTCGCGGTCGTCGAGGACGTGCTGACGAGCGAACAGCCGACCCGCGGCGGCACGGGCTTCACCATCGAGCGGTCCAGCGCGTCCGACCGCGCCAGGACGCTGGTCTCGCCCGACATCGCGACCTGCCGGGACTGCCTGGACGAGCTGGGCGATCCGTCGAACCGGCGCTACCGCCACCCGTTCATCACGTGCACGCACTGCGGCCCCCGGTTCACGATCGTCACCGGCCTCCCGTACGACCGGGCCGCCACCACGATGGCGGACTTCGAGATGTGCGGGGCCTGCCGGGCGGAGTACGAGGACCCGCTCGACCGGCGCTTCCACGCCCAGCCGATCGCCTGTCCCGACTGCGGACCGCGGCTCGAACTCGTCGGCAAGCAGGGCGTGGCCCCGTCGCACGACGAGGACGCGCTGCGGACCGCGCGGAAGCTTCTTGCCGAGGGCGCGATCATCGCGGTCAAGGGCCTCGGCGGCTACCACCTGGTGTGCGACGCCCGTGACGACGCGGCCGTGGCGGAACTGCGCCGGCGCAAGCAGCGCGGAGGCAAACCGTTCGCCGTGATGGTGCCGGGCCTCGACGTCGCGCGTGAGCTGGTGACTCTCACGGCGGAGGAGGAGGAGCTCCTGAGCGGTGGGCGCCGGCCGATCGTCCTCCTCCCCCGTCACGCTGCCCGGCGCGGGGCGGGGGTGTCCGACGCCGTGGCGCCCGGCAGCTCCCACCTCGGGCTGCTGCTGCCGTACACCCCGTTGCACGTCCTCCTCTTCGGCATCGGTGACGACTCGCCGGGCCCGGACGCGCTCGTGATGACGTCGGCCAATCTGTCGGGCGAGCCGATCGTCACCGACGACGGCGACGCGTTGACCGCCCTGGCACCGCTGGTCGATGCCTGGCTACGGCACGACCGGCGCATCCATGTGCCGTGCGACGACTCGGTCAGCCGCTGGGCCGCCGGTGCCGAACTGCCGCTGCGCCGCTCGCGCGGATACGCCCCGCTGCCGATCGCGCTGCCCTTCGACGTACCCCCGACGCTCGCCGTGGGCGCCGACCTGAAGAACACCTGCGCGCTGGCCGAGGGCCGCTACGCCTGGCTGAGCCAGCACATCGGCGACATGGACGACCTGTCCACGGTCGATGCCCTGACCCGGACCGAGAGGCATCTGGAGGACCTCACCGGTGTGGCGCCCACCCGGCTGGTGGCCGACCGTCACCCCGGCTACCACTCCGGCGACTGGGCTCGCGCCCACGCGGCCGGGCGGCCGGTCCGCACCGTGCAGCATCACCACGCGCACATCGCCTCCGTGATGGCGGAGCACGGCCTGGGCGCGGACGAGCGCGTGATCGGCATCGCCTTCGACGGCACCGGCCACGGCACCGACGGGGCGGCCTGGGGCGGCGAGGTCCTGGTGGCCGGCTACGCCTCGTTCAGCAGGGCCGCGCACCTGGGTTGCGTACCGCTGGCCGGGGGCGATGCGAGTGTGCTGCGGCCGTACCGGATGGCCCTCGCCCATCTGTACGCGGCCGGCATCCCCTGGGACGAGGACTTGCCCGCGGTCCGTGCCTGCCCGCCCGCCGAACGCGACGTGCTGGCCCATCAGTTCGCGACCGGATTCGGCTGCGTGCCCACGTCGGGCATGGGACGGCTCTTCGACGCGGTCGCGTCCCTGGCCGGCGTCCGGCACATGGTGGCGTACGAGGCGGAGGCAGCCATGGAACTGGAAGGGCTGGCTCGTGGCGCGACAGCCGGCCCCGCGGCTCCGGAGGGCGGCTACCGCTTCGGTATCCGCCCCGGGAAGAAGAAGGAACCCGCCGTCGCGGATCCGGGCCCGGTCGTCCGGGCCGTGGTGTCCGACGTACGGGACGGTGTGCCGGCCGGGATGATCGCCGCACGTTTCCACGCCGCCGTCGCCGCTGTCGCCACCCGCCTCGCGGACCTCTGCCGCACACACACCGGCCTTTCCACCGTGGCGCTGGGCGGCGGCGTCTTCCAGAACGCCGTACTGCTCGAAGCGACCCAACGCGGCCTGACCGAACGGGGCTTCACCGTCCTGCGGCCGCGCCTGCTCCCGCCGAACGACGGCGGGATCGCCCTCGGCCAGCTCGTGATCGCCGCATCGGGCTGACGCCGCCGCACGACCGCACCGCCGTACCTCAAGAGGGATCCACAGAGGAGAGGGACCATGTGTCTGGCTGTTCCGGGGCGTGTCCTCAGTACCGCCGAAGTCGACGGCACCGTGATGGCCGAGGTCGATTTCGGCGGGGTGCACAAGGAGGTGTGCCTCCAGTACATCCCCGATGTGACCGTCGGTGAATACGTCATCGTGCATGTCGGATTCGCCATCCAGCGCCTCGACGAACGGTCGGCCCTGGACACCCTCGCCGACTTCGAACGGCTCGGCATCCTGGCCGAGGAGTTCGAGGACGGCTTCGAACGCGCAGCCCGCCAGGGTGCGTCCCACGAAGGAGCCGGCCGGTGAAGTACCTCGACGAGTTCAGTGACCCCGATGTCGCGAAGAGGCTGATCGACCGGATCCACGCGGCCACCACGCAGAAGTGGGCGCTGATGGAGGTCTGCGGCGGCCAGACGCACTCGATCATCCGGCACGGCATCGACCAACTGCTCCCGGACAGCGTGGAGATGATCCACGGACCGGGATGCCCCGTCTGCGTCACCCCGCTGGAGACCATCGACCGGGCGCTGGCGATCGCCGCCCGCCCCGGTGTCATCTTCTGCTCGTTCGGCGACATGCTGCGCGTGCCCGGCAGCAGCCAGGACCTGTTCTCCGTGAAGAGTGCCGGCGGCGACGTACGCGTGGTGTACTCACCTCTCGACGCATTGAAGCTCGCCCGGGAGAACCCCGACCGCGAAGTCGTCTTCTTCGGGATCGGATTCGAGACCACCGCCCCCGCCAACGCCATGACGGTGTATCAGGCCCAGCGGCTCGGGGTGCGGAACTTCTCCCTGCTGGTGTCCCATGTGCTGGTGCCGCCCGCGATCGCCGCGATCATGGAGTCCTCGACGTGCCGGGTGCAGGCGTTCCTCGCCGCGGGCCATGTGTGCAGTGTGATGGGGACGGCCGAGTACCCGCCGCTGGCCCGGAAGTACAAGGTGCCGATCGTGGTCACCGGCTTCGAGCCGCTGGACATCCTCGAAGGGGTCCGCCGGACCGTCGTCCAGCTGGAGGCGGGCCGGTACGAGGTGGAGAACGCCTATCCCAGGGCGGTGCGCGAGGAGGGCAATGTGCCCGCCATGGAGATGCTCGCCGATGTCTTCGAGGTGACCGACCGGACCTGGCGCGGCATCGGGGCGATTCCGCGCAGCGGCTGGCGGCTCTCCGAGAAGTACCGGGCGTTCGACGCGGAGCAGCGGTTCGAGGTGACGGACATCCACACCGCCGAGTCGTCGCTCTGCCGCTCGGGCGAGGTCCTCCAGGGCCTGATCAAACCGCACCTGTGCGAGGCGTTCGGCAAGGAGTGCACGCCGAGGAACCCGCTCGGCGCGACCATGGTGTCGTCCGAGGGCGCGTGTGCCGCGTACTACACCCACCGCCGCCTGGAACTGGTCGATGCGAAGTGACTGACGCGATGCAGGACATGACCGCCGTGGTGAACGATGTGCCCGACCTCGACTTCGAGGGGTGGGCCTGCCCGGTACCGCTGCGGGACATGCCGTCCGTCGTCATGGGCCACGGGGGCGGCGGCGCGATGTCCGGTGAGCTGATCGAGCACCTCTTCCTGCCCGCGTACGGTGCCGCGGCCGCCGCCGACCTCGGTGACTCGGCCGTCCTGACGGTGGGCTCCGGCACCCGTCTCGCCTTCTCCACGGACTCGTTCGTGGTGAAGCCGATGTTCTTCCCCGGCGGGTCGATCGGCGACCTGGCGGTGAACGGCACGGTCAACGACCTGGCCATGTCGGGTGCGACGCCCCTGTTCCTGTCCACCGCCTTCATCCTCGCGGAGGGCACCGCGCTGAGCGACCTCGGCCGGATCGCGCAGGCCGTGGGCCGGGCCGCCGAGGACGCCGGCGTACGCCTGGTCACCGGGGACACGAAGGTCGTGGAGCACGGCAGTGGTGACGGCGTCTACCTCAACACCTCGGGCATCGGTGTGGTCCCTCCCGGTGTCGACATCCACGCGCGCCGGGCTCTCCCCGGCGACGCCGTGCTCGTCAGCGGCGACATCGGCGTGCACGGTGTGGCCGTGATGAGCTGCCGGGAGGGCCTCGAGTTCGGTACGACGGTGGAGAGCGACACCGCCCCGCTGCACGGACTGGTCGCCGCCATGCTCGCCACCGGCACCGACCTGCGCGTGCTCCGGGACCCCACGCGCGGAGGCGTCTCGGCCTCGCTGAACGAGATCGCCCGCGCCTCGGACGTGGGCATCGAACTGGTGGAGCGGCTGCTTCCCGTACCGCCCACGGTGCGCGACGCGTGCAGCCTGCTCGGGCTCGACCCGCTCCAAGTGGCCAACGAGGGCAAGCTGATCGCGATCGTCCCGGCCGAGGACGCGGACCGGGTGCTGGCCGCCATGCGGGCCCATCCCCTGGGCCGGTCCGCCTGCCGGATCGGCAGCTGCGTGCCGGATCACGCCGGGATGGTCGTGGCGAGGACGGGGCTGGGCGGGAGCCGGGTGATCGGGCTGCCGATCGGCGAACAACTACCGAGGATCTGCTGAGTGAGTGCCGAGGGCGCGCTGCTGTTCGCGCGATACGCCTACCCGCCCAACGAGCTCGGCTACTGCGGCCCGGCCGACGCGGCGGCCCTCCTGCGCCGTGACGCGACCGCCGACATCGAGCGGCGCGCCCGGCAGTTCGAGGGGGCCTGGTGCTATCTCCAGTTCCTCGCGGAGACGGCGGGGCTGGCGGACCCGCTCGACGTGCGGGTGGTCGAGGCGTACTGGATCGGCAACGAACTGCTGGACCGGGCCGATCCCGCCGCTCTGGTGGAGCGCATGACCGACCGGTTCCGGGGGCAGCTCGGCGGCACCTGGCGCGACGCCGGACGGCGCGCCCTGGCCCATCACAGCTTCCAGGTGTTCGAGGTGTATCCGTGGGCCCCGCTCCTGCGGTCGATGGGCCATCCGACCGCCCTGTCCGTGCTCGACCAGTGCCGCGTCCGTACGGGAGTGGTCGTGGCCGCCGACAGGGACATCGCGACCGTGCGGTCACGCCCGCTGTGCTGGAACGGTGCGGTGCTGACCGACGGCGCGTGGCGGGAGGAGACCGTACGCTGCTCGGCCGGCGGACTGACGCTGCTCGACGGTCTCTCCGCGGGCGACCGGGTGGCACTGCACTGGGACTGGGTGTGCGATGTGATCGACGACGAACAGGCCCGGCGCATCGAGTTCATCGAGGCGCGCCGGCGCACGGACTTGGGCCTGGCTTCCTCCGAGCCGGGTGTCGCCCGCCACAACGCGCCCCCTCTGATCGCCGATGGCTCCGTCGATTCCTGACGCGGTCGGCCGGTGTGACCACGGCGCCCCCGCCAGGTCGGTGATCTTGCGGGTGTGATGGAGCGGTTCAGCGCCTGGCGTGGTGGCGCCACCACTGGCGGGAGGTTGCCGGGGCCGCGTAGGATCCGGTCGGTCCTGGAAGGGACCTGTCGGCCCTGCAGGTCGTGGAGGCCGTGAGGAAGCTCTCGATGCCTCAGGTGCCGCACACTTCACACAGGAGCGGTCACGAATCCCATGGGGGGACCAGGTTCTGGTGTCAGCGCTCCCGACCATCATTGTCGTGTTCTTCCTCGTCGCGCTGGTGGCATGGATCGTATCCGCGGTGGTGGGCGGCCGGAAGGACAACGGCGGAGGCGGCAACTGACCGCGGGAAGAGTTCCCCCCTGGGACGGTGCCCGATGTGGTGAGTCGGGTCCACGCTGTCCATGAGGGGCGGCGGCAGGGCATTCGCGAGGGATCTCGGTCAGCCCGGGAAGCTCGGCGGAGCCTGCCGAATGGCATTGTCGACACGCAGAGGTCGCCACCGCGCCGCTGCCCGGCGGTTCGGCGCGCTCTCCACCCGCGTGACGAGGGTCCGATTCCGGTGCACGTCCCGGCCCGACCTGCGGGAACAACGAGCGAACAAGCAGGCACGGTGAGGAGAAGTTCATGTCCGAAGCCTTGTTACGCCATGTTCTACGCGCGTATCTTCAGCTTCTGGATCTGTGCGAGACGCCCTCAAGCGTCCCCCGCCACCACTTTGACGAACCCTCACTGGCCCTGGCGCCGCTGTGGCGACCGGGCCGTTTCCTGCCATGAAGGAGTGCCGCAACGGTGCCCAGCCCCCTCCCCGCCCGCCGCTCCCGCCGCGCACTGCTGCGCGCCACCCTGCCCGCCGCGGTCACCGCGTCGCTGGTGCTCGTCCCGCTGCCCGGTGCGGTCGCCACCCCGTCCGCGGGCGCGGTCATCGCCGAGGTGTACGGCGGTGGCGGCAACTCCGGCGCGACGCTGAAGAATGACTTCATCGAACTCGCCAACCCGTCCGGGGCCGCCTTCGGCCTGGCCGGCTACAGCGTGCAGTACCTGCCGGGCACCCCCGGCGCCAGCAGCAAGTGGGGGGTCACCCCGCTGAGCGGCGCGGTCGCCGCCGGCGCCCGCTACCTGGTCACCGAGGCGGCGGGCACGGGCGGCACCGTGGACCTGCCGACCGCCGACGCCGTCGGCAGCCTGGCCCTGTCCGCCACCACGGGCACCATCGCGTTCGTCAACGGCACCGACGCGCTGACCTGCAAGACCGCCGCGGACTGCGCCGCCGACCCGCGCGTCGTCGATCTGGTGGGCTTCGGCACCGCCGTGGTCCACGAGGGCTCCGGCGCCGCCCCCGGCGCCTCCAACAGCGCCTCGGTGGCCCGCGCCGCGTCTCTCGCCGACACCGACGACAACGCCGCCGACTTCCAGGGCGGCGAGCCCACCCCGGTCAACAGCAAGGGCGAAACCGTCCCCGGAGGCGGCTCCGGCGGGGGCGACACCGGCCCGACCGAGCCCGGCACGGTGCGCGTCCACGACATCCAGGGCGCCACCCGCGTCTCGCCGCTGGCCGGCAAGACGGTCGCGGGTGTCCCCGGCATCGTCACCGGCGTCCGTACGTACGGCACCAAGGGCTTCTGGATGCAGGACCCGAACCCGGACGCCGATCCGGCCACCAGCGAGGGCGTCTTCGTCTACACCGGCGGTGCCGGCCCGGCCGTCGAGGTCGGCGACTCGGTCCTGGTCACGGCCAAGGTGACCGAGTACTACACGAACAGCTCGGGCGGCTCGCAGTCCCTCACCGAGCTGTCCAACCCCAAGGTCACCGTGGTCTCCTCGGACAACCCGGTGCCCGCCCCGGTGGTGCTGAACGGCTCGGCCGTGCCGGCGGCGTACGTACCGGACGCGGCGGGCGGCTCGATCGAGTCCCTGCCACTGCGGCCCGACACCTACGCGCTCGACCTGTACGAGTCGCTGGAGGGCATGAACGTCGAGGTCCGCGACGTACCGGTGACGCAGGCCAGCAACTCGTACCACGAGCTGTGGGTGAACGCCCGCGAGCAGGACCCGCGTTCGTCCCGCGGCGGTTCCGTGTACCTCGGCTACGACCGGCAGAACTCCGGTCGGCTCATGGTCCAGTCGCTCGGCGCGGCAGCCGACTTCCCGGTCGCAGATGTCGGCGACCGGCTCACCGGCGCCACCGGAGGCCCCCTGGACTACACCAATTTCGGTGGATACGCGGTGCAGGCCACCCGGCTCGGCGCCGTCCAGTCGGGCGGGCTGAAGCGGGAGGTCACCCAGTCCGGCCTGCCGAGCGAGCTCACGATCGGCACGTACAACGTCGAGAACCTCGACCCGAGCGACCCGGACGAGAAGTTCGCCGAACTGGCGGCCGGCGTCGTCACCAACCTGCGCTCACCCGACATCCTGGCCGTGGAGGAGGTCCAGGACGACAACGGCCCGGTCAACGACGGCACGGTCACGGCCGGTGCCACCGTCGCCAAGTTCGTCGAGGCGATCAAGGCGGCCGGCGGCCCCGCCTACGACTGGCGTTCCGTCGACCCGGTGAACGGCAAGGACGGCGGCGAGCCCGGCGGCAACATCCGCCAGGTGTTCCTGTTCAACCCCGACCGCGTTTCCTTCACCGACATACCCGGCGGCGACTCCACTACCGCCGTGGACGTGACCGGCAACGGCAAGCGCGCCTCGCTGACCGTCTCCCCGGGCCGGATCGACCCGGCCAACGAGGCCTGGAACAGCAGCCGCAAGCCACTGGTCGGCCAGTTCAAGTTCCACAACAAGCCGGTCTTCGTGATCGCCAACCACTTCAACAGCAAGGGCGGCGACCAGGGCCTGGACAGCCGCTTCCAGGCCCCGACCCGCAGCTCCGAGGTTCAGCGCGCCAAGCAGGCCGAGGTCGAGCAGGCCTTCGTCGCCAAGCTCCTGGCCGCCGACCCCGGCGCCCGGGTGGTCTCCCTCGGCGACTTCAACGACTACCAGTTCTCGCCCGCGCTCCGGACCCTCACCAAGGGCGGCGTCCTGCGCGACCTGGTGAACGAACTGCCCGCGTCCGAGCGCTACTCGTACGTCTACCAGGGCAACTCGCAGGTGCTCGACCACATCCTGGTCAGTCCCGCGTTCAAGCCGCAGCAGACTCGCTACGACGTCGTCCACATCAACAGCGAGTTCGCCACCCAGGCCTCCGACCACGACCCGCAGGTGGTCCGCGTCAAGCCCTGACCCGGCCCGTCCACCGCTCCCCCGTCCGGTCGCCGACCGGGCGGGGGAGCTCGTTGTTCTGCCAGTGCGTCCACACCTCGGACGGAAGCGGCGCATACCGTTCGATGCACCTCTTCCGATACGCAGCCCGAGCCGGATGGCTCGTCCGTCACCATCCAGGTCGCTTCGCAGGCATCTCGGCCCACCGAGCCAGCAGCGGCGGATTCGCATCCACGGGCTTCAGCGATCGCGCGATCCCGTCGGCGTCCGGTGCCACCGGAAGAGCGCAGACGATCACGGTGCTGCCCGTCGCGCTGGTGTGTTCTCCGCACTCTTCGGGGGGGGGCACCCCGAGGACATCCCCGGCGAACTGCGTGTGGGTGAACGCATCCGGCTCCTTCGGGAGTCGCGGTCCGCCCTGTGGCTCTTGCCGTGATCCCGGCGAGGACCTAGCATCCCCTCTCGATCGACAAAATTGGTCCAGTCCAGTCTGGTTCAAGGCTGAACACCACGTCGGGAGACTCTTGTTGCCCCCGTTCCCGCTCTCTCCGGAACAACGGAGCATGCTCTTCCTGGAAGGCCTCTTCGGTCCCGGGATCTTCCGCAACACGCTCATCGCCCTCCCGCTCCGGCCCGAGATGACCAGGGCCCGGGTCCAGTCCGCGATCACACGTCTGCAGCGGCGGCAGGAGGCGCTGCGCAGCGCCTTGGTCGGGCGTGCGCCCTACCTGCAGCGGATCGAGGCCGTCGACCCTCAGCTGCGCACCGTCATCGCGCGCCCCGGCGAGAGTGCGGGAGACCTGCTGGCCGCCAGAAAAGCCGCTTGCCTGGGGTCGGCACAGGTGCGCGAGATCCCTGGTCGCGCAGAGTACGAACTGATCGAGGACTCGGCCGGGCTGGAGCGGTTCCTGCTGGTGACCCTGGATCACCTCGTCTGCGACGGACATGCCGAGCGAGTCCTGACAGCCGAGCTGACGACCCTGCTTGAGGAAGCGCTCGGGCGGCACGGAGGCGATTCGGGCGAACTTCCGTTGGGTTATCGACAGTTGTGCGAGCAGCGAGTCGATGCCGCGGCGCGTGCCGAGCGCGAGACACGGTACTGGTCCCGCTCCCTGGACCGCCTCGAACCGGTTTCGGGACTGATCCCCCGGCCCGGCGGCGGATCGGCCGCCGGGCCGACAGGCGAACTGTTACTGGGCCAGGTGCAGAAGCTCTATCGTGGGCCGGCCCTGCATACGCTGGTCGGCACCGTCTGCCGAGCCCAAGGGGCCACCGCTTTTTCGGTGTTGGCGGCTCTGACCGCGGCGGCGATCTGGCATCGTGGCGGGCCCCGTACGCTCGCCCTGTTCACGCCGGTCTCGACTCGGCAGCGGTCCGGGTTCGGCGCCGCGGCCGGTTGCTTCGTGCACGACCGTCCGGTGGTCTGCCACATCGATCCCGCCCAGGCCCTGTCGGACTGCTTCAAGTCCGTCATGGGCCAGAATCTGGCCGCTCTCCGCTTCTCCGCGCTGAGCGTCGCGGATCTTGCCTGCGCCGTACCACCCTTGGGCGCGGCGCTGCTTTCCGACGGCATCGACTACGTGCAACTGCACGTCGGAATGCCGGCCGAGGCCGCAGCCGATACGCGTTCCGCCGACGCCGCCACCGGTCGGGTGCCGGCGCCGGACGAACGCGAGCCCCGTGCCCTGGGGCCCTTCCGTCCGGCCCTGGACCTGAGTGTCACCACTCTGCGCTTCGAGTTCACCCCCGAGGCAACGACCGCGCGGGCCTTCTGCGGGGGCCCGCCCGGCGGGCTGGCCGTGGCCGAGGGCCTCGCCGACGACGTGCTGGCACTGCTGGCCGGCGTGCTGCGCAACGCGGATGGCACAGTCGCGGCCCTGGTCGAGAGCTCGTTGCCGCGGTGAGAGCGCGGGCGCGCTCCGGGTACAGCGGTGCCGTAGCGGCGAAAGAGCGTGAACGGCGGCTGTGGTCACGGGACTTCAGGCTGTTCTTTCTCTCCCGTGCCGTGGCCCGGCTCGGCGACACGATGCTACCGGTGGCGCTGGCCGGAGGGCTGCTGCAGCAGGGCCACAGCGCCACGTCGGTCGGTGTGGCCATGGCGGTACCCACGGTGTCCTGGGCCGTCCTGGTCATCTTCGCAGGGGTGATCGCCGACCGTGTCGATCCGCGGCGGCTGATGATCGGGGCGGACCTGCTCCGGCTGGTCAGTCAGTCCTTCGCGGCCGGCCTCTTCTTCTCCGGCCACGTGGCGCTCTGGCAGATCCTGGTGATCGGTCTCGTCAACGGTGGCGCCTCGGCGGTCTTCCAGCCCGGAGTGGCCAGCACGGTGCGCCAGTTGTCCGCGGATGCGCAACAGGGGAACGGGGCCATCCGCACCGTCGAGGCGGTGATGTCGCTCGTCGGCCCGACGGTCGCCGGGCTTCTGGTCGCCGTCGCATCGGCCGGCAGTGTCTTCGCCGTGCACGCCGGCACATACGCGGCCAGCGCACTGTGCCTGTGGGCGGTGCGGCTGCCGGGCCATGCGGCATCGTCGGGAACGCGGGCCACGGAGACGGGCACATCGCCGTCCGCGACCGGCGGCATGCGCCAGGGCCTGCGAGAGGGCTGGAGGGCGGTCCGGGTGCGGCCGTGGCTGTGGGGAGTGCTGGCGCTGTGGAGCTTCTTCGCGCTCACGGCGCGTGGCCCCGCTGCCCCGCTGATCGCGACGGAGATGGTCCAGCAGCACGGCGTGACCGACTACGGCCTCGTCAACTCGGCTCTCGGCTGCGGCACCGTCGTCGGCGGGATCCTCGCCATGCGGCTCCGGCCCGCCTTCCAGCTGCGGGCCGGAGCCGTGGGCGTGGCGCTGTTCGCCGTCTTCCCGTTCGCGGTGGGCAGCGGGCTGCCAGTGCCGGCTGTCGCGGCGGGCGCGGTCGTCGGAGGTCTGGGGATGGCTTTCTGGGGGGTGATGTGGGCAACCAGCATCCAGACCCAGGTGCCGCACGAGGTACTCAACCGCGTGTACGCCTATGACATCGCCGGCTCGATCGCCTTTCTGCCGGTCGGCGAGGCGCTGGCCGGGCCCGCCGCGGAGCTGTTCGGACGACGCTCCATGCTGCTGGCCGGTGCAGTGTGCACCGTGGTCGTGTCGGTGGCGCTGCTGAGCGTGCCGGCTATACGACGGCTGCGGCGAGTCGACGGTCAGGACTGAGGCGGGCCGCGCTCCGGCTGCCCGGCTACGACTTGACCAGGCGGCTGTCGAAGCCGGCCCGCACCAGATGGTCGTAAGCCCCGCGCACCGGGGCAGGCACCCGCTGCTCGGTCGCGAAACCGAGCCGTGGATACTCCTGTATGCGCTGCAGCTCTCCGACCAGCATGTCGATGACGAGTTTGCGATCCCCGATGGCCGCCAGGTAGTCCTCCAGGCCGATGCGTTCGGACACACACTGCACAGCGACCTCCGGCCACACCTTGCGACAGGTGGCATAGGCCCGCCGCTCCATGTACGGCTTGCAGATGAGCATGACGGAGTCGACGGCCAGGCCCCGCTGGTCCAGCAGTGTTCGGGTGTAGGTGATGTTCTGCCCGGTGTTGGCGGCGCGCGGCTCGACCAGCACGGCATCCTCGGGCACGCCGAGAGCGATCGCATGCTCCCGGTAGTGCACCGCTTCGCCGCGCGGAAAGCGGTCCTTGGTGGTGGGGCTGTTACCACCGGTGAACACGAGGGTCGGAAAGAGCCCGGCGCGGTAGTGGCCGACCGCGGTTGTCGCGACCCCGAGATCATGGCTGCCGAGTCCGATCGCGGCTGAGCAGGGGCGGACCGGGCGGTTCAGGAGCAGGTAGTCCCACATCTGCTGTGCGGCGTGCAGATCCTGGTCATGGATGGTGATGGTCATGGGTGTTCCACCTTCGCCTCAGGTTCGCGGGTTCAGCAGGCCGTCGAGCAGATTTCGCGGCCGGGCGGCGGCGCCGAGCAGCGCCCGGTGCAGGGGCTCCAAGCGTTCGGGGGCGAAGCCGCAGGCGCTCCAGTCGTTGTAGGAGAGGGCGAAGCCGAGTTGCTGCCACAGTCGTCCGTTGGCGGCCTCGTGACTGCCCGCCGGCTCCAACAGGATCAGTGGGGTGGCCGTCCAGAGGCTGTCGAGCAAGGTGCCACCGCCCGGTTTGCTGACAATGGCACTCGCCGACCGGGCAAGCTCATACGGCAGTTGCCGCCCCTGTCCTTCGGGATCCGCGGGATCCGCGAGGACTTCGAGCAGCGGCGGCAGACCGTCGTCGTGCCAGGGGTGCCAGTCGGGGTCGAGAGTGAAGCAACGGGCCCAGTCGACGGCCGCGGGCGCCTCCGGCACGATCAGATCGAGCGGCAGGCCGGCCCCCGCCAGCTCCCGCGCCCGGTCCCGGTAGCTGCCGATGGCCCAGCCGCCGCCGTGCACCAGCAGCCGCCCCTCGCGTGCGGACCAGGGAATCGGCGGGCGTGTGTCGACGGGGATGGTCCAGGGCAGGGTGCCGTCTTCGCGGGCCAGCCACACATGCTCGGTCCCGGGCGCGTAGCGGCCCGCGCGGCGGTACGACGGTGAGACCACGGCATCGACGTGGCAGGCCATGGTGCGCGTCGGCCGACGGCCGAGGTAGCTGTCGAGGAGGCGCAGCCAGAAGCCGGAGAACACCACGAAGGTCTCCACCCCCTGCTCCTCCCAGTGCTTCTCCAGCGCTCCCACGGCCTGTGGCGTGAAGTCGTCGACCGGGTCGGTCGCCAGGCCCTGGGCCGCCACCGCGAAGCGCAGATCCCGCTGGAAGCGCCGGCGGGACTCCACCACGGCCGCCAGCCGGTCGCCGGGCAGCCAGCGTTCCAGCACGTCGACCATGACGTCCGCGCCGTGCTCCCGCAGCCGCTCGGCAAGGCGCAGACCTGGAACATGGGCACCGAGCGCCACCCCTGAGGTCAGGACGGCGATCATCCTGTGGGCACCTCCGCGCGTGTCGTGCTGATCCCGGCGGTCGCCGCGCAGTTCTCGGTGCGGGCGCGCAGCGCCGGGAAGTCGCCCGGTGCGCAGAATGCGGCGCAGACGAGCCGGCCCCGCGGAGTGCACAGACTGCCGCCGGACAGTGGCAGGACCCCGGGCCGTGCGCCGCCCCCGTACAGCAGTCCCACCGCACGCAGCGCGGCCAGCAGTGATGTCACGTCGGCTCCGTGCTCCACAAACATGTCCTGTTGCCACAGATGCGCCCGCAGGCCGTATGCCCGGACGCGTTCGTCGAGCTCCAGCGTCAACAGCCCCATCGACATCCGGGCGTTGATCTCCAGGACGGGCAGCCAGCCGCCGTCGGCCAGCAGCATGGAGTCGATTCCGGCGGGGCCGAAGTAGCCGGCTACCGCCAGCGCACGGGCCACCTGCTCCAGGACGGCCGGATAGCCACGCCGGTCGAGCTCGGCCGGCAGGTCCGGCGGCACCGGGTGGGAGACCGCGTGCCGGTAGCCGCCGTTGGTCATGCCCTGCAGGCCGCGCAGGGACCAGGTGCCGTCACGGCATATTTCCAGGTGGGCGGAGAAGTCCTGGGCCCGCTCGTAGCGGCGCTGCACCACCAGTTCGGTGCGCAGGCCCTCGTCCTCCTGGGCCTGCAGTCGGCGCACCAGTCGGCGCAGCGCCCCTGGCCCGGTGACCTCGACAGTGCCACGGCCGGCCACCCCGAAGGGGTCCTTCACCAGGACCGTGTCTTGCAACCGCTGCACGGCGACGGCCAGTTCGTCGGCGGAACGGACCACGGTGCCCGCCCCGGGCAGTTCGAGCGCGGCCGCCAAATCCGATGACCAGGCCTTGCCATTGACCTGCTGGACCACAAAGGGGTGCGGCAGCTCGTCAGCCTTGTCGGGACGATGCCGCAGCAGCTGCGTGGTCGCCGGGAACACCGCGTACGGCTGGACGTCCGCGGCCGTGGCCACGGCACGGCACAGTGCGGGATCATCGGCGATCGCCTCTTCCACAGCGGCGCCGGCGTCGCCTGTCGCGGCCGGTCCGGCCGCGACGGACCGGAAGGTGAGGCCCGCCGCACCGAGGGCTTCGAGCTGGGCCGGGGCCAAGGCGCTGCGGGTGACCAACAGGTCGTCCGGTCGGCAGGCCGCGGCAAGCGTCTCGTCCAGGCCGGCGACCACCGTGTGGGCCTCGGCGCCCACCAGGCTCGGTAACCGGGTGAGGGAGGCGGGGCGCCAGAGCTGCTCCGCGTCGAAGGTACCGAAGCGAGCGGTACCCCGGGGCCGCAGTGGACCGGTCTTGACCGTCACCGGGAGGGTTCCCGGCGTGCGATGACCTCCGCGCTGAACGTACGGACCGAATCGAGGTGCTGCAGATTCAGGTTCTCGAAGTCCAGCTCGATGTCGAATTCATCCTCGATCTGCAGCAGAAATTCTATCGCCTCCAGCGAATCCAGACCGAGCACAGTCACCATGTTGACGTCGGGCGAGATCCGAGCGGGATCAAGTCTGCTGCTGAGCACATTGGCCAGCACCTTCATCACGCGTGTCTCGGTGTCGGTCATCTCCTGCACCGTTCACACCCCGTTCATGTAGAGAAGAATGCACTTCGAACAGACCGGCATCATTCCCGTCTCCGCCAGGATCGTCCGGACGCGGCGGAACCGTTCGCTCTGCCACAGTTGCAGCGTCGGCGTCTCGTACAGATTCCCGACGACGAACTCCGGGAAGAACTTGCACGAACTCACATTGCCGTCCGCATGCACCTCCATGCGATTGGTGACGGCCAGGCATCGGGTGCGCCGCTGCGCCGGCTGCGAGGTGCCGAGGATGAACGACTCGACCTCGCCGTCCGCGAGTTCCGGCTGGTAGCGGATCCGCGGCGACCAGGTGCGCGAGGCCAGTCGCGCCATGGACTCCCGCAGCACCGGCAGCAGTTCCTCGGGCAGCCGGTACGTGTAGGAGTGCCAGGTGGGCCGGGCCGTACCGGTATCGGGCTCCAGCCAGGCGAAGTGCTCGCGGTAGACCTCGTCCATCGCTTCGGCGACCTGCGGGCTGATGTACCAGGGGAACTGGAAGTAGACGGTGTTGACCCCGACTTCCTCCGCCCATTCCATGAACTCGTACATGCGATGCACGGTGACATGAGAAACCATGCATCCGACCGATACCTGGCCGCGGTACTCGCCCTTTCGCTGCAGATCGAGCATGGCTTCCATGTTCTTCGTCGTCCGTTTGAACGTGCCGCGACCGCGCAGTTCGTCGTGGTCGGAGTCCAGCCCGTCCAGGCTCACGAGAAGATTGAGGTGCTCGCCCATGCGCAGCAGGTCATCCATGTTGCGCTGGAAAAGCAGACCGTTGGTGCACATGGTCACGGTGCGCGGATAGCGCTCGATCAGGCGTGACACCTCGTCGAAGCGACTGTGCATCAAGGGCTCGCCGCCCCAGATGTACAGACGTCCGGGCACCCCCGACGTCTCCTGCAGTATGTTCTCGATCAGTTCTGGGTCGAGTTCCTGCCGCTGCTTGTCGATTCCCCAGTCCCGAAAGAACCCCTGCTCATTCCACTGGTAGCAGTGCGTGCAGCGAAGGTTGCACTTGTAGGTGAGCTGCAGGCTCACCTCACGCGGCACGTCTGCCGCATAGGCGCGGTCGGCGCGTAATCCCGCCCGGGATTCGGAGCGAATTGCGACCGTGTGCTTGATGTCCGCGAATTCTTTGGCGGTGAGCTTACGGCTCGTCCTGGGGGACATCTCTCTCCTCGGTTCGACTGGCAAGGCTAAGCGAATTCGTGGAGCAATGCGACGCATCGTGGCGTGCTCACACCGCCACTGTCAACCGCTGCCCGGGCCGCCGAGCACGAGCGTCAACTCCCCCGCAACCATGAGCTGTTCCGAGGCATGACCCCAGGTGGAGGCTTGACACCCACAGATGGTCTAGGCCATTATTCCAGGGTCTCACCCTGCCGGCCCGGCACGGGTGAACCGCTGTATCCGGATTGCCACCCCGGAGGTCGGCCGTGGAATCGAGCGCGTTGGACAGGTCTGCCACCGCGGTAATTCAACCCGACTTCACCAGAACGATGACTGACGCAATACAAACGGCCCAGAACAGACCGTCGCACGGGCCCTTTGAGCGGTTCAACCTCAGGGCGAGGATTGCTCGACTCATGGATTTCGTTCAATTCGGACGGCAGTGCGCCCGGTGGAAGACGCGCCAGGTCTCCGGACGGGCGACGCCGCGTCCGACGGGCGCTCGGGCCTTGGCCGGGGCACGGCCGGCGGTGCGTTCGGTCGCCGGACAACAATGAAAAAGAGCTCGCCGGGAAGCTCAGCAGCAGGCCGTCCCGGCTGCCCGGCACATTCGCGAACGCCGAGGAGCCCGACGAGCAGACCGTCGCCGCCACCGAGCTGCGCGACGGAGACGGGTCACTGACCGGCCGCCGGCCGTTCCTCTCCGGTCACCAGGCGCGTTTGGTCCGGCCGGACTTCAGACCTGCGGTCGGCGTCCTCGTCACGCAGGGAATGACAACCGCACCTGCCGTACAGTCCCGCCGTCCGCTGCCCGAGGAACGACAAGCGCACTTGACGGTCGGGATTGTCCTTATCGGTGTCCGCGAAACTCCGTTGGGACAACCGTCAGCGTGGACGCCGGGCGGCACCGGTCCGTCAGGTCCCGGTGCCGCCCGGCGTGGCATGTGCTCTCCTCCGTGCGGGGTCGGACGAGTTCGGAGAAGAGCGGCTTCAGGGTCGGCCAGCGCTCGGCCGTCACGAAGACCGGAATGGTGCCGAGGGGTGCCTCACGGAGGATCTCCTGGCCGCCCGCGACCGTCTCGCCCGTCCATGCGTCGGCCCAGTCCGTGCCGACGGGCAGGTAGACGGTGCGGCGCGTGGCACCCGGTTCGGTGACCGGGGCGACGAGCAGCGCCGAGCCGAGCCGGAAGTGGTCCTGATGGTCCCAGATCTTCGGGTCGTCGGTGTGGTCGAAGAACAGGCCACGCATCAGCGGCTTGTTCTCGGCCGGGCCCGCCTTCGTCTCCTCGGCCAGGTACGGGATCAGGCGTTCACGCAGCTTGGCGTAGCGGCGGAAGCTGTCGAGGACGGTCGGGTCGCCGGAGCGGTCCGCGATGTTCCACGGGGTGCGGTCGCGCAGCGGCAGGCGGTGGTGGTTGCACTCGGAGCGGTACTGCATGACCGGCGCGAACATGGAGAACTCGGTGGCTCGAACGAACAGTTCGGCGTCCGGGACGTCACCGGAGAAGCCCGCTGGTGAAGTCTGCCCCTCTTGGAGGTGGCCGTCCGACCGCGGCGCTGAAGGGGCGCATGGGCGGCACATTGGCGCCCCACATAGGGAACGGCCCCCGATTCACGGGAGTAGCGCCCCTCACCTGCGGAGAAGGAAACGGGAAACAGCACCGATCACCTTGTCCGTCCGGCGGGGACTGTCGCACGCTTACCTGCGAACGCCTTCGCTTGGACGGACGGTCTGGAGGTTCCTGTGCCGCAGCCGTCCACCGGGTTCGGCGAGGAGCTGAGGAAGCGTCGTCTGGACGCGGGAATCAGCCTCACCACCCTGTCTGCCGCCGTGCACTACAGCAAGGCGCAGCTGAGCAAGGTCGAACGAGGCATCAAGGCGCCCAGCCGCGATCTCGTCCGACTGTGCGACGCCGTCCTCCGGGCCGACGGAGCACTTGTCGCCCTGGAAGCCAAACCCGGTTCCACCACGCCGCCGGTGCAGACGCCCGACGGAATCAGTGAGGAGGAGTGGACCATGCAGTTGTCACCGGACGGCCCGAGCTTCTTCCAGCCCCTGGGGCGGCGACAGGTCGTGGGTGCCGGCGCCGCCTCGTTGATGAGACTGCGCATGGGCGCCCCAGGACCGGTTGCTCCGGCTGCGTCCGCGGGCATGCTGGAAGCATCCCGTTCCCTGTTCACGCACTACCGGCGTCTTGGGCAGAGCGTCGAGCCCGGGTTCCTGCTGCCCGGCCTGATTGCTCAGACCCACACGCTGCGGGAACTGTCCGCACACGCCGACGCCAGCACCCGTAGGGACCTGCTGGCGCTCGGATCCCGGTATGCCGAGTATGTGGGCTGGCTGGTGCAGGAGACAGGGGACGAGCAGGCGGCCCTGTGGTGGACACAGCGCGCGGTGGCTTTGGCAGCTGCCGGCGGCGACCGTGCGCTGGGCGGTTACGCCCTGGTCCGCCGGGCACTGATCACGCTGTACCAGGACGACGCGGCGCAGACCGTCGCTCTGGCGCGACAGGCCCAAAGCGGCACACTGCCACCGCGGGTCCGTGGACTGGCGGCGCAACGTGAAGCCCAAGGGCATGCGCTGGCAGGCGACCGTGACGCCTGCCAGCGTGCTCTGGACCGCGCCCGTACGCTCCTCGCCCGCCAGGGGGACAGCGACGATAAACCGGTGATCGGCAGCATGCACCTTCCCGACTCGGTCGGCATGGTCACCGGCTGGTGCCTGGTCGACCTCGGTCGCCCGCGGGAGGCCGCCGAGGAGCTGGACCGGCAGCTCGCTCTGGTGTCCCACGACGCCGTCCGCACCCAGGTGCGGTACGGAGTACGCCGGGCATTGGCCTACGCATCGGACGGCGAGATCGACCACGCCTGCGCCATGACGGCGACGCTTCTCGACGGGGCGGCCGCAGTCCAGTCCGCGACTGTCACGATCGACCTTCGGCGCCTCGCCCGGATCCTGGCCCGGCACCCGAGTAACGCCGCCGTACGACGGCTCGCTCCGCGGCTCGGCACTTTGACGCGCCCTCCCACTTTCTGAAGAGAGGCTTCGACATGACCGACGTGTTCATCAACTACCGCACGGGGGACGGCGAGAAGACTGCCACCCTGATCGACCAGGAACTTTCGCGTCGCTTCGGCAGCGACCGGATCTTCCGCGCATCGAAGTCCATCACGCCTGGCCAGGTCTATCCCGATCAATTGCTGACCCGTCTGCGTCGCAGCGCGGTGCTCCTGGCCGTCATCGGCCCGGACTGGACCAACTTCCAGGCCCGGCTGCGCGATCCCGAGGACTGGGTACGCAAGGAGATCACGGAGGCGTTCGCCTGTGAGCTTCCCGTCGTTCCCGTACTGGACGGCAGGAAGACCGACCGGCTGAGCAGGCGCGACCTGCCTGACGAACTGGCACGGCTCGCAGAGATCCAGTCCGTCCCGTTCAGTACACACGACGCCGAGACGGGTCTGAAACGCCTCGGCGATGTGGTGGCCGACATGGTCCCGGGACTGCGCGGCCTGGACCGGGACGCCACCTCGTCGCTCGCCCCCGAATCCGTGTCCAACTCGATCGGGGACGTGAGTGGAACCGCCGTACAGAGCCGCGACTTCACCGGTGATGTCGGTGGCACCGTCGTCAAGGGCTCCATTGGGCCCGTCCATGCGGGCCAGGGCGACATTTACCAGAACTCCCGCCATGAGTCGGGCGGTCGGCACTTCTCCGGAAACGGGATGACGTACTTCGAGGGCAACCACCACGGCGACATCCGGCACCGGTTCGGTGAACCCGACGGACACGAGGACGACGGCCGGTGAGCGAGCGCAGCGGCACTGCGTGGGTCACAGGCACGAACGGGCCCCTGCACAACGGCACCGGCGACATGTACGTCACCATCGGCGCCGACCAGCAGGGCTCGGGCCGACCCTCCTTCCGGCGCGTCGCCGACGACCAGCTCGCGTGGCTGCGGCGCGTGCTGGTCGCCCCGAGCGGCATGGGGAAGGCACGCTCCGAACTGGCCGACACCGGCACCGTGATCCTGGACGGTGCACCTGGCAGCGGTCGGACGTGCGCGGCCCGTGTACTCCTGCGCGAACATCACCAGAACACGGGTGCTTTCCGCGAACTCCTGCCGGGCGAGGAGGGCGAACTGCCCCTGACACACCCGGAGCTGGTCGGAGTGGGCGACCGACTGCTGCTGGATCTGTCGGCTGCCGACGCCGTGCAGTGGGCAGCCGCCCGGGCCGGCCTCTCGGCCCTCCGCACGACCGTACACGAACAGCACGCACATCTCGTGGTCGTCATGCCTCATGGCGGCGCCCTCGACTCCGACCTCCAGCCGTACAGGGTCGAAATCCAGCAGCCGTGCCGTGAGTGGGTCCTGCGGCGGCACCTTCGTATCCATGGTGTGCCGACCGAGCAGTATCTCCTGCCTGATCCCACGGTCACGGAGTTCGTGCAGGAGCAGAGGCCGCTGCGGGAGATCGCGGACTTCGCCGACCTGGTCCGGCGGGCACGCGAGTCCGCCGCGTCGGGCGTGGGGTTCGCGCAGTGGTGCGCAACTGCCCGAAAGGCGCGGGCCGACCGACGGGGAGAGGTCGCCGCCCTCGTCACCTCGTTGCGTGA
Source organism: Streptomyces sp. NPDC002403 (assembly GCF_053593015.1). Taxonomy (NCBI): domain Bacteria; kingdom Bacillati; phylum Actinomycetota; class Actinomycetes; order Kitasatosporales; family Streptomycetaceae; genus Streptomyces; species Streptomyces sp. NPDC002403. The sequence continues at coordinate 99,056 of NZ_JBSFBQ010000020.1, read as the reverse complement.
GAGCTCCCAGCGGGGACTACTGATCACCGTCGCCATGCTCCACGGCGCTCACGCCGACGTCGTCCACGATGCCGCGCAACTCCTGGTGCGCACCGTCGGGCAGCCGCCCGACGAACTCCCGCTGCTCCAGCGCAAGGATCTCGCCGAGCGCCTGGAGGAGATCTCCGCCGTTGCCGGACCGGACGGCCGCGTGCGATTCAGAGAGCTCGACTACGACTCAGCGGTCCGAACCCATTTCTGGGACCACCTTCCCGACCTGCGTCAGCATCTGGGTGTCTGGACCGCCCGCAGCGTGTCCCTGAGCGGCCCGCACATCACCCGGCAACTGCGCGACGACCTGGTGGCCAGGCTGGCTGGGGAATATCTGCGCACCGGGCGCGCGGAGGGTCTGGCCTCGCTGGCCGAAGCCTGGGGGTCGACGGCCACGAGCAGGGCCGGGCTGGAGGCCGCCACTCAGGCACTCACCTGCGGTCTCGGCGATCCCGCACACGCACGGGACTTCCGCGGCTTGATCTACCAGTGGTGCGCCAACAAGCAGCTCAAGGGAGAGTACGCCCAGGTTCTGGTCCAGGTCTGTGCCGACGTCATCGCGGCCAGCCACCCCGACCAAGCCATGCTTCGGCTGTACTACCTCGCGCGCCGCGAGCACGGCGCCTCCGGCGCGCTGCAAGCGCTGAGTGACCTTGTGGAGACGAGCCACCGGCTGCGCCGCCGATTGCTCCACCGCCTGGCACGTTCGGGACTCTCGGAGGCTGACCTCGGCATCTTCCTGCAGGTCTGCGTCGTCGAGGCGCTGACCGACCTGTACGACAACGGGCGCACACTGGTGGAGGAGAAGAGCGTGCAGTCCTCCTTGACCACCTGCTGGCGCGCCGTACTGACCGGGCTGCCTCGGTCGACATGGGAACCGTATGCGGAACGCTGGATTCACATGGCGGTAGATGCCGGGCACAGGGGTGACTCCCTGCTCGACGTCTTGGTCGGCGCCGCCGATCAGTGCGAGGACCGGCGCGGTGCGGCCTTCGCCGCGCTGTACGCGAGTGCGCGCGACGCCGAAAGCACCGCGCCCGGCGGATCCTCGCGCGCCGCGCTCACCACCGACCTGCTGCTCCAGAAGATCTGCTCAGCTCAGGCCCTCAGCCGGCCGACCACGCCGCCCCGGGCGGCATCATCCAGGGGGACCGAACCGTGACTAGCGGGCGCAAGACGACAACCGTCTTCCTCACCATCCTGTGCGGTCTGGTGTTGACCATCCTCGGTCTGACGCAACAGTGGCCCACGTGGGCATGGCCCACTCTCGCCGTGCTCCTCGTCGCGGCCCCGACCGTGGCCTTCAAAGTCACCGCGCGGCGCCACAGCTCCGTGCCGGTCACCTTCGAGGAACACCTCACCGCAGCTCCCATCGAGCGCACCGAACACCACGTCAGCCGTGTGGCACTGCCCAGTCAATGGGCCGACTACGATTTCTTGATCTCCGCAACCGTTCGCTGGCACCTCGACACGCCCGGCCACTGCCGCGTGCTGAACCCGGCGGGCCTCGCCGTCGAAGCCGTACTGGACCGTGCCCGAACCATCACCGAGCAGCGGGAACCCGGCCGGGTTTCACTCGTCCAGCACGAACTGAGCGGTGCGCTCAGCTCTTTGCTTCCCGACAGTACGGGTCGGCTCCAGGCCATGGCAGAGGATGTACGGCTCACCCTGCACGAGCACGACCAGGAACGTCTGGACAGCCTCGCTGGTGTACGCAAGGACCAGGCGGTCTGGGAGCACCAGCGGAAGTACGAGCAGAGCAAGCGCAGGTACCTGGGTGAAGACGTACTCAAGGACACCGGCAGCGCCGTGGTCTGGTGGCTCGCCAAGAACGACGAACAAGTGGAAAAAACCGTGGAAGACCTCGGCCTGCTCGCCCGGCTCACCTCCGCGGCCAATGACACCGACGTCCCGGAACGGTTGCGGGACATCGTCCCTCTGCCACGTGAGGAACGGGGCGGCGAGGAACACTCGGACTGGCAGGCGGCCGCCTTCGAGCGGGCACCGACGGCCGCGGACCACCTCGCGGACGCTCTGAACGCTCTGGGCCTCGATGACGGGGACACCCAACGGCGGTTGCTGGCAAAGCAGATCGCGGACGCCATCAGGGACCAGGAGCAGCATGAGACGGCTGACGATCTGCTGCGCCGCTTCGACCCGCCGGCGGCCTTCACCCCGAACGGAGAGCCGCCGGACAGCACCCCCGGCGTACCCCGGCCGACACCCGGGATCTGACCCTCAGGGAGGAAGCAATGGAAACCGAGTTCGCTGCACTCGCCGCGTCGGGAGCTACCACGTTGGTCTCGCTCATGGTCACCGACTCCTGGGTGCAGGCGCGTGCCCTCGTCGGACGGCTCTTCTCACGTACCGATGCAGGCGGCGCCACAGTCGCCGACCTGGACGCCGACCGCGCCAGGCTGGCAGCCGGGGACGCTGACGACCCGCAAGCCACCCGCGAGGTCGAGGATCGATGGCGCGCCGATCTGTACCGGCTGCTGGAGACGGACTCCGCCACAGTCGACGACCTGTATGACGTGCTGTCCTCTCTCCAGCAGCTGGTCAACACGTCCGCTGCCCGTCCGGTACCCGTACACAACGCCATCAACGGCGGAGTTCAGCACGGCCCGGTGATCCAGTCGGGCCGGATCACCGGGCTCACCTTCCACGTCCACGGCCCCGGCCTCCCCGTACAGGACTGAGATGTGTTGGTCATGAGACCTTTGCGGCCGGTTTCGAGGATCGCCACGCACTCCACGTGGTGCGTCATCGGAAAGACGTCACGGGGATCGACATTCAGAGAACCTGCAGGTCCGAGGCTGTTCGTCCTTGAGGTCATCCGGTTGGCCGCGTCGTAGGTGTACATCACGGTGCGACCATCGAAGTCGGACCCGGATATGAGACGTCCGGCCGGATCGTACTCGTAGTGCCACTCCAGGCCCTGGGGATTGATGACACCCGTCATAGGCAAGTCGGCATGCTACGGGTGTGCCACATGACGTCGCCTCTTTCGTCGACGAGTTGGCGGCCGGGAGCGGTTCGGGGACACGCCCGACGCACTGCCCGCGCCGCCGGACCCGGGGCTCCGATTGACGGCACGGCCTGGGCGGTGTGACGATGCGCCGATGTCGGACCTGCACGCCCGGATGGCCGCCCGGGTCGGTGACCTCACGGCCGTCGTGGTCGCGCGCTGCGCGGCGGAGGCGCCGTTCTACGGGGCGCTGCCCCGCGCCACCCTCCAGGGTGAGGTGGCGCGGTCCATCGCGGCCGTGCACGCGCTGTTGCTCAGGGCACTGCGCGAAGGCGGCGGGGGTCCGATGGGGCCGGGCGATCTGACCCGGCTCATCGAGTGGTCGGCGCGCCGGGCCGAGGAGCGCGTCCCCCTGGAGGCGGTGATCGCCGCTTACCTGATCGGCGCCGAAGTGTGGTGGCAGACGCTGACCGAGGTCGCGGAGCCCGGTGAGCTGGCCGGGGCGGGCGGCAAGCTGCTCGCCTGCCTGCACGCCGCGCTGCCCGCGGTCGTCCTCGCCCACCAGAACGCCCAGGAGGACCTCCACAGCGAGGACAAGCGCGTACGGCGGGCCCTGATCGGCGCCCTGATAGCAGGACGGCCGTACGAGGAGCTGGCGGGCGTGGCGCGGGTGGCCGTGGTGGGTGAGTACGAGGTGGTTGCCTTCGCGTTCGAGTCCGACCCGCCGAGCAGATTGGTGCAGTCCTCGCTCGACGCCTTCACCGGGATCCCTGTGCTGATGGACCACGTCGCTCGGATCGCCTTGTTGCCGGGCAGGTCCGACGTGCCGGGCCTGGTGGCCCGGCTGGAGAAGGACGTGAGGCAGCCCGTGCGCGCCGCCGCCGCCCGCTCCTCCGTGCCGGCGACCATCCCCTCGGCGGCGCAGGAGGCCGGCCGCGTGCTGGATCTCGTCCGGCGCCTGGGACGCCCGCCCGGGTGCTACCGCCTCGACGACGTGCTGCTGGAGCACCAGCTCGCGCGCCCCGGGGACGGCCTGGTGCGGCTGGCGGCCAAACTCGACCCCTTGGAGGAGCATCCGTACCTGCTTGAGACGCTGCGCGTGTTCGTGGAGCGGGGGCTCAACCGCCGCCAGACGGCGTTGGAGCTGTGCGTCCACCGCAACACCTTGGACTACCGGTTGCAGCGAGTGAGCGCGCTGACGGACCTCGACCTCGCGGTTCCCGCGCAGGCGCGGCTGATCCAGGCGGCGCTCGTCGCCAGGGACCTGGCCGGGCCCGCGGATCACCGCGGGGTCACCGGATGGCAGGGATCCGCGGGAGCAGCGGAAAGCGGATGAACCACGGCCGGCGTCGGCGAGCGGGGAAAACGGCCTCGGACCTTGCCCTGCCCGGTGGCCGCGATGAGGTCCATGGCGGTCCTTCCATGTGCGAACGGGGGCCGGCTGCCCCTGGTCGCGGGAGCGTCAGGGGCGGGCGGCGTGGATCGGGACGGCCGCCGGCCACGGCGGAAGGGATCTCCGGGAGCGGGTCACGGGTTTGCGAGGGCGTTGCGGCGGACGTCGGACCAGGTGCCTGTGTCGGTGCAGATCCCGCAGTCGGCCCCGAAGAACTGTGCCCTCGCCGTCCGGTCCCCCATCAGGTGCGCCTTGAACCAGGCGGTGGTGGGCGCGGCGAACGGGCCGGGGTCGCCCACGACCGTGAAGTGATCGGCGCCGCGCAGTTCCCCGTAGATGGCCGGTATGTGGTCGGCGTCGTTGTAGAAGGCCTTGACCAGGAAGGGGAAGACGATGCTGTCCTTCTGCCCGGCCAGGAGGAGCGCGGGTACGTGTACGTCGTCGATGTCGGCGAGCGGCCCGGGCTGGATGGGCAGGATGGTGTCGATGCGCGGGTCCGCGCCGACGACGATGGCGGCGGCGCCGCCCTGCGAGTGACCGGACGCGCCGATGTGCTCCAGGTCGACACGGTCGTGGAAGGGGCTGCCGTGGTCGGCGTTTCGACGGGTGAGCAGGTCGATCCCGGCGCGCATGGAGATGCCGAGGTTGGACTGCGGGGTGTTGGCGGCGGCGACGATGAAGCCCTGACTGGCCCAGTGGAGCAACAGGTCGCGGTAGACGACCGGGAAGGCGAAGGTGCCGTTTCCCCACACGATCACGGGGTGGCGGCGGTCGCTGGTCGCGATGTCACGCGGGTAGTACAGGGTGGTCACCGCCCCGACCTCCACCGCGGTGGCGTAGGGGCCGGGAGCGCCGTAGTCGGCCGCGGCCGCCTCGGCACTGGCACCGGCGGGGGAACCGGTGGACGCCGCTGCCGCTCCCGCGCCGGCGGAAGCCGTCAGCAGGAGCAGGAGCGAGGTCAGGGGGACGAGCAGTTTTCTCCAGAGCACAGCGGACTCCCGATGTCGTCACGGTGAACTGGATGTTTCATCCGGCTCACGCCTTGTCTGATCGCACATCCTGAAGCACGGTTCGAGACCCGTCTCTGCGCAATCGCGGCAAGCAGCGACGTCGGAGTTTGTGCAACATGCCGAGAGGCCTGAGCGCGGTGAGGGTGCCATGCTCGGTTCCGCCGCTACGACAGAGCGCCCGCCGCCCGGGGCTGACCTCGTACGACATGAGCAAGCCTCGCCAGCGCGTGGGCCTGTACCGCACCGTCCTGCACGAGGGCCTGCGATGATCTGCCCCACTACCTCAACCGGGATCTGCTTCTCCAGGTGTGGCCGGTGTTGCGCACCCTCGTCGGTCGCACCGTACGCGTCGTGCGGGAAGGCGCCTTCCCCCTGGAAAGGACCAGCACCGAGATCGGTGACACGGTGCGGGTGACCTACGAGAAGGAGACCGCGAACCCGCGGATCGTGGGCGCGTCCTTCGACACCTCGGGCAGCGAGCTGCTCAGTAGCCTGCGGACCGGCGGGCAGCAGTGCGCACCACTCAGTCGGCGCGGCCGGAATTCTCCTCCACAGTCCCACCGGAGCGACGCGCTATCCGAGGAAGCTCAACCGCACCTGACGGTTGTGATTCGAAATGTTGGTATCGACCAGGCACACCGACTGCCACGTTCCCAGCTCCAGCCGCCCCCCGATCACCGGAAGCGTCGCATGGGGTGGGACCAGTGCGGGCAGTACGTGGTCGCGGCCGTGGCCGGGGCTGCCGTGGCGGTGTTGCCAGCGGCCGTCGGCGGGCAGCAGGGTGTGGAGGGTGGCCAGGAGGTCGTCGTCGCTGCCGGACCCGGTCTCCAGGACGGCGATGCCGGCGGTCGCGTGCGGTACGAAGATGTTGAGGAGACCGTCCCCGGAGGCGGCGTTCCGGGTGAGGAACTGTTCGCATTCGGCCGTCAGATCGGTGACGGTCTCCGTCGTTCCGGTGGTGATGTGCAGAACACTGGTGGCGAAGGTGTGGGGCATGCCTCCATCTTCTCGCTTGTACGGCGAGATCGCGCGTCCACTTGCCGAGACACCATTGACCGTTTCCGTCATGGATCGCTACGTTCAGCGCCATGTTCCGTTCAGCCCTGCTCACTTCGCGCGGTCACATCGACCTGCTGCGGGTGGCTTCCGCCGCGTGTCGCGGCGGCTGCTGACGTTCCTTCAGCGCTTCCCCTCGCCGGTGACGGGGTGCTCCGGCCGCCCGTTCCCGCTGTCGTACGCGTCTGCGCGTACGCGCCCCGGCGTGTCCCGCCACGTCCCACGCGCCTTGTGACCCTTGTGCCGTAACGACGGCAGTGGGTCGCGTGTGCGTGGCCTCGGCTCGTCTCCCCCTGCCCGTGGACTGCTCGTGGAGCCCTCATGACCATCGGCCATGCTCTCGCCCCGCCGGATATACCGTTGGAATCCGGAGAAACAACTGCTTCATCTGCCCGTCGGTCGCCCGACCTGGAGCCCGTTGTCCCGGCCTCCGTGCGGGGCGGTCGCCTGCCCCCAGTGCCTCGTTGGCTCCGGCGCGCCGTCGGGCCGCTGCTGTTGCTGGCGCTGTGGCAGGTCCTCAGTGCCACCGGCGTCCTGCACGCCGATGTGCTCGCTTCGCCCGGCACCATCGCCCGTGCCGGATCCGATCTGATCGCCGACGGGACGCTGCCGTCGGCGATGGGGATCTCGTTGCAGCGGGTTGCCGCCGGACTGGTGCTGGGGGGTGTCGTCGGCACGGCGCTCGCGCTGGTTTCCGGGCTCTCGCGGCTCGGCGAGGATCTGGTGGACGCGAGCGTGCAGATGCTGCGCACCGTTCCCTGGGTCGGGCTGATCCCGCTCTTCATCATCTGGCTGGGCATCGGCGAGGCCCCGAAGGTGGCACTCATCGCGCTCGGGGTCGCCTTCCACCTGTACCTCAACGTGTACGCGGGCATTCGTGGTGTCGACGCCCGACTCATCGAGGCCGGGGAGTCGTTGGGGCTCGGGCAGTGGGGACTGATCCGGCATGTGGTGCTGCCGGGCGCGCTGCCCGGGGCCATGACCGGGCTGCGCTATTCGCTCGCCACCGCGTGGCTGGCCCTGGTCTTCGGCGAGTCCGTCAACGCCGATGCCGGGATCGGCTTCCTGATGAACCAGGCCCGGGAGTTCTTCCGTACGGATGTCATCGTCGTCTGCCTGGTCGTCTACGCCTTCCTCGGCCTCACCGCCGATGCCATCGTCCGCACACTCGAAAGGCTGCTGCTGCAATGGCGACCGACCTTCACGGGCCAGTGAGCCCCACCGCTCCGGCCGGCCCGGCCGGGACCGCCGTCCTGGTCGAGGGACTGACCCGTTCCTTCGATGGCCGGGACGTCGTCGACGGACTCGACCTCACCCTGCGCGCCGGGGAGTTCACCGCGCTGCTCGGGCGCAGTGGCTGCGGGAAGTCGACACTGCTCCGGGTGCTCGCCGGGCTGGACCGCGACATCGAGGGCACGGTACTCGTGCCGAAGCGGCGTGCGGTCGCGTTCCAGGCGCCCCGGCTCATGCCGTGGAAGCGGGTCTGGCGCAATGTGCTGCTGGGGCTGCCGGGAAAGCCGGAACGGGCGGTGGCCGAACGGGCGTTGGAGGAGGTCGGGCTGAGTGAGCGGGCCGGGGCGTGGCCCAGGACGCTCTCCGGCGGTGAGGCACAGCGCGCCTCGCTGGCCCGTGCGCTGGTGCGTGAGCCGGATCTGCTCCTGCTCGACGAACCGTTCGGCGCGCTGGACGCGTTGACCCGCATCAGGGCGCAGCGGCTGGTGGCCGAGCTCTGGCAGCAGCGCGGCTGTGCCGTACTGCTGGTCACCCACGATGTGGACGAGGCGCTGCTGCTGGCCGACCGCGCGCTGGTGATGCGGGACGGAACGATCGCGTACGAGACACCCGTCGCCCTGGACCGGCCGCGCAGCGCGAGCGGTCCCGGATTCGCCGCACTGCGCTCCCGGCTGCTGACGGAACTGGGTGTCGAGGACGATGCCGTCGAGAACGTCGAATCCGCCTGAGGCAGGGCCCCTCGCCTCCCGTCCGCTCCGGCCGCCGCCTTCCCCGTACGCACTGCGAAAGAGAAACCCGTGAGAATCCGCGCCCTGCCCGCCCTCCTTCTGCCCCTCACCCTGCTGGTGTCCGCCTGCGGCGGCGCCACCTCCGCCTCCACCACCGGAAACACCGACGGGAAGGGCAGCGTCATACTCAACATCGGTGACCAGAAGGGGGGTTACGAAGCGATCCTGCGGGCCTCCGGTGAACTCGACGACCTCGACTACCGGATCAGATGGTCGACCTTCACCTCGGGTCCACCCCTGCTGGAGGCGATCGATGCCAAGGCCGTGGACGTCGGGGGCGTCGGCAATACGCCGCCGGTATTCGCGGCGGGTTCCGATTCCAGGATCGTCGTGGTGGGCGCCGGTCACGGCTCGTCCGACGGCGAGGCCATCGTCGTCCCCGAGGACTCGCCGGTGAAGTCCCCGAAGCAGCTCAGGGGCAGGTCGATCGCGGTGGCACAGGGCAGCTCGGCCCACTACCAGCTGATCGCCTCGTTGAAGAAGGCGGGGCTCGGCATCGGGGACGTGAAGCCGAAGTACCTTCAGCCGGCCGATGCGCTGGCCGCGTTCAGCCGCGGCAAGGTCGATGCCTGGGCGATCTGGGATCCGTACACCTCTCAGGTGCTGCGCAGCACGAAGTCCCGGGTGCTGACCACCGGGCAGGGTGTGGTGAACGGTCTCAGCTTCCAGGTGGCCTCGCCGGACGCACTGGCGGACAGCGGGAAGTCCAGGGCGATCGGGGATCTGCTGGTGCGTCTGCAGCGGGCACAGTCCTGGGTGTTCAAGCACCCCGATGCCTGGGCGAAGGTCTGGGCGAAGGAGACCGGGCTGCCCTACGAGGTGGCCCTGGATGCGGTCGAGCGGAGTTCCGGGACCCGTGTGTCCGTTGCCGTCGACCCCGCCGCGATCGCCTCCGAGCAGGCCATCGCCGACACTTTCGCCGATCTGGAGCTCATCCCGCGGCGCTTCTCCTTCAAGGACTACGTCGACACCCGGTTCAACCGCGATCTGCCCCCGTCCTCCACCGCTCCCCGCTCGTACGGAAAGGCCTCGTCATGAATGTCCATCTGCACTGGTTCCTGCCCACCGGCGGCGACGGGCGCACGCTCGTCGACCGGCACGCGTACGCCGACGGCGGGATCAAGCGGAACCGGATCACACCGGTGAGCGGGGTGCGCGCCCCCGACATCGAGTATCTGGCGCAGATCGCCAAGGCCGCCGAGCAGCTGGGCTTCGAGGCCGTGCTGACACCCACCGGGACCTGGTGCGAGGACGCCTGGCTGACGACGGTGGCCCTGGCCCAGCACACCGAACGGCTGAAGTTCCTGGTGGCGTTCCGGCCGGGAGTGATCTCCCCGGTGCTCGCCGCGCAGATGGCGGCGACCTATCAGCGGATCACCCGGGGACGACTGCTGCTCAATGTCGTCACCGGCGGCGACTCGACCGAGCAGCGGCGGTTCGGTGACCATCTCGACCACGACCGGCGCTACGCGCGGACCGCGGAGTTCCTGTCGGTGGTGCGGGGCGCGTGGAGCGGGCGGCCGTTCGACTTCGACGGCGAGCACTACCAGGTGGAGGGCGGGCTGACCGCGCTGCCGCCGGACCCGCTGCCGGACATCTTCTTCGGCGGGTCGTCGGCGGCGGCCGGCCCGGTGGCCGCCGCTCATGCCGATGTCTATCTGACCTGGGGCGAGCCGCCGGGCGCGGTGAAGGAGAAGATCGACTGGATCCGGGGCCTCGCGGAGGAGCAGGGGCGTACGGTCCGCTTCGGTATCCGGCTGCATACGATCTCCCGCGACTCCTCGCGCGAGGCATGGGCGATGGCCGACCGGCTGCTGGGCGATCTCGATGCCGAGACGATCGCCGCCGCCCAGCAGGCTCTGGGCAGGAGCGAGTCGGTCGGGCAGCAGCGGATGCTGGCGCTGCACGGCGGCTCGCGCGACAGGCTGGAGATCTCGCCGAACCTGTGGGCGGGCGTCGGGCTGGTGCGGGGCGGTGCGGGGACCGCGCTGGTCGGCAGTCACGCGGAGGTCGCCGACCGGATCGAGGAGTACCACGCGCTGGGGGTGGAGCACTTCGTGCTGTCCGGCTACCCGCATCTGGAGGAGGCGTACTGGTTCGGCGAGGGCGTCACCCCCGAGCTGGCGGCACGCGGCCTGCTGTCGACCGTACCCGCGTCGCCGCTGCTCGGGGTGGCTGCCGCGAACGGCCGGCCGGCGTCCGCGCCGGGCGGGGCACCGCTGCTGGTCGCCGGAGGACGCTGACCGGCCGACCGGTGCGGACGGGCCGGCCCGTCCGCACCGGTCCCTGGGAAGAACCGTGGCCGGCCGGTCGGGAAGATCCGCGACCCCCTCACAGTTGGTAGAAACGTGAACAACTTTGGGGTGGTAGCGCCACGCGAGATCGATGTCGTCGTGATCGGCGCCGGACAGGCCGGACTGTCCGGCGCCTACCATCTGCGCCGCACCGGCCTGGCGCCCGATCGCGACTTCGTCGTGCTGGACCATGCCCCGCACCCCGGCGGCGCCTGGCAGTTCCGCTGGCCCTCGCTGACATACGGCAAGGTCCACGGCATGCACGCCCTGCCCGGCATGGAGCTCACCGGAGCCGACGGGGACCGGCCCTCCTCCGAGGTGATCGGTGAGTACTTCGCCGCGTACGAGCGCGCCTTCGAGCTGCGGGTCCACCGCCCCGTCGAGGTGAGCGCGGTACGTGAGGGCGTCGAGGGGCGGCTGCTCGTCGAGACCTCCGAGGGTACGTACGCCACCCGCGCCCTGATCAATGCCACCGGTACCTGGGACCGGCCGTTCTGGCCGCGTTATCCGGGGCAGGAGAGCTTCCGGGGACGGCAGCTGCACACCGCGAACTACCCGGGTCCGGCCGAATTCGCCGGACAGCGCGTGGTGGTGGTCGGCGGCGGTGCCTCCGGTACGCAGCATCTGATGGAGATCGCCGAGGTGGCGGCCGAGACGTACTGGGTGACGCGACGGCCGCCGGTCTTCCGGGACGGCCCCTTCGACGCGGACCGGGGACGGGCCGCGGTGGCACTGGTGGAGGAGCGGGTGCGGCGCGGGCTGCCCCCGCAGAGCGTGGTGAGCGTGACCGGGCTGCCGCTCACGGACGCGGTCCGGCGTGCCCGGGAGACCGGGGTGCTGGACCGGCTGCCGATGTTCGACCGGATCACGGCCGACGGGGTCGCCTGGGACGACGGCCGGACGATCGAGGCGGACGTCATCCTCTGGGCCACCGGATTCCGGGCCGCCATCGATCACCTCGCGCCCCTGAAGCTGCGCGAGCCGGGCGGCGGTATCCGGGTCGAGGGCACTCGGGCGGTACGGGACGCGCGCGTCCACCTCGTCGGGTACGGGCCGTCCGCCAGCACGATCGGCGCCAACCGGGCGGGGCGGGCGGCGGTGCGCGCGATCGGCCGGCTGCTGGACGGGCAGGACGCGGTGGCCGAGGCCGATGCGGCGCTCGCGCCGGCCGTGGTGTGACGGCGCGGGTGCTCAGCCGGTGGACGGGCCGCGGTGGTTGCGGTTGAACTCCGCCACGTTCTTCTGGTGTTCCGTGTAGCTGCTGGTGAACCGGGTGTCCCCCGGCGCGACCGTGACGAAGTAGAGCCACGCTCCGGGAGTGGGGTTGATCGCCGCCGACATCGCCTGCTCCCCCGGGTTCCCGATGGGGGTGGGCGGCAGCCCCTTGCGCTCATAGCTGTTGTACGGGCTGTCGATCTTCGTGTCGCCCTTGGTGGTGTGCAAGGTGCTGCGGTTCAGCGCGTAGTTGAGCGTGGAGTCCATCTGGAGCGGCATGCCCCGGTCCAGCCGGTTGTGGACGACCCTGGCGACCTTGCCCATGTCGGCCACGCTGTCCGCCTCGGCCTGCACGATGCTCGCGATGGTCACCGTCTGGTACACCGAGACGCCGTTGCGCCGCGCGCCCTCGGTGATGTGGTCCGCACCGAATCGCTGGACCGCCGTGTCCGCCATGTACCTGAGCAGGCTCTGCGGGGTCGTGCCGGAAGCGACGGGGTACGTCGCCGGGAAGAGGTAGCCCTCGGGGTTGCCCTTCGCCGCGGCCGGGAGCGGCAGGTCCGCCGTACCGGCGGCCTTCTCGGTGGTCCCGGGCTCCACCGCGAGGATCTTGTCGACCGCCGCGTACACCTGGGATGCCCGCCATCCCTCGGGGATCACGAGCGAGCGGGCCCGCTCGACCTGCGGCCCCCTCGTCAGCAGCGGCACAAGCACCGCCGCCACGACCAGGACGAGCAGGATGCCGATGAACAGCGCCAGACGGCCGCGCCGGTTCGGGCGGGGCCTGCGGCGGGGCGGGGTGTCCGGGGACTCGTTCACCATGCGGGCACGCTATCCCGCCGTCCGGAACCGCGGCCCGGACGACACGGGTCCGGCAATCCCGAAAGGGAACACACGAACAAGGGATCGGATGTTCGCTGGAACGCGTGATCGTTCCGCCATTCGTTGCTCAACTCCCCCGCGGCGCAGGATGATTACAGGGCGCAAGCGACGGGCTGCAGACCGCGACTGCGCTGTCCCACATATGCAGCACGCACAAGGAGAAACACCGAATGAACGTCATCACCAACCTGCTCGCCGGCATCATCCACTTCGTGGGTTGGCTCATCTGACCATCGCTCCGCCCGGCGCCGTCGCTCCCCGTCCCACGGGAGCGGCGGCGTCGCCGCGTGTGCGGCCCGACCGTCCGGCCGATCTCGTCGATCAGCCTGTCGCGGGGGCCAGTTGGGTGTCCCGCCGGACCAGCGCGGCATAGCGGCCGTCCTGTTGGAGCAGTTCCTCGTGACTGCCGCGCTCGGCAGTCCTGCCGCCGTCCAGGACGACGATCTGGTCGGCGTCGCGGACCGTGGAGAGACGGTGCGCGATGGTGATGGTCGTACGCCCTTCGGAGAGCGCGTCGATCGCTTCCTGCACGGCGAATTCCGTACGGGTGTCGAGGGCGCTCGTCGCCTCGTCGAGCACGAGGACGGGCGGGTCGCGCAGAATCGTGCGGGCGATCGCGAGGCGCTGCTTCTCGCCGCCGGAGAAGCGGTAGCCGCGCTCGCCGACGAGGGTGTCGTAGCCGTCGGGCAGTGACGCGATGTGGTCGTGGATCTGTGCCGCGCGGGCGGCCGCCTCGATCTCGGCGTCGGTCGCGTCCGGCTTGGCGAAGCGCAGATTGTCGGCGACCGAGGCATGGAAGAGGTAGGTCTCCTGGGAGACCACGCCCACGGCTCTCGCCAGGGTGTCGAAATCCAGATCGCGTACATCGACTCCGTCGAGCGTGACCCGGCCACCGGTGACGTCGTAGAGCCGGGGGACCAGATAACTGAGCGTGGACTTGCCCGATCCGGTCGGTCCGACGACCGCCAGGCTGCCGCCCGCCGGGACGGTCACATCGATGCCGCTGAGGGTCGGACCGCTCTTCTCGTCGTAGCTGAAGTCGACGTCCTCGAAGCGGATCTCGCCGCGGATCGTCTCCAGCCGGACCGGGTTCGCGGGCTCGGTGATGTCCACATCGAGGTCGAGGTACTCGAAGATCCGCTGGAAGAGCGCCAGGGACGTCTGCATGTCCACCCCCGTGGAGAGCAGGCTCACGGCGGGCCGGAAAAGTCCCTGCTGGAGCGAGACGAAGGCGACGAGGGTGCCGATGGAGACGGCTGGGCCGCCGGACTGCAGGGCGAGGCCGGCCGCCCAGTAGATGACCGCGGGCATGGCGGCCATGACGATGCCGATCGTGGACATCCGCCACCGCCCGGCCATGCTGGAGCGCACTTCGAGATCGACGAGCTTCTCGGACTCCTCGGCGAAGCCCTTGGTGAGGGAGTCGGCGCGGCCCATCGTCCGGCCGAGCAGGATGCCGCTGACGGAGAGCGACTCGGTGACCGTGGCCGCCATGGCGGCCATCTGCTTCTGGCGCCGGGTGGTGATCTTCTTGCGCTCGCGGCCGACCCGGCGGCTGATCCAGACGAAGACCGGCAGCAGCAGGAGCGAGACCACGGTGAGCCGCCAGTCGAGCGCCAGCATGGCGACGACCGTGGCGACGACCGCGGTGAGATTGGAGACCAGCGAGGTCGCGGTGGAGGTGACGGTCGCCTGCATGCCGCCGATGTCGTTGGCGATGCGGGACTGGACCTCGCCGGTGCGGGTCCGGGTGAAGAAGGCGAGCGGCATCCGCTGCAGCTGGGCGTAGACGGCGGTGCGCAGGTCGTGCATGACCCGCTGGCCGACCGTGGTGGAGATCAGGGTCTGCAGGACACCGAAGACGCTGTTCATCACGGCGGTGAGGATCATGCCGAGGGCGAGCAGCGACAGCAGCCCCGTACGCCCCTGGGGGATGGCGGTGTCCAGGATCTCGCGCAGCAGGAAGGGCGAGGCGACCGACACCAGCGACGAGGCGCCGACGAGCAGTCCGACCAGCGCGAGCCGGCCTCGGTAGGGGCGGAAGAGGCGCAGGATGCGGCGCACCTCGGCGGGCGGACGGTTCGCGTCCTTCGGCGGGGGTGTCCAGTTGATTGCGTCGGGTTTCATGGGCTCCTTCGTCGGGCGTGCGATGGCTGCGACTCGAGCGGGGGCCGGGCAGGACTTCGAGCGGGGGCTCGCAGCGAACGGACTTTTGAGAGCCTAGCTCATTGTTACCTATACTCACAATGAATGGGGTCCTGATATTGTTCCCTCCATGGACTCCTCCGACGCCGACGGCGTGCTCGCCGAGCAGCTGCTGCGGGTGACCCGCAGGCTCCAGCGGATCCAGAGCCGCCAGCTGGAGCCGATGGGTATCACTCCCGCACAGTTCCGGCTGCTCCGCACCGTCGCGCATTACGACGGCCCGCCCCGGATGGCCGATCTCGCGCAGCGCCTGGATGTCGTCCCGCGCGCCGTGACCACCCTGGTCGACGGCCTGGAGGCGAGCGGGCGGGTGCGTCGCGCCCCCGATCCGGACAGCCGCCGGGTGGTCCGCATCGAGATCACCGACGAGGGTCTCGCCACCCTCCGGTCGCTGCGCGACGCGCGCCGCGCCGCCGCGGAGGAGATCCTGGCCCCACTGACCGCCGATCAGCGCGAGGTGCTCGGCGGACTGCTGTCCGCTCTGGTGAACGGAATGCCGGAGCGCCGCTGTTAGAACACCGCACGGACACGCCCGCGCCCGCCGGGTGACGCGCGTCCGCCGCCGTGGTACCGAACCGAACCGCCGAGGAGACCTCGACATGCCACTGCTGGAGCCGAAGCCGGAAGCACTCCGCCCCGAAGCGGTGCGGACGCCGTCCGTGGACCGGGTCCCCGACCGGCAGGCTCCGGGCACGCCCGAACCGCTGCGCGGCGACCTGATCGCCCTGCTCGGTCCGGGGAAGGTGCTCTGGAAGGTCTCCGACCTGGTGAAGTACGCCTCCGACGCCAGCCCCTACCGCTTCGTCCCCCAGGTCGTCGTGGTCCCGGAGGACATCGACGACATCTCGGCCGTCCTGTCGTACGCGCACGGCAGGGGCCGTGAGGTCGTCTTCCGGGCGGCCGGCACCAGTCTGAACGGCCAGGCCCAGGGCGAGGACATCCTGGTCGACGTCCGCCACCACTGGGCGGGCATCGAGGTCCTGGACGACGGCGCGCAGGCCCGCATCAAGCCGGGTACGACGGTCGTGCGGGCCAACGCCGCCCTCGCCCGCCACGGCCGGCTGCTGGGCCCCGACCCGGCCAGTGCCATCGCCTGCACGATCGGCGGAGTCGTCGCCAACAACGCCTCGGGGATGACGGCGGGCACGACGCGCAATTCCTACCGCACGGTCTCCTCCCTCACCTTCGTGCTGCCGAGCGGCACCGTCGTCGACACGGCCGATCCGGCCGCGGACGCGGATCTCGCCCGCGCCGAGCCACGGCTGTACGAGGGACTGCTGGCCCTGAAGGCGGAGATCGAGGCGGATGCCGCGCTCACCGCCCGGATCCGCGCCAAGTACGAGATCAAGAACACCAACGGCTACCGCCTCGACGCCTTCCTGGACGGCACGACACCGGTCCAGATCCTGCGCGGCCTGATGGTCGGCTCCGAGGGCACCTTCGGTTTCATCTCCGAGGTCGTCTTCGACACGCTGCCGCTGGACCGCCGGATCTCCACGGCCCTGCTGTTCTTCCCGTCCCTGACCGCGGCGGCGGCCGCCGTGCCCCGGTTCAACGAGGCGGGAGCGATCGCCGTCGAGCTGATGGACGGCAATACGCTGCGCGCCTCGGTGAGTGTCCAGGGCGTTCCGGCGGACTGGGCCGAGCTGCCCAAGGAGACCGCGGCGCTGCTGGTGGAGTTCCGGGCCCCGGACGAGCAGGGCCAGGAGGCGTACGAGCGGGCGGCGGCGGCCGTCGTCGAGGAGCTCGACCTGGTCGCGCCCGTCCCCTCGGTGACCAATGGGTTCACCCGCGACGCCAAGGTCATCTCCGGCTACTGGAAGGCCCGCAAGGCGTTCGTCACCGCGGTCGGCGGCTCCCGCCCCTCGGGTACGACGCTGATCACGGAGGACTTCGCGGTGCCGCCCTCCCGGCTGGCCGAGGCCTGCGAGGCCCTGCTCTCGCTCCAGGCCGACCACGGCTTCGACGCCGCCGTGGCGGGCCACGCGGCACACGGCAACCTCCACTTCCTGCTCGCCTTCGACGCGGCGAAGCCGTCCGACGTCGACCGCTACGCCGCGTTCATGGACGACTTCTGCCGGCTGACGGTGGAGCGTTTCGACGGCTCCCTGAAGGCCGAGCACGCCACCGGCCGCAACATCGCCCCCTTCCTGGAGCTGGAATGGGGTCCGCAGGCGACCGAGCTGATGTGGCGCACCAAGCAGATCATCGACCCCGACGGCGTCCTGGCCCCCCGGATCGTCCTCGACCGCGACCCGAAGGCCCATCTGCGCGGACTGAAGACCATTCCCGAGGTCGAGGAGATCGCCGACCCCTGCATCGAGTGCGGTTTCTGCGAGCCCACCTGTCCCAGCCACGACCTGACCACGTCCCCGCGCCAGCGGATCGTGCTGCGCCGGGAGATGATGCGGCAGCCCGGCGGCTCCCCGGTGGAGACGCAGCTGCTCGACGCCTACGGCTATGACGCCGTCGACACCTGCGCGGGCGACTCGACATGCAAGCTCGCCTGCCCGGTGGGCATCGACACCGGCGCGATGATGAAGGACTTCCGCCACCGGCGGCACTCGCCGCGCGAGGAACGGATCGCGGCGCTCACCGCGAAGAACTTCAAGGCGGTGGAGGCGGCGGCGCGGCTCGCGGTGGCCGCGGCCGACCGGATCGGCGACCGGCTCGGCGACGGGCCGCTGGAGACCATCACCGCTCTCGCCCGCAAGGCCGTACGCCCCGATCTGGTGCCCGAGTGGCTGCCGGAGATTCCCGGCGCCGCCGCCCGGAAGCTGCCCCGCACCTCCCGTGCCGGGGCGAGCGCCGTCTACTACCCGGCGTGTGTGAACCGCATCTTCGGCGGCCCCGAGGGCCATCGCGGTCCGTCGCTGCCGCAGGCCGTCGTCGCCGTCTCCGCCCGCGCCGGAAAGCCGGTATGGATCCCGGACGACGTCGCGGGGACCTGCTGCGCGACGATCTGGCACTCCAAGGGATACGACGAGGGCAACGCGGTGATGGCCAACCGCATCGTGGAGGCCGCCTGGGGCTGGACGGCCGGGGGAAAGCTCCCGCTGGTCGTCGACGCCTCGTCGTGCACCCTGGGCATCGCCCATGAGGTGGTGCCGTATCTCACCGACGACAACCGGGAGCTGCACCGGGAGCTGACCATCGTCGACTCCCTGGTCTGGGCGGCCGACGAACTGCTTCCGGAGCTGACGGTCCTCCGGAAGACCGGTTCGGCGGTCCTGCATCCGACGTGTTCCATGCAGCATCTGGACGATGTGCAGCAGCTGCGTACGGTCGCGGAGGCATGCGCCGAGGAGGTCGTCATCCCCGACGACGCCGGCTGCTGCGCCTTCGCGGGCGACCGGGGCATGCTGCACAAGGAGTTGACGGCCTCGGCGACGGCGAAGGAGGCCGCCGAGGTGAACGGGCGCGAGTACGACGCCTATCTCTCGGCCAACCGGATGTGCGAGATCGGTATGGACCGGGCCACGGGCCACTCGTACTACTCGGTGCTGATGGAACTGGAGCGGGCCACCCGCCCAGGAGCTGTGGTGCGCTGATCACGGGGGCCGGCCCCCGTGGCCGCCCCGTATCGCCGGGCGGGCTCGACATCTTCGAGCCCGCCCGGCGTTTTCGCGCGGGCACGAAAGTCCATGGTTTCGGAACGGGAGTCCAATCGCTCCCCTTGCGCAACAACATCCCCAACTACCAAGGTCCTTACCGAGGTTCATTCACCAGCCGCGCACGTCAGACCCCCTTCACGGAGGATCGATGAACGACGCAGCACAGCAGAACGACGGTACGCAGGGCGGCGGCGAGGGCTCCATGAGCCGCCGCTCGGTCCTGTGGACGACCGCCTCGGTGGCCGGCGCCGGGCTCGGGCTCGGCGCCCTCGGCAGCTCCACCGCGGCCGCCGCCACCGGCCGGGGCCAGGAGGCCGCCGCGGACGTGGCGGAGGCTCCGAAGCGCCAGGGCCGGACCATGGTGGGGGTCCCCTTCGACCGGCGCTCCACCGTCCGGGTCGGCATCGTCGGCCTCGGCAACCGCGGCGGCAGCATGATCGATCTCTTCCTCGCCGTCAGCGGCGTACAGGTCGTCGCCGTCTGCGACCCGGTCAAGGAGAAGGCCCAACGGGCCGCCGCGAAGGTGACCGCCGCGGGTCAGCCGGCACCCGCCGTCTACACCAACGGTGAGCACGACTACGAGAACCTCTGCAAGCGCGGAGACATCGACTTCGTCTATGTGGCGACTCCGTGGGACTTCCACTTCCAGATGGCGAAGACCGCCATGCTGAACGGCAAGCACGTCGGTGTGGAATGTCCGATCGCTCTCCAGCTCGACCAGCTCTGGGAACTGGTCGATCTCTCCGAGCGCACCAGACGCCACTGCATGCAGCTGGAGAACTGCTGCTACGGACAGAACGAGATGCGGGTGCTGCGCATGGCACACGCCGGTCTCTTCGGTGACCTGCTGCACGGCGCGGGCGCGTACAACCACGATCTGCGTGGCCTGATGTTCGACCCGGACTACTACGAAGGCCCCTGGCGCAGGCTCTGGCACACCAGGCTGCGCGGCGATCTCTACCCCAACCACGGGTTCGGCCCGGTCGCCAACTACATGGACATCAACCGCGGCGACCGCGCGGTGAGCATCACCAGCGTCGGTTCCCCGTCCCTCGGGCTCGCCGAGTACCGCGAGAAGAACATGCCGGCCGGTGACCCGAGCTGGAAGGAGACCTATATCGAGTCCGACCGGACGATCAGTCTCGTCCAGACCGCCAAGGGACGGGTCATCCGGCTGGAGCACGATGTGTCCACCCCGCATCCGTACTCGCGGATCAACAGCCTCGGCGGCACGAAGGGCGTCTTCGAGGACTACCCCGCCCGTATCTACATCGAGCCCGACCACACCAATGACAACTGGGGCGACTTCTCCAAGTACCAGGAGTGGGACCACTGGCTGTGGAAGGAACACGCCAATCCGCCGGGGGGTCACGGCGGCATGGACTACATGCTGGTGTTCCGGCTGATGCAGTGCATGCGGCTCGGTCTCGTCCCCGACTTCGATGTGTACGACGCGGCGACCTGGACCTCCCCCGTGCCGCTCAGCCACCTGTCCATCCGGGCGAAGGGCGCGCCGCAGCAGATCCCGGACTTCACCCGCGGTGAGTGGAAGAAGGCCCGCTCCGGCATGGACTCGGAGAACCCCGAGAAGGCCTGAGTAGCCGGCCGGGCCGGGCACGCGCCCCGCGGGGCCCGTGCCCGGCCCGCTCGTGCGCCGTCGCGGCCGTGGCGCGATACGGCCGTTCCCGGAGAAAACCAATTGCTCGAACCGACGTCCTGGGGCGAACCTGGCACGGTTTGGATCATTCGCCTTGATCCATGCACCGAACGACCAGTCACACCGAACCATGGGACGTCATGCAGATTCGCGATCTTCCCTACCCGGATCCCGGCGATCCCGATGTCCGGTCAGGGCCACGCTTCCTGCTCTGGCTCGGCCGCAATCAGTTCAGGGGTCAGCTCAAGTCCATGGCCTGGGGGCTGCTGCACCAGTGCTCCATCGCCGGGCTGCCGCCCGCCGTCGGTCTGGCCGTCCAGGCGGTCGTCGACCGCTCCGCCGAACGGCTCGCCTGGTCGGGCGGGCTGATCGCGGTGCTGGGCGTGCTGATCGCGCTCGGCGACACCATGCTTCACCGGACGGCCATCACCAACTGGATCACCGCTGCCGCCCGGGTCCAGCAGCTGCTGGCCCGTAAGACCGCGGAGCTCGGCTCGGCGCTGACCCGTCGGGTCGCGGCGGGCGAAGTGGTCGCGGTCTCCACCGGTGACGTCGAGAAGATCGGATGGTTCGTCGAGGCTCTCTCGCGCTTCGCCGCGGCCGCCGCCGCCCTGGTTCTGATCTGTGCGGGGCTTCTCCTCTACCTGCCGTCGCTGGGCATCCTGGTGACGGTCGCCGTGCCGTTGCTGGCCCTCGCCGTGCTGCCGCTGCTCCCCCGGGCCACCCGGCGCGCGGACCTCCAGCGCGAGAAGGCCGGCAAGGCCACGGAACTTGCCTCGGACACCGTGGCCGGGCTGCGGGTGCTGCGCGGGATCGGCGGCGAGGAGCTGTTCCTCGGCCGTTATCGGCGCGCCTCCCAGGAGGTCCGCGAGGCGGCGGTGCACAGCGCGCGGATGTGGTCGCTGATCTCGGCGGTCCAGGTACTGCTGCCGGGCTTGCTGCTCATCGCGCTGGTCGTGTACGGGGCAACGCTGGCACGGGACGGCCGGATCGGCGTCGGCCAGCTGGTCACGGTGTACAGCGCGGCGACGCTGCTGCTGTTCCCGCTGCGCCACTTCGAGGAGATCGCGATGGCGTACTCCTTCTCCCGGCCGTCCGCCCAGCGCGCGGTCCGGGTGCTGTCGTTGCGCCGCACGGCCCGCCCGTCGACCCTCGATGGCTCGCCGACCGGCGATCTGTACGACCCGGTCACCGGTCTGATGGCTCCGGCCGGCCTGTTCACCGCGGTGGTCTGCGGGGATCCGGACGAGGCGGGCCGGCTGGCCGAGCGGCTCGGCGGGCACGCGCAGGCGGACGCCGGCCCGGACGAGGACGCCGCGGGGCGCGGGGTCCCGTCCGTGCTCCTCGGCGGCGTACCGCTGGACGAGCTCCCGCTGGACTCCGCCCGGGCCGCCGTACTGGTGCAGGACAAGGACCCGGTTCTGCTCTCCGGCACGCTCGGCGAGCTGCTGGACGTTCCGTCGTCCGGCCGGGTGACCGCCGAGGAGGCGCTGACGGCCGCGCAGTGCGGCGATGTGCTGGCCTCCTTGGCACAGGCCTCGCTCGCCACGGACGGCGACCCGATGACCACCCGGATCACCGAGCGCGGCCGCTCGCTCTCGGGCGGCCAGCGCCAGCGGCTCGCGCTGGCCCGCTCCCTGGTGACCGACCCGGAGGCGCTGGTGCTCGACGAGCCGACCTCCGCCGTCGACTCGCACACGGAGGCCCGGGTCGCCGCCGGGATCAAGGCACTGCGCCAGGGCCGCACCACCGTGGCGTTCGCCTCCTCACCACTGCTGCTCGACCTCGCGGACCGGGTGGTGCTGGTGCACCGGGGCACCGTCGTCGCGGTCGGGGACCACCGCGACCTGCTGCGCGCGGAGCCCCGCTATCGGGCCGTCGTGACACGTGAGACGGACGAGGAGATCGCGGCCCTGGCATCCCGGGGCACGACCGCAACGATCGAGGAAGTCGAGGAACGGGCATGATCGGCGTCGCAGTACCGGCGTACGACCCGGCCGCGCCGGAGTCGGCGACGACCCTGCCGGTCGGCACCCCCACCACCGTACGGAGCTACGTACGGGAGCTGCTGCGGCGCCATCGCGGACGGTTCGCCGTGCTCGTCGTGTTCAACGCCGTCGCGGTGATCGCGTCGATCACCGGCCCGTATCTGCTCGGCGGGCTGGTGGAGGACCTCTCCGACGGTGTGCGGGACCTCCATCTGGAGCGCACCGCCGGGGTGTTCGCGCTCGCGCTGGTCGTGCAGACCGTGTTCACCCGGCTGATGCGCCTGCGCAGCGCGATGCTCGGCGAGGAGATGCTGGCCGATCTGCGCGAGGACTTCCTCGTGCGGTCGGTCGGGCTGCCGCCGGGGGTGCTGGAGCGGGCCGGTACCGGAGATCTGCTCTCCAGGATCACCACGGACATCGACCGGCTGGCCAACGCGATGCGCGAGGCCGTGCCGCAGCTGGCGATCGGCGTGGTGTGGGCGGGGCTGCTGCTCGCCGCTCTCACCGTGACGGCTCCGCCGCTGGCGCTCTCGGTACTGATCGCGCTGCCGGTGCTGATCGTCGGCTGCCGCTGGTACTTCAGGCGGGCGCCGTCCGCGTACCGTTCGGAGGCCGCGGGATACGCCGCGGTCGCCGCGATGCTCGCGGAGACCGTGGACGCCGGACGGACCGTGGAGGCGCACCGCCTCGGTGCGCGCCGGGTGGCGCTGTCGGACCGGCGCATCGCTCAGTGGACCGCTTGGGAGCGCTACACGCTCTTTCTGCGCTCCGTGCTCTTCCCGGTCATCAACGCCACCTATGTGACGATTCTGGGCGCGGTGCTGATGCTCGGCGGCTGGTTCGTCATCGAGGGATGGCTGACCGTGGGACAGCTGACGACGGGCGCGCTGCTGGCACAGATGATGGTCGA
Organism: Streptomyces sp. NPDC002403; assembly: GCF_053593015.1. Classification (NCBI taxonomy): domain Bacteria; kingdom Bacillati; phylum Actinomycetota; class Actinomycetes; order Kitasatosporales; family Streptomycetaceae; genus Streptomyces; species Streptomyces sp. NPDC002403. The sequence goes on along the minus strand of NZ_JBSFBQ010000020.1, from coordinate 75,813 downwards.
CCCGATCGGTCTGATCCTGCGCTGGTACGACGAGCTGCAGGTGGCGCAGGTGTCGCTGGCCCGGCTGGTCGGCGTACGGGACATCGAACCGGACGCGGGCGACGCGGAGGTCGTCCCGGACGGCCGGGACGTCCGGGCCGACGAGGTGCGCTTCGGGTACCGCGCCGGCCTCGACGTACTGCACCGGGTGTCGCTGGACGTCGCACCCGGTACGCGCCTCGCGCTGGTCGGCCCGTCCGGCGCCGGCAAGTCCACACTGGGACGGCTGCTGGCCGGGATCTACGCCCCGCGCACGGGCGAAGTGACGCTGGGCGGAGCCGAGTTGTCACGGATGAGGGCGGAGGACGTACGTACGCATGTGGCGCTGGTCAACCAGGAGCACCATGTGTTCGTCGGCTCGCTGCGGGACAACCTCCTGCTGGCCCGTACGGGCGCCGGGGACGCCGAGCTGTGGGCGTCGCTGGCGGCCGTCGACGCGGACGGCTGGGCGAAGAACCTGGAGGAGGGGCTGGACACCGAGGTCGGCTCCGGCGGTCTGGCGCTGACCCCGGCCCAGGCCCAGCAGATCGCCCTGGCCCGGCTGGTCCTGGCCGATCCGCACACCCTGGTGCTGGACGAGGCGACCTCGCTGCTGGACCCGCGGGCCGCCAGACACCTGGAGCGCTCCCTGGCCCGGGTGCTGGACGGCCGTACGGTCGTGGCGATCGCACACCGGCTCCACACCGCGCACGACGCGGATGTGATCGCGGTGGTCGAGGGCGGCCGGATCAGCGAACTGGGCGGTCATGACGAGCTGGTGGCGGCGGACGGCGCGTATGCGGCGCTGTGGCGGTCCTGGCACGGCTGAGCGCACCGCCCCGAAGCCGTCCGGGCGCGCCCGGGCGGCTTCGGGAAAGGGACGGCGAAGGGAAAACGCCGGACAGTCCCGGGGTATCGCCCCGCGACGATCGGCGCACGAACCCATGGCCGCCGACGACGGCGGGAGATGCGTCGGTCGCGCCGGGTTCTGTCGACGCCTCGACATCCACTCCGCGTTCTCGGCGTTCGCGGTCCGGTTCGACCGTCCGAGCGACGGCATCGGTGACCCGGCGGCGGAGCGCCGCCCGCGCCGTCAGATGAAGTTCAGCGCGGCCGCTCCGCCCACTCCCCCGAGCACCATGAACACCGGCATCAGCACCTTCAGCTCCACCCAGCTCCCGGCCCGGAACCGCATGGCCTTCGGCGGGCCGACCGGGTACCAGCGCTTGCGGCCGATCGGGATGGGCCACAGGATCGGGCAGCCGGAGACGGTCAGCGCGTCACCGATGTCGTGGACGAGCGCGCCGAGCACGATCGGCAGCCCGAGCCAGAGGTACTCCTGGCCGGGGGCGGTGAACAGCCAGTCCGAGCCGTTGCCCGGTTTGTCCAGGACGCCTGCCAGTATCCAGGCGCTGGTCGCGCCGAGCAGCCAGACCAGGACGTCGCTGGACATCCGGGCGGCCCGCCACAGGAGCCCTTCGACGGCGAGCACCAGATGGACGAAGAGGATCGCCAGGACCGCCCACCGGCCGCCGGTGATCGCCGCGGCGGAGGCCCCGGCGCCGATCAGGACCGCCCAGAGCCAGGTGTGGGTCAGGGTCCGGTGGCCGCCGTTGCGGGTCGAGTCGCCACGCATCCTGGTCGCCTTGTAGACGGCGTGCGAGAGCTTGTCGACGATCTCGCAGAGCCCCCGGGACACCGGCCCGAAGGCGCGCGAGATGGTCGCGGACTTGTGGTCGAGGTCCGGGGCCAGCGCGGCTCCGGCGGTGATCAGCGCGCCGACGACGAGGACGGGCCATGGCATCGCGTGGCCGGCGGCCGCCGCCGCCGCGCCCACCCCCAGCCAGGCCGCCGCCCCTGACAGAGAGTGTGCCGGTCCCATCATGGTTCTTCCCGCCCCCAGAGTCGTATCGCTGCCATTGCCGTTACGGCACGGCCGAGTTGAGTGGGAAGCGTATCGCCCATGATCTTCATACGGTCGTCCGGTTCCCTCATCCGGGCGGAAGGCAGGCAAGATGGGGGCGTGACCCTTATCGATCAGCTGCCCCCGACCGACGACCCCGACGCCCTCTTCGAGGCCTTCTCGTCATGGACCGAGACGCGGGGCATCACCCTCTATCCGGCCCAGGAGGAGGCGCTGATCGAGGTGGTCTCCGGCGCGAATGTGATCCTTTCCACTCCGACCGGCTCCGGAAAGAGCCTGGTCGCGGCGGGTGCGCACTTCACCGCGCTGGCCCAGGACAAGGTCACCTTCTACACCGCGCCGATCAAGGCACTGGTCTCGGAGAAGTTCTTCGACCTGTGCAAGCTGTTCGGTACGGAGAACGTCGGCATGCTCACCGGCGACGCCTCGGTCAACGCCGACGCCCCGGTGATCTGCTGCACGGCCGAGGTGCTGGCGTCCATCGCGCTGCGTGACGGCAAGTACGCCGACATCGGCCAGGTCGTGATGGACGAGTTCCACTTCTACGCCGAGCCGGACCGCGGCTGGGCGTGGCAGATCCCGCTGCTGGAGCTGCCGCAGGCGCAGTTCATCCTGATGTCGGCCACACTCGGTGACGTCCGGATGTTCGAGGAGGACCTGACCCGCCGCACCGGCCGCCCCACCTCCGTGGTGCGCTCCGCGACCCGGCCGGTCCCGCTCAGCTACGAGTACCGGCTGACCCCGATCACCGAGACCCTCACCGAACTCCTGGACACCAGGCAGTCGCCGGTCTACATCGTGCACTTCACGCAGGCCGCGGCCGTCGAGCGGGCGCAGTCGCTGATGAGCATCAACATGTGCACCAAGGAGGAGAAGGAGAAGATCGCCGATCTGATCGGCAACTTCCGCTTCACCACCAAGTTCGGCCAGAACCTCTCCCGTTATGTGCGGCACGGTATCGGGGTGCATCACGCGGGCATGCTGCCGAAGTACCGGCGCCTGGTGGAGAAGCTCGCCCAGGCCGGACTGCTGAAGGTGATCTGCGGCACGGACACCCTCGGCGTCGGCGTCAACGTGCCCATCCGCACCGTGCTGTTCACCGCGCTCACCAAGTACGACGGCACCCGCGTCCGTACGCTGCGCGCCCGGGAGTTCCACCAGATCGCCGGCCGTGCGGGCCGGGCCGGCTTCGACACGGCGGGCTTCGTCGTGGCGCAGGCGCCCGAGCACGTCATCGAGAACGAGAAGGCCGTCAAGAAGGCGGGCGACGACCCGAAGAAGAAGCGCAAGGTGGTCCGCAAGAAGGCCCCCGAGGGCTTCGTCGCCTGGTCGGAGACCACCTTCGACAAGCTGATCCAGTCCGACCCCGAGCCCCTGACCTCCCGTTTCCGGGTCACGCACACCATGCTGCTGTCCGTGATCGCGCGTCCCGGCAACGCCTTCGAGGCGATGCGGCGCCTGCTGGAGGACAACCACGAGCCGCGCCGGGCGCAGTTGCGGCACATCCGCCGGGCCATCGCGATCTACCGTTCGCTGCTGGACGGCGGTGTCGTGGAGCAGCTCGACAAGCCGGACGCGGAGGGCCGGATCGTCCGGCTCACCGTCGATCTCCAGCAGGACTTCGCGCTCAACCAGCCGCTGTCCACCTTCGCGCTGGCCGCGTTCGACCTGCTGGACCCGGACTCCCCCTCGTACGCGCTGGACATGGTCTCCGTCGTCGAGTCGACGCTCGACGACCCCCGGCAGATCCTCGCCGCGCAGCAGAACAAGGCGCGCGGCGAGGCGGTCGGGCAGATGAAGGCGGACGGCGTCGAGTACGAGGAGCGGATGGAGCTGCTCCAGGAGGTCACGTACCCGAAGCCGCTGAGCGAGCTGCTGTGGCACGCGTACGACGTGTACCGCAGGAGCCACCCGTGGGTGGGCGACCATCCGGTCTCGCCGAAGTCCGTGATCCGTGACATGTACGAACGCGCCATGACGTTCACGGAGTTCACCTCCAACTACGAGCTGGCCCGTACCGAGGGCATCGTGCTGCGCTATCTCGCCAGTGCGTACAAGGCGCTGGAGCACACCATCCCGGACGACCTCAAGTCCGAGGACCTGGAGGATCTGATCGCCTGGCTGGGTGAGATGGTCCGCCAGGTGGACTCCAGTCTGCTGGACGAGTGGGAGCAGTTGGCCAACCCGGAGGTGGAGACCGCCGAGCAGGCGCAGGAGCGGGCCGACGAGGTGAAGCCCGTCACGGCCAACGCCCGTGCCTTCCGGGTGCTGGTGCGCAACGCGATGTTCCGCCGGGTGGAGCTGGCCGCGCTGGACAAGGTCGGTGAGCTCGGTGAGCTGGACGGCGGCGCGGGCTGGGACGAGGACGCGTGGGGCGAGGCGATGGACGCCTACTGGGACGAGTACGACGACCTGGGCACCGGTCCGGACGCCCGCGGCCCGAAGCTGCTGAAGATCGACGAGGACGGGGCGCACGGTCTGTGGCGGGTCCGGCAGACCTTCGCCGATCCGAACGGCGACCACGACTGGGGCATCAGCGCGGAGATCGATCTGGCCGCCTCCGACGAGGAGGGCCGGGCCGTGGTCCGCGTGACCTCCGTCGGTCAGCTGTGAGGACGTACGCCGCGGGCGCGGCGCCGCTGCGAGAGTGGAGACGAACCGCATGACGAACCCCGCCGAGCGCCTGGTCGATCTGCTCGACCTGGAGCGGATCGAGGTCAACATATTCCGTGGGCGCAGTCCCCAGGAGTCCCTGCAACGGGTCTTCGGCGGGCAGGTCGCCGGGCAGGCGCTGGTGGCGGCCGGCCGGACCACCGACGGGGACCGGCCGGTCCACTCGCTGCACGCGTACTTCCTGCGGCCGGGTCGTCCGGGTGTGCCGATCGTCTACGAGGTGGAGCGCGTCCGGGACGGCCGGTCGTTCACCACCCGCCGGGTCACGGCCGTCCAGCAGGGCCGGACGATCTTCAATCTGACGGCGTCCTTCCACCGGCCGGAGGAGGCGGGTTTCGAGCACCAGCTGCCGCCGGCCCGCGAGGTCCCGGATCCCGAGGAGTTGCCGACCGTCGCCGAGGAGGTCCGTGAGCACCTGGGCGTGCTGCCGGACGCTCTGGAGCGGATGGCTCGCCGGCAGCCCTTCGACATCAGGTACGTCGACCGGCTGCGCTGGACGAAGGAGGAGGTCGAGGACGCCGACCCGCGCAGCGCGGTGTGGATGCGGGCGGTCGGCCCGCTGGGCGACGACCCCCTGGTGCACACCTGCGCGCTGACGTACGCCAGTGACATGACGCTGCTCGACGCGGTCCGTATCCCGGTGGAGCCGCTGTGGGGGCCGCGCGGCTTCGACATGGCGTCGCTGGACCACGCGATGTGGTTCCACCGGCCGTTCCGGGCCGACGAGTGGTTCCTGTACGACCAGGAGTCGCCGGTCGCCACCGGCGGGCGGGGACTGGCTCGTGGCCGGATCTACGACCGGGGCGGCAATCTGCTGGTGTCCGTGGTGCAGGAGGGGCTGTTCCGCCGTCTCGGCGCATAGCCCGCTGCCCCGGGTCAGACGCCGGGCAGCGGGTCCTGCTCGACCTCGTGGCGGCGGGTGCGGATGTCCGGCGGCGCGGGGTGGAGTTTGGCGTCGCAGGCGGGGCCGAGGCCGGTGCGGCGTGACTCCGTTCCGGTGAGCGGGCGGCCGCACATGCGGCAGCGCACCACCTTTCGCCGGGCGGGACGGCCGGCCGGGTCGTCCTCGGGCGAGGGCTCGGTGCCGGTGCCCGGGAAGGGCTCGGGGAAGGGATCGGGGAAGGGATCGGCGGATTCCACGGATCGATCTTCTCAGGACGCCCGTCTGCTCTGCGACGTCCGAGCAGCACACTACGGAGGAGTTCACTGGTGAGCAGCGTGCTGGCCCTGAAGCGAGTCGGGGTGGAGGTTTCGCCCGTCGGCCACGTCGTCGAGTTCACCGACGCGCCCGGCGGCGAGTCCCGGGTGGTCGCCCATGTGGAACGCGAACTGCCGGAGGGCGGGATATCCGCGTATCTCGCCGCCCGCAAGTCGGGGGCGCGCTCCCTCGTGCTGTGGGCCGACCCCGAACGCCGGGCCCGGCTGGCCACCCTGGTCACCGCGTCCGCGGCCGACGGCGTCGCCACGTACCGGGTGCTGGGCGCGCGGGGCGAGCTCGTCGGCACGCTCGTCCGGGAGAAGGCCCTCTCCGGCACGGGGCTGCGGACCCGCTGGACGGTGGCCCAGGCCGGCTGCCCGGAGGCGGTCGGACTCAAGGGCCGGATCTTCTGGTGGTACGTGTGGTGGCTGCTGTTCCCGGTCCAGGTCGCGATCGGCGTGGGCAGCCTCCTGAACGGCGGGGGCGATGTGGCGCGCGGTCCGCGCCGCATCATCTGGCGGGCCGGCCGGGAGGTGCCGCTGGAGTTCTTCTCGGACGACGACGAGATCCATGTCCACGCGCCGTGGATCGACCGGCGGCTCGCGGCCGCGCTGAGTGCGCTGATCCCCACCTTCGACGGCTGGCTGGGTACGCCCTGGGACGACAGGCGCACCTGAGACCGGGTACGCGGGGCCGGGCCGGTCAGGGGGCGAGGATCCTGGCCTTCTGGGCCTCGAACTCGCTCTCGCTCAGCACTCCCTGGCTCTTGAGGTCGCCGAGCTCCTTGAGCTGGGCGATCTTGTTGCTCATCTCGTCCTCCGGCGCGAGGGAGGTGGGCACGGGGGGCGGGGGCGCCGCGGCGGCCTGCTGTGCCTGCGCCTGCTCGGCGTCCTGGCGCGCCCAGCGGCCCGCCTGCCGCCGGGAGACCCGGTTGGAGACCGAGGTGGCGGTTCCGGCGATCACCGCTGTACGGGCGACGCCACGAAGAAGGCCTGGCATGGTGCATCTCCTTTGACTGGCTCTGCGGGGACGGCCCGCGGTCCGCTGCGCGGTACGGCCGGTCCCTGGGCGGCGGCTCAGGCTCTGGACCCGGCCTCGGCCGCGTCGAGCGACGCCAGGATGTCCTGGACCGGGATGCGTCCGTTGGCGACGAGGCGTCCCCCGGAGCGACGCAGGGCGGCCGCGAGCGGTCCGGCCCACACGTTCTCGTAGATGACGATCCCGGCGGCGCTGCCGGGTTCGAGGACCGCGCTCACCTCGTCGATGTCGTCCCGGCCGAGCAGGCCGGAGGACACCCCTTCGAAGACGGCGAGGTCTTCCTGGCCGTTCGCGGTCAGCTCGGAGAGTTCCACGCCGTCCACCGTTCCGTCCTGGTTCTTCCTGACGAAGACCAGGTCCAGGATCCGGATGATTCCCCGGTCGACCAGATCGACCAGCAGGGGCATCCCCTCGCCCGTCATCCGGCTTCCCGGGAACTCGATCACCAGGTAGTCGATCGGCCCCGTCTCGTCGGTCTCGCTGCTCACACCGGCTCCTCAGAATCTCGACTGCCCCACGTCCGGCCGGGGCCTGTGCCTCCGTCATTGGAGCAGTGGGCGGCCCGGTGCGCATCTCGGTCGGGGACACGGGGCACGCCGACCCGTTGGGCCGTCGGAGGGACGGGGAGTCACTCCGACGGCCCAGTGGCGCGAGCCGCGCCCCGCCTCCCCGCCACCGCCGCCGATGGTTGCCGGGCAGCACGGCGTCCGAGGAGGCACGGAGATGACGGCCGATGAAGTGATGGTGGGCGTGGGACTCATCGTGGTTCTGGCGGTCGGCTCCCAGCTGGTGGCGAGCCGGCTGCGGGTGCCCGCGCTGCTGATCCTGCTGCCGGTCGGCTTCATCGCCGGGGCGCTGACGGACGACGTCGACCCCGTGAAGCTGCTGGGCGAGGCGTTCTCCCCGCTGGTCTCCCTCGCGGTCGCGGTGATTCTCTACGAGGCCGGGCTCGGTCTGGAGATCGGGCGGCTGCGGGGCCATACGCGTCGCATCGTGGTCAGGCTGATCTGGCTGGGGGCGCTCATCACCTGGCTGTCCGCCGCCCTGTTCGCCGTGCCGGTGCTGAGCATGTCCAAGGGCGCGGCGGTGATGCTGGGCGCGATCCTCGTCGTGTCCGGGCCGACGGTCGTCGGGCCGCTGCTCAATTTCGTACGGCCCTGCGAGCGGCTGCAACGCGTCCTGATCTGGGAGGGCTCCCTGATCGACCCGGTCGGCGGCATCCTGGGGGCGCTGGTCTTCCATGCCGTCGTCGCCGGTGAGCTCAAGGGGTTCGGGAGCCAGGTGGAGCAGTTCTCGGCCAGCGCCGCGGTGGGTGCGGTGGGCGGCGTGGTCGGGGCGGGTGTGCTGTGGCTGCTGCTGCGCCGTGCCCGGCTGAGCGAGGAGCTGGCCACTTCCGCGCAGATCGCCGCGGTGATCGGGATCGCGGCCGCCTGCGACGCGCTCCGCGAGGACACCGGGCTCATCTCCGCGGTCGTGATGGGAATGGCCATGGCGAATCTGCCGGGCCTGGACGTTCCGGCCCGCCGGCCGTTCCTGGACACATTGGTCTCCCTGATCATCGGGTTGCTGTTCATCTCCATCTCGGCCACGGTCACCCCGGCCTCGCTGCGGCACGTGGTGCTGCCCTCGCTGGCGCTGGTCGCTCTGCTGGTCCTCGTGGTGCGCCCGCTCGTGGCGCTGGTGTCGACGGCCGGGACCGATGTGCGCGGCGGCGAGCGGTGGTTCATCGGATGGATGGCCCCGCGCGGCATCGTCGCCGCGGCGACCGCCTCCACGTTCTCGGCGACTCTGGTGGCGCGGGGCGTCGACGGCGCCGAACGGATTCTGCCCGCGACCTTCGTGGTGATCGTCGCCACCGTCACGCTGTACGGCCTGACGGCGTTTCCGGTCGCCCGGCGGCTCGGGGTGCTGCGCCCGTCCCGGTCCCGGCCGCTGCTGGTGGGCGGTTCGCCCTGGGCGGTCGATCTGGGGCGCGCGCTGAACTCGGCGGGGCTGGACGTGCTGATGTGGGCGGGTGCCGAGTGCCAGCGGGCCCGGATCGAGGAGGCCGGGCTGGCGCTGGCGCCGGGCGAGCTGCTCGCGGCGGCCTCCGGTGCCGGGGCCGAGCTGGAGGGCATCACCGGTGTGCTGCTGCTCACCGAGGAGGACGACTTCAACGCACTGGCCGCCATGACGCTGCGGGAGAGTGTCGAGGGCCCGGTCCACCGGCTCGCGCCGGGCGCCGACAGCCAGGGCGTGGTGGCGCCGTACACCGGGGGCGAGCCCCTCTTCCGTACCGGTCTGACCGGGCCGGAGCTGGCCCGCCGGTACGAGGCCGGGGCCCGGGTGCTGACGCGGCGGGCCGACGGAGCCGTCCCGGCCGGGCACGACGTGCTGTTCGTCGTACGCTCCGACGGGCGGCTCGCCCCGGTCACCCACGCGCACACCCCGGATGCCCGGCCGGGCGACACCGCCGTCCTTCTCGGTCCCCCGTCGCGGCCGCCTTCGCCCTGAGCACGGTCAGCCGCGTTCCCTGGCGTGCGCCGCGTCCAGCGCCTCGTCCAGGGTGCGGGCCGCCGTGATGAGCGAGAGGTGGGTGAACGCCTGCGGGAAATTGCCGAGTTGCTCGCCGCAGGGGCCGATCTCCTCGGCGAACAGACCGACATGGTTGGCGTAGGTGAGCATCTTCTCGAAGGTGTAGCGGGCCTTGCGCAGCCGGCCCGCGCGGGCCAGGGCGTCCACGTAGAGGAACGTACAGAGACTGAACGTGCCCTCGGAGCCCCGCAGTCCGTCCGGGGATGCCGCCGGGTCGTAGCGGTAGACGAGGCTGTCGGAGACGAGTGTGCGGTCCATGGCGTCGAGTGTGGCGAGCCAGCCCGGGTCCTTCGGGGCGAGGAACCCCACCCTGGGCATCAGCAGCAGTGAGGCGTCGAGCACTCCGCCGCCGTAGTACTGGACGAAGGCCTGCTCGGACTCGCTCCAGCCCCGTTCCATGACCTGTTCGAGAACCGCGTCCCTGGCCCGGGTCCACCGGGCGGTGTCGGCGGGCCGGCTCAGCTCGGACGCCAGGCGCAGACCGCGGTCGAACGCCGCCCAGCACATCACCCGGCTGTAGGTGAAGTCCTGCCGTCCGCCGCGGGTCTCCCAGATGCCCTCGTCGGGCCGGTCCCAGGAGTCCACGAGCCAGTCGAGCGTCCGGGCCACGACCTGCCAGCCCCGGTAGCCCGCCTGGATGCCCACCTCACGGCCCTCGGACAGGGCGTAGAGGGCCTCGCCGTAGATGTCGAGCTGCAACTGGTCGGCTGCCGCGTTGCCGAGCCGTACCGGGTACGAGCCCCGGTAGCCCTCGAAGTGGGTCAGGATCTCCTCCCTCAGCAGGGGTTCCCCGTCGACGCGGTACATGATCCGGAGGGGTTCCTCGCCGGTGTCCTCCCGTAGCCGGTCGCCGAGCCAGTGGGTGAAGGCGATCGCCTCGTCCACGAACCCGAGGTCGAGCAGGGCCCGGACCGACAGCGCGCCGTCCCTGACCCAGGTGTAGCGGTAGTCCCAGTTGCGTTCGCCCCCGATCTGCTCGGGCAGGCCCATGGTCACCGCCGCGACGGGGGCCCCGGAGGGGGCGTAGGTGAGCAGTCTGAGGGTGATGGCGGAACGGTTGACCATGTCGGACCAGCGGCCCCGGTAGCGGGAGCCGCGCACCCACCGCTGCCAGAAGTCGACGGTCTCCCAGAGCTGTTCCGTGAAGGCGCCGACGGTCGGCCCGGGTGGCGCGGGACCGTCCGCCGCACAGACGGTGAGGACCGCGACGCTCGACTCGCCGACGCCCAGGACCACTTCGCCCACGGCGTCCCGGCCGTCGCGTGCCACGGGGAACGCGGCCCGGAGGTGGGCCGCGATCCCCGGCGCCCGGAACACGGCTCCCCCGGGGACCGGTTCGAGCGTGTGGGTGGCCCGGCCGTAGTCGAACCGGGGCCGGCACTCCATGGCGAACCGTACGGTCCCGCGTACCGCGCGCACGGCCCGTACCAGGGTGTGCCGGTCGGTGGGGGTCCCGGTGCGTCCGGGCGGCATCCAGTCGAGCACCTCTCCGACGCCGTCCGGGGACATGAAGCGGGTGACCAGGACCGCGGTGTCCGGGTAATAGAGCTGCCGGCAGGTGATCTCGGGGTCGTCGGGCGCCAGCCGGAAGAAGCCGCCGCCGTCGTGGTCGAGCAGTGCGGCGAAGATGCTGGGGGAATCGAAGCGCGGGGCGGCGAACCAGTCGACGACCCCCTGTGAGGAGACCAGCGCGGCGGTCTGCAGGTCCCCCACCAGCCCGTGTTCGGCTATGGGCGGGTATCGGTCCATGAGCGTCCAATCCCGGACGGGTCCTTTCGGAGGGATCGTCCTCGGTCCCCTGTCCGCCCGGCCCTCCGTGATCACCCGCCCGCACCGTGGGTATCGGCGCGGGCGCGGGGCGTGACGGCGACGTCCGGATGGCGCCGCAGCCACGGCCTCAGGCGCTCTTCCCCTCCTCCTGCGGATTCGCGCACAGCGCCCAGATGATGAAGACGTTGATGGCGATGAGCACGAGGGACCAGAGCGGGAAGTAGGGCAGCCAGAGGAAGTTGGCGACTGCGCCCAGGCCCGCGAGCACGATGCCCACCACACGCGCCCAGGCGGCCCCGGTGAACAGCGCGCAACCGGCGAGCACGATGACGATGCCGAGAGCGAGATGGATCCAGCCCCAGCCGGTGAGGTTGAAGCGGAACACGTAGTCACGCGTGGCGACGAACACGTTGCTCTTGGCGATGGCCGCGATTCCCTCGAAGATCGCCATCGCTCCACCGAAGATCATCAGGACCCCCGCGAAGGCGGTCCAGCCGATCCGGAAGGGGTGGTTCGAGGTCTGGGCGGCGTGGGGCGCCGCGCCCGGCCCGTTGACGGTACTTGCCATTGCGGCCTCCTGGGGTGGACGAGCAACCCGGTGGACCGAGTGGCCACCGGAGCCTCCCCGAACAAGGGTGACACGGCGGCGCCCGGTCGGCAGAACGACCGTTTCCGGAGCGACACCCTGACACGACCCATCTCCGGACAGGGATATCATCTCCATGATGAGAGAAATCGAAGAGCCGGGGCCCGGATCCGTCGATGCCCGGCTCGCCGCACGGCTGGGCGAACTGCGCGCCGAACGCGGCTGGTCCCTGGACGAGCTCTCGCGGCGCAGCGGAGTGAGCCGCTCCACGCTGTCCCGGCTGGAGCGCGGCGAGTTGAGCCCGACCGCCGCCCTGCTGGGCACGTTGTGCACGGTCCACGGACGGACGATGTCCCGGCTGCTGCTGGAGGTGGAGGCGGATCCTCCGCAACTCGTCCCGGCCGCACGGCAACCGGTCTGGCGGGACGAGGCGTCGGGGTTCGTACGCCGCTCGGTGTCGCCACCGCACACCGGCCTGCGCGCGGAGATCGTCGAGGGCGTCCTCGACGCGGGGGCCGCCATCGCGTACGAGAACGCACCGGTGTCCGGTGTGGAGCAGCACGTCTGGGTCCTGGAGGGGACGGTCGAGATCACCGTGGACGGCACGGTGCACACGGTGCGCAGCGGCGACTGTCTCCGGTTCCGGCTCCGAGGCCCCTCGCGCTTCCACTGCCCGGGACCGGAGCAGGTCCGCTATGCCCTGATGATCGTTCTGCCATGACGGCCGGGCAGACCGCGAAGGCCGTGAAGGCTGCGAAAGGACTCCGTACATGACCGAGATCGTCCCCGTGGGCGGCCCCGAACTGATCACCTACGCCGATGAGTTGGCGGCTCTCCTGGTGGACACCGTGAACGGCGGGTCGTCGGTGGGCTTCCTCGCGCCGCTGGACCGCGACACGGCCGCCGCCTGGTGGCGGGAGAGGGCCGGGGCCGTCGAGGCCGGCCTCCTTCAGGTCTGGATCGCCCGTGACGCGGAGCGGGTCGCGGGAACCATCGGCCTGGTCCCGGCCCGGCTGCCCAACGCCCGCCACCGTGCGGAGGTGGCGAAGCTGATGGTGCGTCCGTCGGCCCGCGGCCGGGGCGTCGGCCGGTCGCTGCTCGACGCCGTCGAGCGCTCGGCCGCCGGAACCGGCGTCACACTGCTGGTCCTGGACACCGAGAGCGGAAGCCCGGCCGAGCGGCTCTACCGCTCGGCCGGCTGGACGGAGTGCGGTTCGATCCCGGACTACGCCGGGGACCCGGCCGGAGCCCTGAGGCCGACGACGCTCTACTACAAGGCGATCGGTTCCGCGCACCCTGTGCCCTCCCGTTGACGACGCGAGCGCCGGGTGACGATCTCCTGGGCGGGGCACTGGAGTTCGGGACCCGGCGCGAACCGTACGCGGGTCGCTCATCGGGGTCATGCCGCGTTCGACGCGGTGGCGGGAGTCCCGCAGGTCGGCGGCGTGCACGGGCTCCGGGCGGCCGACGACCGGCTTCGTACGGACCGGTCCGGGGCGTGACAATGGCTGCGGAAGTCACATCTACGAGGAGACCCTCATGACGCTGCACGACATCCCGCTGCGCACCCTCACCGGCGAGCCCACCTCACTGGCCGACTACAGCGGCAAGGTGGTCCTGTTGGTGAACGTCGCGTCCCAGTGCGGGCTCACCCCGCAGTACGCGGGCCTGGTGAAGCTCCAGAACGAGTACGCGGACCGCGGCTTCACCGTACTCGGTGTGCCGTGCAACCAGTTCGCCGGCCAGGAGCCGGGGAGCCCGGAGGACATCCAGACCTTCTGCTCGACGACGTACGGCGTCAGCTTCCCGCTGCTGGAGAAGACCGAGGTGAACGGCGAAGGGCGCCACCCGCTCTACGCCGAGCTGACCCGGCTGGCGGACGCGGACGGCGAGGCCGGCGACGTCCAGTGGAACTTCGAGAAGTTCCTGATCTCCCCGGCCGGCGAGCCGGTCGCGCGGCTGCGCCCGCGCGTCGAGCCGGAGTCGCCCGAGCTCGTCACGGCCATCGAGTCCCTCCTGCCGGCCTGACGCACCGCGTCCCCGTTCGCCGGACGGGCCGGATTCCTGGCCTGTCCGGCGACCGGGGACAGCCCCGGCGGGACGGTCTCAGCGGATCGGCATGCCCGAGAGGGTGCGGGCGATGACCAGGCGCTGGATCTCGCTGGTGCCTTCGAAGATCGTGTAGATCGCCGCGTCCCGGTGCATCCGCTCCACCGGGTACTCACGGGTGAAGCCGTTGCCGCCGAGGATCTGGACGGCCTGGGCGGTGACCTTCTTCGCCGTCTCGCTCGCGTAGAGCTTGGACATGGAGCCCTCGGCCGAGGTGAACGGCTTGCCGGTGGTCGCCATCCACGAGGCGCGCCAGACCAGCAGCCGGGCCGCGTCGATCCGGGTACGCATGTCGGCGAGCTGGAAGGCGATGCCCTGGTTGTCGATGATCGGACGGCCGAACTGGGTGCGGGTCTTCGCGTAGTCCAGCGCCACCTCGTACGCCGCGCGGGCGGTACCCACCGCCATCGCGCCGACCGCGGGGCGGGACGCCTCGAAGGTGGCCATCGCGGCGTTCTTCACCCGTTCGCCACCGGAGGCGGCGCGCTCGCGGGCCCGCGCCAGGCGCTGGTCGAGCTTCTCCTTGCCCCCGAGCAGGCAGTGACCGGGAATCCGGACATCGTCCAGGACCACCTCGGCGGTGTGCGAGGCGCGGATGCCGTGCTTCTTGAACTTCTGGCCCTGGGAGAGGCCGGGGGTGTCCGGCGGGACGATGAACGAGGCATGCCCCTTGGAACCCAGCTCGGGGTCGACCACGGCGACGACGACATGGACATTGGCGATGCCTCCGTTGGTCGCCCAGGTCTTGGTGCCGTTCAGCACCCACTCGTCCTTGGCCTGGTCGTACACCGCGCGGGTGCGCATCGAGGCGACGTCGGAGCCCGCGTCCGGCTCGGAGGAGCAGAAGGCCGCGACCTTCACGTCGTCGGCATCGCCGTACATCTGCGGGATCCAGGTCCCGATCTGCTCCTCGGTGCCGTTGGCGAGGACGCCCACGGCCGCCAGGCCCGTACCGACGATGGACAGGGCGATGCCCGCGTCCCCCCAGAAGAGCTCCTCCATCGCCATCGGGATGCCGAGCCCCGTCGGGTCGAAGAACTGCTGGGCGTAGAAGTCGAGGGAGTAGATGCCCACCTTGGCCGCCTCCTGGATGACGGGCCAGGGCGTCTCCTCACGCTCGTCCCACTCCGAGGCCGCCGGACGGATCACATCCGCGGCGAAGCCGTGAAGCCAGTCACGGACCTGCTTCTGGTCATCGTTGAGTTCGAGCGTGAACTCCGCCATGTTCCCCTCCACGTACTGCCGTGAAAAAACCACTCGTTACTTGCGGTAACCGCAGTCTGTTACCGACAAGTAGCCCCTGTCAACCGCCCCGGTTCCCCTCCGCGCCGCGCCGGGCAGGGTGTTACGTTGCGCAGGCAGGACGCATTTGCACAGCCAGGGGCGGGGAGAGGCGACATGGAGAGCACACGACAGGCAGAGCGCCAGCGGACAGCGGCCGAGAGCCGCCGCCGCGAGCTGCTCGAAGCCGCCGACCGCGTGGTGCTCAGAGACGGGCCAGGGGCGTCGATGAACGCCATCGCGGCCGAGGCCGGCATCACCAAACCCATCCTCTACCGGCACTTCGGCGACAAGGGCGGGCTCTATCGCGCCCTTGCCAAGCGTCACACCGACGCCCTGCTGATCGCCCTGCGGGCCGCACTCGACGCCCCCGCCGAGCGCCGCCGCCGCGTCGAGTCGACGCTCGACACCTATCTGGCGGCGATCGAGGCCCGGCCGCAGGTCTACCGCTTCCTGATGCACCCGGCCGACGACGCGGCGCCCGCCACGGAGCAGGGCTTCGACGTCGGACGGCACTCGGCGCCGCTGCTGCGCCGGCTCGGCGAGGAGCTGGCCCTGGTGATCGCCGAGCGGGTGGACCTGGGCCCGGACAGCGAGGCCATGGCGCGGATCTGGGGCCATGGCATCGTCGGCATGATGCACGCGGCGGGCGACTGGTGGCTGGGCGAACGCCCCTGCTCCCGCGAGCAGTTGGTGAGCAGTCTGGCCGATCTGCTGTGGGGCAGGCTCTCCGCCGCGGGCGACCGGCCGGGCGGCCCCGGATTCTGAGACCGCGGAAGCGGTCAGCCGGTGCGCGCCCAGGGCGCCCGGCGGGCCGCGCGCAGCGCCCTCCTGCGGCGCAGCCCGGTCAACCGGTCCGTGTAGACCTCGCCTTCGAGATGGTCGCACTCGTGCTGGAGGCAACGCGCGAAGAAGCCGGTGCCGGTGATCCGGACCGGCTCGCCGTCGACGGTGAAGCCCTCGACGACGGCCCGGTCGAACCGCGGGGTGGCCGCTTCGAGGCCGGGCAGTGAGAGACAGCCCTCCGGGCCCCGCACGGTGATGCCGTCGGCCTCGACGAGCCGCGGGTTGACGAGATGCCCGAGGTGCCGGACATCGTCGTCGTCCGGGCAGTCGTAGACGAACACCCGCAGCGGAACGCCGATCTGGTTGGCCGCGAGGCCGACGCCCTCGGCCGCGTACATCGTGGCGTACATGTCCTCGACGAGACGGGCGAGGGAGGGACCGAAGTCCGTGACGGGTTCACAGGTCCCGTGCAGCACCGGATCACCGAGCAGGCTCATGGCACGAATCAGTCCGGAACTGCCGGGGATCGGGCGGTTTCGCATGGCCGCAATCGTACGTTCCACGTGACCTCCACCTTCCCGGCGGTGCCAGGGTGCGGTCGCCGCGCCGGACATCGATAGGCTGGGCGTGGACCGATGCAAGGAGGATCTAGGACGATGGCAGGCAACACGGAGCCGCTGTCGCCGCGGGCCAAGCTGGCCGTGACGGCGGGAAAGGCCGCGGCGGCGGTGTCACGAGCCGCCGGGCGCGGCAGCGGATCGGTGATCGGCGGCCGGGTGGCGCTCAAGCTCGACCCCGACCTGCTGGGGCGGCTGGCGCAGCACCTGGACGTGATCCTCGTGTCGGCGACGAACGGCAAGACGACGACCACCCGGCTGATCGCCGAGGCACTGCGGGCCGCGGGCCCGGTCGTGTCGAACGCGCTCGGCGCCAACATGCCGGCGGGCATCACCTCGGCGCTGGCGGGCGGCTCGGACGCGCAGTACGGCGTGATCGAGGTCGACGAGAAGTACCTCGCCGGGGTCGCGCGCGACACGACGCCGAAGGTGATCGCGCTGCTCAACCTCTCCCGCGACCAGCTGGACCGCGCGGCGGAGACCCGGATGCTGGCGGAGAAGTGGCGTGAGGGGCTGTCCGGCTCGAAGGCCGTGATCATCGCGAACGCGGACGACCCGCTGATCGTCTGGGCTGCTTCCTCCTCCCCCAATGTGGTGTGGGTCGCGGCGGGACAGGCGTGGAAGGACGACGCCTGGTCCTGCCCCGCCTGCGGCGGTGTGATGCAGCGCCCCGGCGACGACTGGTTCTGCGGCGAGTGCGGATTCCGCAGGCCCGCGCCCAGCTGGGTCCTGCACGGCGACTACGTCCTGGACCCGCACGGTTCGGCCTGGCCGATCCACCTCCAGCTGCCCGGTCGCGCCAACAAGGCCAACGCCACCAGCTCCGCCGCCGTGGCCGCCGTCTTCGGTGTGCCGCCGCAGGTCGCGCTGGAGCGGATGTACCAGGTGCAGGCCGTCGCGGGCCGCTACGACGTGGTGTCCTTCCTCGGCCGTGAGCTGCGGCTGCTGCTGGCGAAGAACCCGGCGGGCTGGCTCGAAACGTTCTCCCTGATCGACCCGCCGCCCACGCCGGTGATCCTCTCCGTCAACGCCCGCGGCGCGGACGGCACGGACACCTCCTGGCTGTGGGACGTGGACTACACCCAGCTCGCCGGTCACCCGATCTTCGTGCTCGGCGACCGCAAGCTGGACCTGGCCGTCCGCCTCGAAGTGGCCGGTCTCGACTTCCGGGTCTGCGAGAACCTCGACGAGGCCGTGCAGCAGGCCCCGCCCGGCCGTATCGAGGTCATCGCCAACTACACCGCCTTCCAGGATCTGCGCCGTCGTGTCGGCAACTGACCCCGGCCCCGGCCACCTCCGGAGAGGACGAAGCATGAGCAACAACGGTCTGCGTCTGGTCTGGGTCTACCCCGACCTCCTCAGCACCTACGGCGACCAGGGCAACGCCCTGGTGGTGGAGCGCCGGGCCCGGCAGCGCGGTCTCGACGTGCAGCGCGTCGACGTACGCAGCGACCAGCCGGTCCCGACGTCCGGCGACATCTATCTGATCGGCGGCGGCGAGGACCGGCCGCAGCGGCTCGCCGCGGAGCGGCTGCGCCGCGACGGCGGGCTCAGCCGGGCCGCGTCCAACGGCGCGATCATCTTCTCGGTCTGTGCCGGCTACCAGATCCTCGGCCACGAGTTCATCAACGACCTCGGCGAGCGCGAGCCCGGCCTCGGGCTGCTCGACGTGATCTCCACCCGTGGCGAGGGGGACCGGTGCGTCGGTGACGTACTGGCCGACATCGACCCGCACCTCGGTCTGCCGCCGCTGACCGGTTTCGAGAACCACCAGGGCGTCACCCATCTCGGCCCGACGGCCCGGCCGTTCGCCAGGGTGCAGCTCGGCCGGGGCAACGGCACCGGTGACGGCACCGAGGGCGCGTACAACGACACCGTCTTCGGTACGTACATGCACGGCCCCGTGATGGCGCGCAACCCGCTGATCGCGGACCTGCTGCTGAAGCTGGCCCTCGATGTGAACGCGCTGCCGCCGACGGACGACCGCTGGTACGAGGCGCTGCGCGCCGAGCGCATCGCCTCGGCCACGCAGCCCGCCTGATGAGGCGCATTTCGCTCTTCTGAGCGGAGTCCAGCAGGCGGACGCCCGGTTCGGTCCCGCCACCCTGCGCCGGTAGGGTGGCGGGGATCCAACCGGACGACGTGGTCCGGTCGTCGGCCCACGTTGCAAAGGTTTCCCGGGCAATGCGAATTGGTGTGCTCACCTCCGGCGGCGACTGCCCCGGCCTCAACGCCGTCATCCGTTCCGTCGTGCACCGTGCGGTGGTCGACCACGGCGACGAGGTCATCGGCTTCCACGACGGGTGGAAGGGCCTGCTGGAGTGCGACTACCGCAAGCTCGACCTCGACGCGGTCGGCGGCATCCTCGCCCGGGGCGGCACGATCCTCGGCTCCTCCCGGGTCCAGCCCGCCCATCTGCGAGGCGGCGTGGAACAGGCCAGGGGCCATGTCTCCGATCTCGGCCTCGACGCGATCATCCCGATCGGTGGCGAGGGCACGCTGAAGGCGGCCAACCTGCTCTCCGAGGCGGGGCTGCCGATCGTCGGCGTACCGAAGACCATCGACAACGACATCGCCTCCACGGATGTGACCTTCGGCTTCGACACCGCCGTCGGTGTCGCGACCGAGGCGCTCGACCGGCTGAAGACGACCGCCGAATCGCACCAGCGGGTGCTGATCGTCGAGGTCATGGGCCGCCACACCGGCTGGATCGCGCTGCACTCGGGCATGGCGGCGGGTGCGCACGCCATCGTCGTGCCGGAGCGCCCGTTCGACATCGACGAGCTGACCGAAGTGGTCGGCAAGCGCTTCTCGGCCGGCAAGAAGTTCGCGATCGTCGTCGTCGCGGAGGGCGCCAAGCCCCGCGAGGGCACGTCGATGGAGATCGAGCAGGGCACCAAGGACATCTACGGGCACGAGCGGTTCGCCGGCATGGCCACGCAGCTCTCCGGCGAGCTGGAGCGGCGCCTCGGCAAGGAGGCCCGCCCGGTGATCCTCGGCCATGTGCAGCGCGGCGGCACGCCGACCGCGTACGACCGGGTGCTCGCCACCCGCTTCGGCTGGCACGCGGTGGAGGCCGCGCACCGCGGCGAATTCGGCATGATGACGGCGCTGCGCGGCACGGACATCGTGATGGTGCCGCTCGGCGAGGCCGTGGAGACGCTGAAGACCGTCCCGGCCGAGCGGTACGCCGAGGCGGAATGCGTGCTCTGAGCGACACCCCGTCCCATGAACTGCCCCCGGCCGCAGCTGCGGCCGGGGGCAGTTCTACTCTGGTCGGGATAACCGGCACGAAACGGGGACGCCCCCAGCAGGAGTGAACAGATGGATCACAGCGGGCACGGCATGAACATGGATCTGCCGCCGTTCACGCTGGGACGTGGGCTCCAATTCTCCGCGGACCCCTTCTTCCTCGTCGGCTGTGTTCTCGCCATCGGCCTGTACGGGTACGCGGTGCTGCGGCTGCGCAGACGCGGGGACGACTGGCCGGTCGGCCGGGTCGTGTTCTTCGTCGTCGGCGTGCTGAGCATCGCCCTGGTGATGTGCACCAAGCTCAACGACTACGGCATGGTCATGTTCAGCGTGCACATGGTGCAGCACATGGTGATCAGCATGCTGTCGCCCATCCTGCTGCTGCTGGGCGCCCCGGTGACCCTGGCGCTGCGTGCGCTGCCGGTCGCGGGCCGTGGCCGCACGGGGCCGCGCGAGCTGCTGCTCAAGCTGCTGCACAGCCGGTACATGAGGATCATCACGCATCCGGCCTTCACGATCCCGATCTTCATCGCCAGCCTGTACGGGCTGTACTTCACCCCGCTCTTCGATTTCCTGATGGGCTCGAAGACCGGTCACATCGCGATGATGGTGCACTTCCTCGCGGTCGGCCTGGTGTTCTTCTGGCCGATCATGGGCGTGGACCCGGGGCCGCACCGACCGGGCTATGTGATGCGGATGCTGGAGCTGTTCGCCGGGATGCCGTTCCACGCGTTCTTCGGCATCGCCCTGATGATGGCGACGACGCCGATGGTGGGAACGTACAAGCATCCGCCGGCCTCGCTGGGCATCGATGCGCTGAGCGATCAGGGCTGGGCGGGCGGTATCGCCTGGGCCTTCAGCGAGATCCCGTCGGTGCTGGTGCTGATCGCGCTGGTCTTCCAGTGGTACCGCTCCGAGCAGCGGACGGCGAAGCGCTCGGACCGTCGGGCCGACCGTGACGGTGACCAGGAGCTGCAGGCGTACAACGCCTATCTCGCCTCATTGCAGGCGCGCGGGCAGTAGCGGTGGGCATGCCTCAGGGGTGACGATGGCATCCACGGCCGCACGGCCGATGAGGAGGGTGCGGGCATGTCCGGATCCACGAAGGCCATGGGAGTGCTCACGCTGACCGCGCTGGTCGTGGTCACCGCCTACACGGTGGCGCTGGGGAGCAGCGGCTGGCTCTGGTTCGGCTGGGTGGTGCTCGGCCTGATCACCCTGGGAATGGCGGCGACGCGCGAATCCTGAGCCGCGCCCCTCTTTGCGCCCTGCCGGCCGGGAACCAGGACGCACCCCACGCCCCCTTCATCCGTCGATGGAGGGGGCGTCGGCCGTTCCGCGGGCGGTGTGACGCGCCGCGGGCGGAGCAGTCATCTCCGGTTCGGTACGAGACCGCCCCTCGCCTAGGGTCTTTCGTGCCCGATCGCCCTCGCTTCTCCTGCGTCCGGGAGGCGGTTCTGATTCAAGTGTTGACAGGTGCGTGTCACTGCGTCACCTTGGGAGCGCTCCCACAGTCAAGAGTCGCACACAGCGACGGTCGTGGGTCCGACCGCGGGAGCGTTCCTGAACGCCGGGTTCCGCCATCTGTGGGGCCCGTTCGCACCGTGCACACCCCGTTCGTCGCCCGGCACCTCTCCCCCCACCACGCCACACCGATGGTCACCCCCTGAGCCGCGGGGCCCGGTGTGGGGCAGTGCGCCCCGAGCCGCTGCCCCGGTACGACACATCCCGAGGCCCGTGGGCCGACCACCCGCGGGCACCCGAGAAAACCTGGAGCCGCAATGAGAAGGACAGGCACCACTTCGCGCGGGACGCGCCGAAGGCTCGCCGCGCTCTCCGCCCTCGCCCTGGGCGCGGCACTGACAGTCGCTCTTCCCGCACCGGCGTCGGCAGCCGCCCGGGTCGACAACCCCTACGCGGGCGCCACTCCCTATGTGAATCCCGACTGGTCCGCCAGGGCCGCCGCCGAACCGGGCGGTGGAGCCATCGCCGACGAACCCTCGTTCGTCTGGATGGACCGCATCGCGGCCATCGCGGGCACGGGGGACGCACGGGGGCTGCGCGCGCATCTCGACACGGCACTGGCGCAGGGCGCCGACCTGTTCCAGGTGGTCATCTACGACCTGCCGGGAAGGGACTGCGCAGCGCTGGCCTCCAACGGCGAGCTCGGCCCCACGGAGATCGACCGGTACAAGAACGAGTACATCGACCCCATCGCCGACATCCTCGCCGACCCGGCCTACGCCGGCCTGCGCATCGTCACCCTCATCGAGCCGGACTCACTGCCGAACCTGGTGACCAACGCCGGCGGCACGGCCGGCTCCACCGAGGCCTGCGCGACCATGAAGGCGAACGGCAACTACGAGAAGGGCATCGGCTACGCCCTGCACACCCTGGGCGCGATCCCCAACGTCTACAACTACGTCGATGCCGCCCACCATGGCTGGCTCGGCTGGGACTCCAACTTCGTGCCGGCGGCGCAGGAATTCAGGAAAGCCGCGACCACGGAGGGAGCGACCGTCTCCGACGTGCACGGTTTCATCGTCAACACGGCCAACTACTCGGCCCTGAAGGAGCCCTATTTCACGATCACCGACACGGTGAACGGGACGACGGTGCGCCAGTCCAAGTGGGTGGACTGGAACTACTACGTCGATGAGCTGTCGTTCGCCCAGGCGCTGCGCACCGAACTGGTGGGCCAGGGCTTCGCCCCGGGCATCGGCATGCTGATCGACACGGCGCGCAACGGGTGGGGCGGCTCGGCCCGGCCCACCGCCGCGGGACCGCAGACCGGCGTGGACGCCTATGTCGACGGCGGCCGGGTGGACCGGCGCATCCATGCCGGCAACTGGTGCAACCAGAGCGGCGCGGGCGTCGGCGAACGGCCGGCCGCCGCCCCCGAGCCGGGCATCGACGCCTACGTCTGGGCGAAGCCGCCGGGCGAGTCGGACGGCAACAGCCAGCCCGTCGACAACGACGAGGGCAAGGGCTTCGACCGGATGTGCGACCCGGCGTACACCGGGAACGGCCGCAACGGCTACAACCCGTCCGGTGCCCTGCCGGGTGCCCCGCTCGCGGGCCACTGGTTCTCGGCGCAGTTCCGGGAGCTGGTACGCAACGCCTACCCGCCGCTGAACGGCGGGAGCGTCTGACCCCGGCACCTCCCGCTTCGGGCGGCGGTGAAGCCCGCCCGGACACGGATCGCCCCCTGTCGCTCCCGTGGCAGGGGGCGGCCGCGTCCCCTCAGGCCTGCTGGAGCCCCGGGTGGCCGGCCTCGGTCACGTAGGAGGTACGGGTCGAGACGGGCGCGCCGGGGGTGGTCACGTACGGCAGGACCCGGAAATCGGCGCGGCAGGTGTCCCGGGTCAGCTCGCAGCGTACGTAGCCGCGCTGGAAATTGGTGAACTTGATGTGCTCGTTGGCGGCGAGCAGCTTGGCACCGGAGGGGTCCAGGTCCATCCCGTCCTTGGTGGTGGAGATGGACGAGCCGACGAACTCGACGCCGAGCGTGGGCGACCCCGGATCGTCGAAGTTCTGCTTGAGGTCTGAGGCGAGGTGGCGGTGCATGTCGCCGGTCAGGACGACGGGGTTGCTCACGTTGCGGTCGGTGAGCTCCTTGAACAGCCGCCGGCGGGCGTCCACGTAGCCGTCCCAGAAGTCCATCACGAATGCCTGGCCCGGGCCCGGGTCGGTGTCGACCTGGGTCACGGGGATCTGCTGGGAGATCATGTTCCATGTCGTGTCGGAACGTCCGAGGCCGCGGTACAGCCACTGCTCCTGCTCGGGGCCGAGGATGGTGCGGCCCGGCGTCAGGCGTTCGTCGCAGCCGCTCTTGGTGCCGTCGCCGCAGGGCTGGTCGTCACGGAAGAGCCGGGTGTCGAGGATGTGGAAGGTGGCCATCCGCCCGTAGCGCAGACGGCGGTACATCCGGGCCTCGAAGCCGTTCGGCTTGTTCGGCAGCCGCAGCGGCAGGTGCTCGTAGTACGCCTGGAACGCGGCGGCTGCCCGCTCGCGGAAGACCGCCGGGTCCTGGTCGGGTTCGTTGTCGGCCTTGGACTTGTCGCCCGCCCAGTTGTCCTCGACCTCGTGGTCGTCCCAGACCAGGGCGAACGGGTGGGCCTGGTGGGCGGCGATCAGGTCGGGGTCGAAGCGGTGGAGGGCGTGGCGGTTGCGGTACTGGACGAGGTTCATCGGCTCGGGCCGCAGTTCGGCGGCGACGGGGACGTTGCGTACGCCGCCCATGGCGTCGATGGCGTTCTCGTAGATGTAGTCGCCGAGGTGCAGGACCAGGTCGATATCCTCCTCGGCGAGGTGCCGGTAGGCGGTGTAGAAGCCCTCGAACCACGCCTGGCAGGAGACGAAGGCGAAGTCGAGCTCCTTGGGCCGGCTGTGCGGCGGAGGCGCGGTGCGGGTGCGGCCGACGGGGCTGAGCGTGCCGCCGGCGCGGAAGCGGTAGTAGTAGTGCCGGCCCGGCTGGAGTCCGGAGACCTCGACGTGGACGGAGTGGGCGAGTTCGGGCACCGCGCGGGTCCGCCCCCGGCGCACGACGGACCGGAAGCGGTCGTCGCGGGCGACCTCCCACTGCACGTCGACGGCGTACGGCGGCATGCCGCCGCTTCCGTCGGGCGCGAGGGGCTGGGGGGCGAGTCGGGTCCACAGCACGACTCCGTCCGGCCACGGGTCGCCGGATGCCACCCCCAGGGTGAACGGGTTCTCGCGGAAGTGCGCGTCACCCCAGGCCCTGCCCGCCGACAGGCCGGCCGCGGCCAGGGCCATCCCGACCGTTCCGCCGAGCATCAAGCGTCTTCCGAACACTCCAGTACCACCTGACCCACTGTTCATTTGCATGAAACTCGTCCCTTCGTCGAACGGAATTCCGCCCGGTACGAGGTGGGATCGGCGCGTGATTTCACGCCCGTCCATGTGGTAATCACAGCGTGAATATCACAGGGGAATCATGCGCCACAAGACTACCCACGTATGGTCATTTTGCCGTTCACAGGCGGTTAGTTGGGGATACACCAACCTTTTCCGCAGTGGCCGACGACAGCCCGGCGACACCCTTGACACCCCTTGGAGCGGCTCATAGTCTCCACGCCACAGAATTAACGTTAGATTTCACATCGGGAAATTCGGTGCGACGGAAGGACGTGCTGTGTCCGGTTCCCCGACAGCGGGTGCACCCGCCCGCCATCGCGCCGAGGGCCGGACGGCGGGCCGTTCTGGTGTCCGGAGGCTGCGGCCGTACGCGCTGCGCTGCGAGCACCGCGCCACCCCGCTGGGCATCGACGAACCCGCGCCCCGGCTCTCCTGGCGGCTGGCCTCCGACCTCCGGGGGGACGACCCGGTGGCGTACCGGGTCCGTGTCGCCCGGCGCGCCGAGGATCTGGACGACGGCGGTCAACTCCTCTGGGACACCGGCCGGGTCACCGGTCCCGGTGCGACGGCCGTCGACTACGCGGGGCCGGCGCTCCTTGGCCTCACCCGCTTCCACTGGCGGGTCTCGGTGTGGCCTGCCGGATCGGACGCGCCGGCCGAGGCCGACTCGTGGTTCGAGACCGGTTTCACCCGGGCGGACCAGTGGCGTGCCGTGTGGATCGCCCAGGGCCCGTGTCCGGTCGGCGTCATGGACGCCCCCACCGAGGGCGAGTTCGCGCTGGACGACCACGGGCTCGCCCCGTGCCCCCTGTTGCGCCGCTCCTTCACCGTGCCCGCCGGTGCCCGGGGCCGCGTCCATGTCAGCGCGCGCGGTCTGTACGAGCTGCGGCTCAACGGCGAACGGGTCGGTGACGCCGAGCTGGCCCCCGGCTGGACCGACTACCGCCACCGCGTCCAGTACCAGACGTACGACGTCAGCGCCTTGCTGCGGGAGGGCGAGAACGTCCTCGCGGCCACCGTCGCCGACGGCTGGTGGAGTGGCTTCGTGGGCTTCGAGCCGCGCCGGGCCGGGGCGCACTACGGTTCGTCCCCCCAGTTCCTGGCCGAACTCCACCTGACGGGACCGGACGGCCGAAGCTCCGTGATCGCCACCGACGAGACCTGGCGCACCGGCACGGGAGCGATCCGCCACGCGGATCTGCTGATGGGCGAATGCCACGATCTGCGATGTGCAGCCGACGGGTGGGAGCTGCCCGGTTTCGACGACTCCGGCTGGTCCCCGGCGCTGGTCACGGAGACCGATCACCGCCTGCTGGTGGCGTCCGCCGACGAGCCCGTCCGGGCGATGGCCGAGCTGCGCCCGTGCTCGGTCGAACGCGTCTCCCCCGGCATCCACGTCGTCGACTTCGGCCAGAACCTCGCCGGACGCGTACGGCTGACGGTCCGTCGCCTCGCCGCCGGGGCACGGGTGGTGATCCGGCACGCCGAGGTGCTGGACGGGTCACGGCGGCTGTACACCGCCAATCTGCGCACCGCCGCCGCGACCGATGTGCTCGTCGGGGACGGCCGCGAGCACATCGTGTTCGAGCCGCGCTTCACGTATCACGGGTTCCGGTATGCGGAGATCAGCGGCATCCCGGAGCTGACCGAGTCCGATGTCGTCGCCGTGGCGCTGCACAGCGACACGCCGTGGGCCGGGGAATTCGACTGTTCGGACGCCGAACTGAGGCGGCTCCACGACTGTGTGGCGTGGGGGCAGCGCTCGAACTTCGTCAGTGTCCCCACGGACTGTCCGCAGCGCGACGAGCGGCTCGGCTGGCTGGCCGACGCGCAGGTCTTCCTGCCGACGGCCGCGCTCAACGCGGATGTCGCCGCGTTCTTCACCAAGTGGCTGCGCGACGTCGACGACGCCCGCACCCCGGACGGCGGCTTCACCAATGTCGCCCCGCGCCTCGTGGGAGTCGCCGACGAGGGTGCGCCCGGCTGGGCGGACGCGGGGGTGATCATCCCGTGGCACCTCTACCGCGTCTACGACGATCCCCGGTTCCTGGCCCGGTCCCTGGAGAGCATGTGCGCCTGGGTCGACCTGATCCACCGTCACAACCCCGGACTGGTCTGGCGCCATCGGGTGGGCCCGCACTTCTCGGACTGGCTCGCCCCCGGCACTCCCACGCCGCGTGACGTGGTCGCCACCGCGTACTTCGCGCGCAGTGCCCGGCTCACCGCACGGGCCGCCGAGGCCCTTGGGCGGAAGGATGCCGCAGAGCGCTACCACCGGCTCGCGGACGACATCCGCCGCACGTTCACCGAGCACTTCGTCACCGCCGAGGAGGCCCTGGAGGGCCTTCGCGTGCGCGTCGCGGGCGACACCCAGACCGGGTATCTCCTGGCGCTCGCCTTCGAGCTGCTGCCCGCCGGGCTGGTCGGGGCCGCCGCCCGCCGTCTCGCCGAACTCGTGGAGTCGGCGGGTCCGGCCCTGCTGACCGGTTTTCTCGGAGTGGCGCTCGCCGCGCCCGTACTCGACGCCCACGGACGGGCCGATCTCGCCCACGCACTGCTGCTCCGCGACGAGGTGCCGTCGTGGCGGTTTCCGCTGCGGCACGGCGCCACCACCATCTGGGAGCGCTGGGACGGGTGGACCCCCGGCACCGGATTCAGGGCGCCGTCGATGAACTCCTTCAACCACTACGCGCTCGGCTCCGTCGGCGAGTGGCTCTACCGCGGTGTCGCCGGCCTGGACCAGGCACCGGACTCCACCGGGTACCGGACACTGCGGATCCGGCCGCGCCCCGGCGGGCTCCGCCACGCGAGCGCCCGCTACGAGTCGGTCCGCGGCACCGTCTCGGTGACCTGGGAGCGGCAGGGCGGCCGGATCGCCCTGCGTGTCCTGGTGCCGCCAGGCGCCACCGCCGAGGTGTACGTGCCCACGACGGACCCGGGGTCGGTGCGCGAATCGGGCCTGGTCCCGGATGTCGGGGACCGCCACATCACGGCGGTGTCGACCGCCGCCGACCACGTGCTCTACCGGGTCTCCTCGGGTGCCTACCGCTTCACCGCGGCCCATCCCCCGGTCGGCGACCCGACCGGGGCGGACCGGCCGCGGCCGTCCCTCACTCCGAGCCGACGCACATCAGGACCGGCGGCGAAACCATCGTTCGCCCGTTCGTACGAGGAGGACACACCATGACGACGGGTTCTCGCTTCCGGCCCGACCGCAGCACGGTCGGCCGCCGGGGGTTCCTCCGGATCGGCGGCGGGGTCGCGGCGCTCGCCGCCCTTCCGACCGCTCTGACTGCCTGCTCGGATTCCGGCGGCGCTTCCGGCAAGCTGCGCGTCGTCGGCGTCGCCGACCAGCAGAAGCCGATAGAGGAGCTCGTCGCCCTCTACCGCAAGTCGCACCCCGACGACGGGTTCACCACTTCCTTCGCGCCCACGGACCAGGTGCAGACGGTGGTACGCACCCAGCTCGCCGGGGGCAACGCCCCCGATGTCCATGTGCTCTATCCGGGCAGCGGCAGCGCCATGTCCATGGTCGAGCTCGCCAAGGCCGGACTGCTCGCCGACCTCAGCGCGCAGCCGTGGGCCAAGGAGGTCCCGGCGAACTTCCACCCCGCTTACCGGCACGAAGGAAAAACGTATCTGTACTCGGCGGGAAGCAGCGTCATCGGCGCCATCCACAACAAGAAGGCCTTCGCCGAGGCCGGGGTCGAACCGCCGAAGACCTGGAGCGAACTCCTCGACGTCTGCGCGAAGCTGAAGGCCAAGGGCATCATCCCGATCGCGCTCGGCACGCAGACGCCCTGGGTCACCCAGCTGATCACCTACGCGCTGGTCCCCAACGCCGTCTATGCGAAGAACCCGGGTTTCGACGCCGAGATGGCCTCCGGCAAGGCGCACTTCCGCGGCTCCGGGTGGGCTGATGCGATGGGCAAGTACCAGGAGCTGCAACGCCGGGGCTTCTTCAACGAGAACCCCAACGGTACGACGTACGAGCAGCAGACCTCGATGGTCGCGAGCGGCAAGGCGGCGATGGCCGTCCAGGTCTCCGCCGTGCTCGCCAACTTCCGCCAGGCCGCCCGGAATCCGGACGACCTCGGTATGTTCCCCTTCCCCGGCGGCGACGACGCCGCGGACCTGTGGATCCCGGCGGGCATCGTCGTCGGGCTCGGGGTGTCCGCGCGGACCGGGAAGTCGGCCGCGGCGAAGGAGTTCATCGAGTTCCTCGGGAAGCAGGAGAACGTCGACCGCTGGGCGCAGTCCGTGGCCGCGATCCCGTTCAAGCGCGGCGCCTCGACGAAGACCGACCCGGTCCTGGACGGCTTCCTGCCCCTCATCGACGGCAACCGGGCCGTCCCCTTCATGGACCAGAGCTGGCCCAACGCCGAGGTGCAGCCCGCCCACTTCGCCGCCGTGCAGAACCTCCTCGCGGGCAAGACGGACGTCGACGGCGCGCTGGGGCAGATGGACGAGGCCTACGGGAAGAAGTCGTGACGAGCACCTCCGAGAAGACGGTCCCCGGCCCGGCCGGCACGGCCGGGGACCGTCCGCGGGCCGGTCGCGGCCGCCCGGTCCGGCACCGCGACCACACCGTCCCGCCCTGGCTCTTCGTCGTCCCGGCGCTCGTCGTCTACGGCATCGTCGTGCTCTACCCGAGCCTTGCCGGGGTGATGTACGCCTTCACCGACTGGTCCGGGATCGGCGGATTCTCCTTCACCGGGACGGAGAACTTCCGCACCCTTCTCGACGACGGCCGGGCCCTGGAGTCCGTCGGCAACACCCTGCTCCTCACCGTCGCCGTGGTCGTGGTCCAGAACGGCATCGGCCTGCTGCTCGCACTCGGTGTCCACACCAACATCAAGTCCCGCGCGCTACTGCGGCTGGTCTTCTTCGCTCCGGCCGTGGTCAGCCCCGTCATGGTCGCGATCCTCTGGAAGTACGTCTACAACCCGGAGAACGGCGCCGGCCTGAACGGTCTCCTCGGTGCGGTCGGGCTCGGCGGGCTGCGTCAGGACTGGCTCGGCGATCCCTCGCTCGCCCTGTGGTCCGTCGCGGCGATGGTCGTGTGGCAGTACGCGGGCTACTCGATGGTCGTCTTCCTGGCCGGACTCCAGGGCGTACCCGCCGAACTCCACGAGGCCGCCCGGATCGACGGGGCGGGTTCCTGGCAGCGCTTCCGCTATGTCACCTGGCCGCTGCTGGCCCCGGCGCTGACGATCAACCTGATGCTGTCGACCATCGGCGGACTCAAACTCTTCGACCAGGTATACGCCGCCACCAACGGCGGACCCGGCACCTCCAGCGAGACGCTGTCGACCGTCCTGTACAAGGAGGCCTTCGTCTACGGGAAGTTCGGCTACAGCACCGCTGTGGCCCTGGTCCTCGCGCTGTTCGTCGCCGCCGTCTCCCTGGTCCAGCTCCGCTACCTGCGTGCGAGGGAGGTCACCGCGTGAGCACCTCGACGAGCCCGAGAACACCGGCACCCGGGCACGGACGCCGCCGGCCGCGGTACGGGCAGTACCTCCTCGAACTGGTCATGATCGCCGTCGCGGTGGTCTTCCTGTTCCCGGTGTACGCCCTGATCACCCTGGCGATGAAGGACCCCCGGCAGATCTCCGAATCGCCCCTCTCGCTGCCCTCGCCGCCCACCTTCGGCAACTTCGGCGACGCCTGGTCCTCCGCCTCGCTGGGGCCCGCCCTGGTCAACAGCACGGTCATCACCGCGGTCAGTCTGCTGCTGCTGATCGTCCTCGGATCCACGGGGGCCTACTACCTCGCGCGGTGCGCCCGCGGCCTCGGCTACGGTCTGTACATCCTGTTCCTGCTGGGCATCGTGCTGCCGTTCCAGCTCGGCATGATCCCGCTCTACAGACTCGTCGACGACCTGGGCTGGCTCGGCACGTACCAGGGCATGGTGCTCTTCTACACCGGCATCCAGCTGCCCTTCACCGTCTTCCTGTACACCGGGTTCATCCGCGCGCTGCCGCCGGACTACGCGCAGGCCGCGCTGATCGACGGCTGCAACCACCGGCAGGCGTTCACCCGGGTCGTGTTCCCGCTGCTGCGCCCCATCACCGGCACCGTGATCATCCTGAACGCGGTGTTCATCTGGAACGACTTCTTCACTCCGCTGCTGTACCTGGGCGGCTCCGACAAGGAGACCGTGCCGGTGGGCATCTTCGCCTTCGTCGGCCAGTACGTCTCGGACTACGGACTCGTCTTCGCCGGGCTGGTCCTCGCCGCGCTGCCGATCCTGATCGTCTTCGTGGTCCTGCAACGCTATGTGATCAAGGGCTTCGCGGGCGGTCTCAAGGGCTGAGGAGCTCTCATGACACACCTGGAGGACGGCCCTCTCCTCCCGCCGGACATCGCGGCGGCCCTCGCCGGGCCGCCGCGTGCCTTCTCGCCCGTCGCGATCTGGTGGTGGAGCGGGGAGCGGCTCGACCGGGCCCGGCTGCGGGCTCAGCTGGAGCGCTTCGCACAGGGCGGGGTGCACAATCTCGTGCTCCTCAATCTCGCGCCGTCGGGACCGCTGTTCGGCTCCGACGCCGACGATCCGCCGTTTCTCTCCGACGCGTGGTGGGCGTTGCTCGACGGGGTGTGCGAGGACGCCCGGGAGCTGGGGGTCGCTCTCTGGTTCTACGACCAGCTCGGCTTCTCCGGCGCCGATCTGCAGGCACGCCTCGTCGACGAGCTGCCCGCCCACGCGGGCCGGCGGCTCGACCGGGTGCGGGCCGTGGCGGAGTCCACGGCGGACCGGGCCGGTGAGCTGCGCTGTCCGCCGGACGGCCGGCCGCTCGCGGGCAGCGCCGAACCGCTCGACGCCGACGGCCGGAGCACCGGCCCGGCGGTCCCGGTGACGGTGTCCGACGGAGTCGTACGAGCGCCCGGCCCCGGACGCTGGCGCCTGACGCTGCATCATCATGTGGCACTGGGCTTCGACTACCTGGGCGCCGAGGCCTGTGCGGCGCTGCTGGACCGGGTGCACGGGGAGTTCGAGCGCCGGCTCGGCGACCGGCTCGGGTCCGTCGTCGTCGGCTCGTTCCAGGACGAGCTGCCCTCCCTGCCCACCTGGTCCACCGGCTTCGCCGATGCCTTCCGGCGTCTTCGCGGATACGACATCGGCGAGCGGCTCGACGCCCTGTACGACGACTGCGCGGAGCCGGACGTCCACCGGGTCCGCCGCGACTACCACCTGACCCGGGCCGAACTGGCCGAGGCGGCCTTCTTCCGGCCGCTGGCCGCCTGGCACGAACGTCATGGACTGCTCGTCGGCTGCGACCAGCAGGACCCCGCCCGGGCCGGGCACCCGGTGGCCGGCGTGGAACTGTACGCCGACTACGCGCGCACGCACCGCTGGTTCTCGGCGCCCGGCTCCGACCACCACGGGGATGCCCGCGTCCACTCCTCGCTCGCCCACCTCTACGGCCACCGCCGCACCTGGGTGGAGGCCTTCCACTCCACCGGCTGGGGCGGCACCCTGGAGGAGACCTTCGACTGGCTGCTGCCGTGGCTGCGGGCCGGCGCCACGCTCTACAACCCGCATGCCGTCTACTACACGACCAAGGGCGGCTGGTGGGAGTGGGCGCCGCCCGCGACCGACTGGCGCCAGCCGTACTGGCGCCACCACCGTGTGTTCGCGGACGCCGTGAGCAGGCTGTGCGCGATTCTGAGCCTCGGTCACCATCTGTGCGACATCGCGATCCTGCTGCCCACCACCACCGCCCAGGCGGGCACCGCCCTGGACGGGGTCACCGAAGCGGCGAGGCGCGCCCAGTCGGTGTACCTCGCACTCGTCGGGGACATGGCCTGGTTCCGTACCCGGCCCGGCGTCATGGACCGCCTCGGCCTCGATGCCGACGTCATCGACGACGCCTCACTGGCCCGCGCCCGGGTCTCCCGGCTCGACGACGGGGTACGGCTGAAGGTCGCGGACGAGGCGTACGCCACGATCGTGCTGCCCTCGTGCACCGTCCTGGAACGGGAGACGGCGCGGCGGCTCATCGAATTCGCCTCCGCCGGTGGACGGTTGATCGCACTGGGCGAGCTCCCCGGGCGGCTGGTCGGCCCCGGCACGGCCACCCCGGCCGGGCTGCGGGAGTGCTTCGCGGACGGCCGGGCCGTGCACATCCCCATGACGGACGACCCGACCGGTGCGCTCGCCGCCGCTCTCTGCGGCGCGCACCCGGTCGTCCGGGCCCCGGTCCCCGCGCTCGCACGCCGGGTGGACGGCGCCACGGTGGTGTTCCTGACCGCGGCCGCGCCTCGGGCGACCCGCGCGTCCGTCGCCGCCCCCGACGAGCGGGGCGCCGCACTGGGCTGGCTGGACGCCCGCTACGACTTCGACCCCGGCCGCTACGCGCGGCGGGCCCGGGTGCGGGTGCGGGACGTTTCGGGCCCGGCCGTGCTGGTGGACCCGTTCGGCGGTGCTCCGCGGACGCTGCCGACACGGCCCGCCGAGGACGACGCGCGGGCCGTCGAGGTCGTGGTCCCCTTCGACACGGGGCCCGCGGCCGTGCTGGTCTTCCCGGCGGACGACCGGGAGCCGGCCGCGCCCGTGGCGCACCGTCCCGGACCGGGTGCCACCGTCGCGGAGATCCCTCCGGACGCGGAGTGGGACATGGTGCTCGTCCCGACGCTCGACAACACCTGGGGCGATTTCGCCCGCCCCGCGACGGGTCCGCCCACCGGTACGGCCGTCACCGAGTGCCGGACCTTCCGCCACCGGGTGGAGGCGGCCGGTGAGGACGGTCTCCGGGACGGCTGGGCCGCGCCCTGGGGCCCCGGTCGTTCGGCCGGGACCACGGTCCACGCGACGTTCGGCCCGCGCGCGGTCGTGCTCCGCGAGGGGCCCGGCCGGGACTGGGACGCCTCGGTACTCGAATGGTCGGAGACCCTGGGCGTGTACAAGGACCCGGTGCATCGCGCGGTTCTGGGGCCCAAGGGGCATGTGCCCGAGGAGTTCGCGCACATCGGCCGCGCGGTCGCCGGGGAGGTGGTGCGGCTGCGGGTGGCACTGGGTCTGGACGAGGCCTTCGAGGGTCATTTCGCGATCGGTGCCGCGGCGGCCAAGCGGGTACGGATCGACGGCGTGCCGGTGGCTCTCGACGACGGGGGCCACCTCGCGGTTGGCCCGGTGCGGGCAACGGCCGGAGCCCATCTCCTCGAACTGGACCTGACCCCCGATCAGGACTGCGAACTGCGCGCGCACTTCGCGCTCGTACGGGATCCCGGCCGCTACCGGCGCCCCGAGTGGATCCACGCGCCCGGCACGATGGGCACCGCGCTGCGCCTGTCGGCGCTCCCCGACCGGGGCGTCGTCCAGGTGGCCTCCCGGGCGCCCTGCACTTTGCGGGTGAACGGACAACTCATCGGCGGACAGGGCGGTTTCGACCCGTACGCCGAGCACGCGGTGCCACGTGTGCGGCGGTACGACGTGGCGGCCGCCCTTCGCCTCGGCGACAACGAGATCACGGTCGAGACGTCCGGCGACGGCGAGCGCGCGGTCCTGGTGGACGCGGTCCTCGACGACGGGCACGGAGGGCGGGTCGCGACTCTGCACAGCGACTCCCGCTGGTGGGCCGAGGACGCGCGGGGACGCGGGCCGGTCCGGGTACGCCGGGAGCCGGTGGGTGATCCCGCCGCCCTGTTCCTGCGCCGCCGCCCCCATCCGCTGCCGGGTGCCGCGTGGCTGGACCCGGAGGCCGACGACGGCACGGTGGTGCCGGTACGGTTCGCGGTTCCGGGACGCCGGGGCGGTGTGGAGTGGCTGTGGTGCGAACTCCCGCCCGGAACACATCGGTTGACGACAACGGTGCACGGCGGGGTCACGGTCCATGTGGACGGCGCCGAGTGCCCCGCCGCCGTGACCGCCGTCGACGCCCGGGGGGTGCGCACCGTGACGGCCGAGCTGCCGCCCGCCGGCCGCGGCGGGCCGCGGACCGCGGCGCTGCGGGTCCGGACGCGCCCCGGGTACGAAGGCGGTGCCGCGCTGGCGGGTCCGCTGCGGTGCGCGGTGGGCCCCGGGCGGATCCGGCTCGGCGACTGGAAGAGCCAGGGACTGGCCGAGTACAGCGGCGGGGTGCGGTACGGCCGCGTGCTGACCGTGCCCGCCGATGCCGCGGCGGGTCCGGTGTGGCTGGACCTGGGGCGGGTCCGGGGCACGGCGGAGGTACGGGTCGGGGGCGCCGAGGCGGGGGTGCGGGTGTGTTCCCCGTACGTCTTCGAGCTGACGGGGCTGGTCGTGCCCGGGGCCAATGCCGTGGAGATCACCGTGTTCGGGACGCTGGCACCCCACCTGGACGCGACGAGCCCGACCCATTTCGTCTTTGCCGGGCAGCGGGTCAGCGGCCTGCTGGGTCCGGTACGGCTGCGCACCGGGCGGATGTGACCGGCGGGGCGGGACGCGGTGCGCGACGAACGGCCACCGGCCGGCGCGTACCACCCCCCGCCCGCGCCCGCTCCGAGGGCGGCCGCGGCCCGCCTGCTACCTGTC
This sequence comes from Streptomyces sp. NPDC002403, assembly GCF_053593015.1. Classification (NCBI taxonomy): domain Bacteria; kingdom Bacillati; phylum Actinomycetota; class Actinomycetes; order Kitasatosporales; family Streptomycetaceae; genus Streptomyces; species Streptomyces sp. NPDC002403. The sequence goes on along the minus strand of NZ_JBSFBQ010000020.1, from coordinate 40,617 downwards.
TCCCGTCAGCATCGGCAGCAGCAGCGCCGCGGACCAGCTGAAGTTGGGCGAGTTGAGCGGCGCCCCGGTGGTCGGGTCGTAGTTCTCCATGATCGGCCCCTTGCCGGCGAGGCCCGACGCATGGGTGAGGAGCCGCTCCGTCAGGGCGTCCGCGTCCTTGCCGTAGCCGTAGCGGCGCAGGCCGCCGAGGGCGAAGTAGGCCTGGTCGAACCAGACCGGGCCGCGCCAGTACGCGGTCGGCGAGAAGTAGGGGGAGCTCTTCGCCACGGTCGGGAAGGGCACGGTGGTGGCGAACTCCGCCGGATCCGTCAGCCTGTCGCGCACGGAGCGGGCCTGTGCGGCGGACGCCGTGCCGGTCCACAGCGGGACGGCACCCTCGATGCCGCGGCCCCGGGAGGTGAGCGGTGTGCCGGTGCCGAGCGCGGTGTCGTGGAACCAGCCGTCCGCGGCGTCGTACATCCTCGTGCGGACGGCGGTGGCGGTGGCGTCGGAGCGCTGCTGCCAGTTCCGGGCGTCGGCACCGCGGCCGAGTGCACCCGCGATGCGCGCCAAGTAGCCCTGGTCGGCGGCGAGATAGGAGTTCAGGTCGACGGACTCCTGATCGGCGGAGTAGCCGAGGAGCGTTCCGTCGGCGGCCCTGTTGGCGACGATGCCGGTGCCGAGGGTGGCGTCGAAGCGGGGCGCGTTGTCCATGCCGCTCTCCCAGGCGGCGGCGAGGCGCCGCTCCTCGGGGGAGTCGTTGGCCGGGTCGACGGTGGCACCGTACTCCGCGAGCCCGTTGTGGTCGTGGTCCCGGTTGCGGTACCACCACGCCTGGTACGCGGCGAGCTTCGGGGACATCTCGCGCAGGAAGGCCCTGTCCCCGGTCTTCTTGTACACCTCCCACACCGCCCAGGCCGCCAGCGGGGGCTTGGAGTTGCGTTCGTTCCAGTTGCCGCCGCCGCGTGCGGGGTCGTTGTAGAAGATGACGTCGGGGATCATCCCGGCGTCCTGGGGGCGGGTCGTGGAGCCGGGACGGATCTGCCAGTCGAACATGGAGCGGATCTGCGACTCGGCCAGCTCGGGGGCGAAGCGTGCGGTGCCCACGGCCTGCTTCCACGTGTCCCAGGCCCAGATGCCGCCGGTGAACCACTTGTAGGAGATCGACGGTGTGATCCCGTCGTGCTTGATCTGTCCCGCCGCACCGCGCCAGTTGGTGACGAGGGTCTCCAGGGACTTCACGGCCGTACGCCGCCGGTCGGCGGGCACGCCCCGGGTGACCCCGGCGACATAGCCACGCCAGCGCGCGTCGGACGCGGACACGACGGATGCGGGGCGGGCGAGCACCTCGCGGGCCTTCGCCCGCTCCTTGCCGCGCTCGGCGGCAGTGAAGGTGTAGGACTCGGTCCAGTCGAAGCTGTGCGAGCGACCGGGGGCGAGGGTCACCGGGTCCGCCGTCTCGGTGCGGTAGCTGTCGCCGTCCACCGTCGTGCGGACGCGGTCCCTGTGGGTGACCTCGAAGCGCTCCGTGCCGTCGGTGAGGTAGTCCCAGGTCTCGCGGACCTTCGCGAAGTCGACGCCGACGCCGGAGCCGGTGGCGGTCAGCGACGGTGCGTCGCGCATCGGCCTGTCGGCGGGCCTCAGCAGGCTGCCCGTCCAGTCGGCGCCCAGGGTGCGGGATGCCGGGCCGGTGTTGCGGACCTCGGCCCTGACCAGGGCGCTGCGGTCGGTGGCGAAGCGGAGTTCCAGGGTGAGGCGAAGGCCCCGGCCGAGGTCGTAGGACTGCAGGAGGCGGCCCGGGAGCGAGGTGAGCCGGGGCGCGCCGCCGCCTGCCAGATCCAGGGTGCGGCCGTGTTCGGTGAGGCGGATGCGGCTGAAGGACTTGCTGAGCCACCAGGGGTATTCCTGGGCGATGTAGAGGGGCCCGGAGAAGCCGCCGTACGCGTCCTTGTCGCCGGCCTCCGGCAGGGCGTAGGCGTGCCAGGCCCCCCGGTCGGCGAAGACGTTGACGGGATTGTTGTCCTCGTCGTCGCCGGGCTCGGCGGCGGCGGGGGCGCCGTGCAGGTCGAGGACGTCGGCGTACGCAGGCGGGGGCTCCGGGTGCCCGTGGGCGGTCGCCGTCTGCGGCACTGCGAGGGCACCGCCCGCCAGGAGGAGTGCGGTCAGGGCGCTCAGGGAACGGCGTCCGGTCGGGTGTCGGTCTCTCCAGCGGGTCATTTCCCGGTCTCTCCAGGTGAGTCGGTGGCGATGCGCAGGACGGCGGCGCCGAGCGGGCCGAGGTCGATGCGGTCGCGGACGGTGTTTCCGGTGAGCAGATCGGTGCCGCCGACGGCGTATCGGCCCGTCAGCGGGGTGCGGGTGATGTGGTCGTTGTGGTTGAGGACGAAGAGGTACGTGCCCTGAGCGCCGGAGCGCACGGTCGCCTCGACGCCCTCGGGGACGTCGAGCACGGGTCGTACGCCCGCCGCCCCCAGCGCCTCGTCGAGCACGGCCGCGATGCCGTCGCCGAGGTGGGCGCTGATGTACCACGCGCTGCCGGTGCCGCAGGGGTGGCGGGTGATCGCGGGTCGACCGTCGAGCTCGCCGGCCGCGTACGAGTCGATGACCTCCGTGTCCGGGCCTCTGGGCTCGATCCACTCGCTCCACAGGGTGGCCTCGGCGCCGGAGGCCAGGGGCACCGCCGCGTCGTCGGGGATCGGCCAGAACTCGTCGACGGACACGCCGAGTACGTCCCTCAGCGGACCGGGTGCGCCGCCGTCGTGGATGTGGTCGTGGCCGTCGACGACGCCGGAGAAGGGGCCGCACACGAGGTGGCCGCCGCCGTGTACGTAGGCGGTGAGGCGTGCGGCGTTCTCGGGCCGCAGCAGATGGAGGTTGGGGGCGAGGACGGCCCGGTAGCCGTCGAGGCGGGCGTGCGGGGGCACGAAGTCGATGGTGACGGCGCGGGCGTGGAGCGCCGCGTACCAGGGGCGCAGCAGCTCGCGCCAGCGCATCCGTGCCGAGGGGTGGTCGTCGGCCTCCAGGGCCCACCAGGAGTCCCAGTCGAGGACGATCGCCACCTCCGCCGGGGTGGTGGTGCCGGTGACCTCGCCGAGCCTGGAGAGTTCGGCGCCGAAGCGCACCGTCTCGCGCCAGCCCCGGGACGCGGTGCCCCGGTGCGGGAGCAGGGCGCTGTGGTATTTCTCGGCTCCGGCACGGGAGGCGCGCCACTGGAAGTACATGATGCCGTCGGCGCCGCGGGCCAGTGCCTGGAGGGACCAGAGACGTTGCAGTCCGGGTTTCTTGGGGACGTTGACCGGCCGCCAGCTGACGGCGGACGGCGCCTGTTCGAGGAGCAGCCACGGCCGGCCGCCCTTGAGGGAGCGCATCAGGTCGTAGTTGAGGGCGGCGTTGACCTGGGCGCGGGGGTCGGCGGGGTCGGGGTAGGCGTCGTCGGAGACGAGGTCCTCGTGCTCGGCCCACTTCCAGTAGTCGAGTGCCTTGAACATGGACATGAAGTTCGTGGTGGCCGGGGTGCCGGGGGCGATCTCCGCGAGTGCCTCGCGCTCGGCCCGGTGGCATTCGAGGAGGGCGTCGGAGCAGAAGCGCCGCCAGTCGAGCAGCTGCGTCGGGTTGACCGGTCCCGGGGCGGTGCGGGGCGGTTCGATCTCGTCGTACGCGCTGTAGCGCTGCGACCAGAAGGCCGTGCCCCAGGCGTGGTTGAGGGCGTCGACGGTGCCGTAGCGGGCGGTGAGCCAGGCACGGAAGTGTGCGGCGGAGCGGGCACAGAAGCACTCGGTTACATGGTCGCCGTACTCGTTGTGGATGTGCCACAGGGCGAGCGCCGGATGGTGTGCGTAGCGTTCGGCGAGGGTGCGGGTGAGCCGGAGTGCGGCGGCGCGGTAGTCGGGCGAGGACGGGCAGTAGTGCTGGCGCGAGCCGAATTCGAGGCGTACGCCGTCGGCCGTGACCGGCAGGATCTCCGGGTGGGCGCGCACCAGCCAGGCCGGCGGTGACGCGGTGGCCGTGGCCAGGTCGACGGCGATGCCATGGGCGTGCAGCAGGTCCAGGAGACGGTCGAACCAGTCGAAGTCCCAGGAATCCTGGCCGGGTTGGAGCCGGGCCCAGGAGAACACACCGACGGTCACCATCGTGACACCGGCCTCGCGCATCAGCCCGGCGTCCTCGGCCCAGACCTCCTCGGGCCACTGCTCGGGGTTGTAGTCACCGCCGTAGAGGACGCCGGGGACACGGGTCAGGCGGCTCATCCCTTCACCGCCCCGCCGAGGAGTCCGGCGACGAACTGCCGCTGGAAGACCAGGAAGAGGAGCATCAGCGGAAGCGTGGCGAGGAGCGAGCCGAGCATCAGGCCCGAGTAGTCGACACGGGAGAGCCCGGTGAGGGTGTTGAGTGCTACGGGCACGGTGTATTTGTCCTCGGAGTTCAGCATGAGCAGCGGCCAGATGAAGCTGTTCCACTGCGCCATGAACGTGAAGATGACCAGGGCGCCGAGTTGTGGGCGCACGCACGGCAGCACGACCTGGTAGAAGGTACGCAGCTCGCCGGAGCCGTCGATCCGGGCCGATTCGAGGAGCTCGTCGGGGAAGTCGACGAAGCTCTGCCGCATCAGGAGGATGCCGAAGGAGTTCGCCAGGAACGGCAGGATCACCGCCTGGTACGAGTCGATCCAGCCGACGCTCGCCATCATCTGGAACAGCGGCACGAGCAGCACCTGGAACGGGATCATCATCGTGGCGAGCACGGCGCCGAGCAGAAGACCCCGGCCCCGGAAGCGGTACTTGGCCAGTCCGTAGCCGCACATGGCGGAGATCAGCGAGCTGAGCGTGGTGTGGACGACGGCGATGCCGACGCTGTTGAGGAGGACCCGCCCGAAGCCGATGGTGTCCTGGAGCCGGACGAGGTTGTCGAGGAGCCGGCCGCCGGGCAGGAACGGCGGCGGTGAGTGAAACAGCTCGGACGTGGAGTGTGTCGCGGCGATCGCCATCCAGAGGAACGGCACCAGGCTGAGGACCGCGCCGGCCGCGAGGAGGAGGCGGACGAGGTACCGGCCGGCGCGCCGGGCCGGGTGGATGCGTGCGGGGGCCTGCTGGAGGGCGGTCACCGGCGGCGCTCCCTTCCGAAGGCGACGTACTGGAGGGCCGAGACGGCGGCGATGATGGCCACGACGACCCAGGCGATGGCGGCGGCGTAGCCGAAGTCGAGCTGCTGGAAGCCGACCTTGTAGAGGTAGACGACCGGGGTGAGGGTGGCGTCGTCGGGGCCGCCGCGGGTGAGGACGTAGTTCTCGTCGAAGAGCTGGAGCGTGCCGATGGTGGAGGTGATCACGCAGAACAGGACGACCGGGCGCAGCTGCGGCAGGATCACGCGCGTGTACGTGGACAGGGTGCCGGAGCCGTCGATCGCCGCGGCCTCGTACTGTTCCTTGCCGATGGACTGGAGTCCGGCGAGCAGGATGACGGCGTTGTAGCCGGTCCAGCGCCACGTCAGGGACGCGATCAGGGAGACGCGGGCCCAGGTGGGGCTGTTGAGCCAGTCGACCTGGCCGATGCCGACTGCGCCGAGGATCTGGTTGACGAGGCCGCCGTCGGTCTTGAGGAGGACCTGGAAGACGACGGCGTACGCGACGAGTGTGGTGACGGCGGGCAGGAAGTAGACCGCTCGCCAGGTGCCGCGGAAGCGCAGCCAGGACTGGTTGAGCAGGACGGCGAGCACGAGTGCCAGGCCGATCATCACGGGGACCTGGACGACGAGGATGATCCCGGTGTTGAACAGGGACTCCAGGAAGGCGGGGTCTTCGATCATGCGCCGGTACTGGTCGAGTCCGACCCAGTGGATGGCGCCGGCGTCCTCGGTGGTGAAGCTCTGCAGGAGGCTCGCGCCCAGCGGGTAGGCGAAGAAGAGCGCGAAGAGGACGGCCGCCGGTCCGGCGAAGATCCAGGCGGCGGGACGCCGTCGTCCGCGGCGTGCCCGGGCCGGGGAACGGGCGGGAGCCATGGGCCGGTCGTAGGTGGTGGGGGCTGCCATCGGGCTACTCCACCCTTTCGCGGCCGGTGGCCGTGGCGAGCTGCCGCGCGGCCGAGTCCAGGGCGGCGCGCGGGTCCTTGCCGCGCAGCATCACACCGGTGACGGCGGAGACCATGATGTCGGTGGCCTTCGCGTCGTCCTTGTTGTACTCGACCGGCGGGATGTTGCGGGCGAGCCGGGCGAACACGTCGAGGGCCGCCTGCCCGCCGAAGTACTCCTGCTTCGTACTCAGGTACGGGTCGTCGAGCGCGGGCAGATAGGCGGGGAAGAGGCCCTCGCGCTTCAGCATGGAGACCTGGTTGGCCTTGCCGGTGAGCAGGTACTCGATGAACGCCCAGGCGAGGCGGGGGTTCTTGCTCTGTGCGGGGACGCAGAGCGTGGAGCCGCCGATGTTGGAGGTGCGGATGCCGTCGGCGGTGAATCCGGGCAGCGGCACCACCGAGAACTTCCCCTTCAGCTCCGGCATCTCGTCGGTGAGGGTGCCCGTCCACCAGGCGGCGGTGGGCGTGGTGGTGGCCTTGCCCTCCTTGGTGCCGGTGACGAGCCCGTCCCAGCCCTTCTCGTAGTCGACGAGCCCCTGGTCGTGCAGGGTCTTCATCAGTGTGAGGGCCTTCACGACCTCCGGGGTGTCGACGGCGACCCGGCCGTTCCTGAAGTAGAACTGGCCCTGCTGCTGGAGCAGCATCGGCAGGATCCCGGTGTCGGTGGAGTCCATGATGAGCAGCTTGCGGCCGGTGGCCTGCTTGATGCGGACGCCCGCTGCCACATAGTCGTCCCAGGTCAGCAGTGACGCGGGGTCGACTCCGGCGACACGGAAGTGGTCCGTGCGGCAGTAGAGCGCGCAGGGGCCGATGTCCCAGGGCAGGGCGAAGACGGCGCTGTCCTTGCCGGTCACGGTGCGCCACGCGGCGCGGTCGAAGTCACCCCCGTAGCGGCCGCCGAGGCTCGTCAGGTCGTAGAAGCCGCCCGGGAAGTTGCCCAGGTAGCGCGGCATGTAGCTGCCCTCGACCGTGAGGACGTCGGCGAGGCCCGAGCCGCCGCGCAGGCCCACGGTGATCTTGTCGTAGGCGTTGTCGTAGCCGATGTCGACGATGTCGACGATGGTGCCGGGGTGGTGCTTCTCGAAGGTGCGGGCGAGGCGCTTCATGGCCTTGGCGGCCACGTCCCACGACCAGACGGTGATCCTTCCGCCGACCTTGCCCCCTTCGTCGTCCTTCCTGCCGCCGATGTCGCGGGCCTGGCCGCCGCCCGCGCCGCCCATGGCGCATCCGCTGACCAGGGTCGATGCCGCGGTCGCGATGCCTGTGGCCAGAACGGCCCGTCGGGTGGGTCCTGTTGACACTCTTGCCTCCTGGAGCCTGAATGCCTAATGCTGTATTCAGAACACTGAATGACGGAGGCTGCCGTCAAGAGGTGTACACCCAAAGACTTTTGCTGCTGTGGTCCATGGCCGGCCCCGAGCCGGCTCACGCGAAAGGCGCGGCATGACGTCACCCCAGGACTCCGTACACACCTACACCCATCCCTACATCCCGAACGCGGTCCCGGCCGTACGGCAGGCGATGCTGGAGGAGATCGGCGCCGGGAGCGTAGAGGACTTCTACGCCGACATCCCGGACGGCATCCGGCTGCACCGCCCCCTCGACCTGCCGGCCCCACTGCGTTCGGAGGCCGAACTCACCCGCCACATGGACGAGTTGCTCGGCCGCAACACCTCGACCCGGCAGGCGCTCAGCTTCCTGGGCTCCGGCTGCTACCAGCACCACGTCCCGGCGGTGGTGGACGAGGTGGTCAACCGCAGTGAATTCCTCACGGCATACGCCGGCGAGCCGTACGAGGACCACGGCCGCTTCCAGGCGCTGTGGGAGTACCAGTCGATGATGGCCGAGCTGCTGGACGTCGAGGTCGTCAACGTCCCGGTGTACGACGGTTTCCAGGCCGCGGGCACCGCCCTGCGCATGGCCGGCCGGATCACCGGCCGCCGCCGCCTGCTCGTCGCCACCGCGATCGACGCCGACAAACTCTCCCGGATACGCGACTACGTACGCCCCGACCACGACGTGACGGTGATCCCGGTCGATCCGGACACCGGCTGCGCCCGCCTGACCGCGGTGCGCGAGGCGCTCGCCGCCGGGGACACGGCCGCGGTGTACGCGGACTCGCCCTCCGCGCTCGGCATCGTCGACGAGGCGCTCCCCCGTCTCGCCGAACTCGCCCACGAAGCAGGGGCGTTGTACGTCGTGGGCTGCAATCCGCTCACCCTCGGCGTGCTCGCGCCACCCTCCGCTCACGGCGCCGACATCACCTGCGGCGACATCCAGCCGCTCGGCCTGCACCAGAGCTTCGGCGGCGGCAACGCGGGCTTCATCGCCACCCGCGACGAGGAGCGGCTGGTCGCCGAGTACCCCTCGCGTCTGTTCGGCCTGGTGCCGACGAGCGTCGAGGGCGAGTACGGCTTCGGCGACGTCGCCTACGACCGGACCTCGTTCGCGCTGCGCGAGGAGGGCAAGGAGTGGGTCGGCACGGCCGCCGCGCTGCACGGCATCGGGGCCGGTGTCTACCTCGCGCTGATGGGACCGCAGGGCATGCGGGAGATCGGCGACACCGTCCTCGCGCTCACCGCGTACGCCCGCAGGCGCCTTGCCGAGGTGCCCGGCATCGAGGTCCCGTACGGCGACGCCCTGCACTTCGCCGACTTCACCGTCCGGTACACGGGTGGCAGGACCGCCGACGAGATCCGCGCCGGCCTGAAGGAGCGGGGCATCTTCGGCGGCGTGCCGACCGGCGAGCACGAGGCCGCATACTGCGTCACCGAAGTCCACACCGGCGCCGACATCGACCGGCTCGCCGCGACCCTTGAGGAGATCGTCAAGTGACCGCCCACGCGCCCGAGTCCGTCTCCCCCGAGGAAGCGCGCATCGCCGGCAAGCCGCCTCTGCGCCGGTTCCGGCAGGCGTCCTGGGACGAGAAGCTGATCTTCGAACTCGGCTCGCCTGGCGAGCGCGGCGTCCTCGTACCGTCCGCCGACCCGACCCTCGAAAGGCCCGCGATCCCCGCCGCCCTGCGCCGCGCCGAACCGCCCGCCCTGCCGGAGATGTCCCAACAGCAGGTCCTGCGCCACTACTTGCGTCTCTCGCAGGAGAATCTCGGCGCCGACCTCAACATCGATGTCGGCCAGGGGACCTGCACCATGAAGTACAGCCCCAAGGTCAACGACCAGTTCGTCCGCGACCCCCGGATCGCCTCGCTGCACCCGCTCCAGGACGAGGACACGGTCCAGGGTGTCCTCGGGATCATCCACAGCCTGGAGCAGCTCCTGAAGGAGATCTCCGGCATGGACCGGGTCTCGCTCCAGCCGGGTGCGGGCTCCGCCGCGATCTACACCAACGTGGCGATGATCCGCGCCCATTTCGCGGCGCGCGGCGAGCTGGAGCAGCGCGACGAGATCATCACGACCCTCTTCTCCCACCCGTCGAACGCGGCCTGCGCGAAGACGGCGGGCTTCAAGGTCATCACCCTCCACCCGGACGCGGACGGCTACCCGGACATCGAGGCGCTCAGGGCCGCGGTCGGCCCGCGCACCGCGGCACTCCTCATCACCAACCCCGAGGACACCGGGATCTACAACCCGCGCATCGAGGAGTTCGTCCGGATCGTGCACGAGGCGGGCGGCCTGTGCTCGTACGACCAGGCCAACGCGAACGGCATCCTCGGCATCACCAGGGCCCGGGACGCGGGCTTCGACCTGTGCCACTTCAACCTGCACAAGACGTTCTCGACGCCGCACGCCTGCGGTGGCCCGGCGGCGGGCGCCTGTGCCGTCACCGAGGAACTCGCCCCGTATCTCCCGCGCCCGACCGTCGAGTTCGACCCGGAGACGGGCACGTACCGGCTGGACGACGACCGGCCCGAATCGGTCGGCAAGATGCGGCCGTTCTACGGCGTCGTGCCGAACCTGGTCCGCGCGTACGCGTGGATCATGTCGCTCGGCGCCGAGGGGCTGCGGGCCGCCGCCGAGACAGCCGTCCTCAACAACAACTACCTGCTCCACAAGGTCCGGCAGATACCGGGCGTCTCCGTCCCGTACGCGGTGGGGCGCCCCCGCGTCGAGCAGGTCCGCTACAGCTGGCAGAAGCTCCACGAGGACACCGGCCTGCACTCCGAGGACCTGGGCCTGCGTGCCGCGGACTTCGGCACCCACTACTGGACCAGTCACCACCCCTATGTGGTGCCGGAACCCATGACGCTGGAACCGACCGAGTCCTACACGCGCGCCGACCTCGACGAGTACGCGGCGATCCTCGCGGAGATCGCCCGCGAGGCGTACGAGGACCCGGAGACCGTGCGCACGGCGCCGCACCGTTCGACCATCCACCGGATGCGCCCGCAGGCCCTGGACGACCCCGCGGTCTGGGCGGTCTCCTGGCGCGCATACCGCCGCAAGGTGCTCGGCGAGGCCGGCCGGTGACGAAGGTCGGCCTGGTGGTCAACCCGGTCGCCGGGCTCGGCGGCCGGGTGGGTCTGGGCGGCACCGACGGACCGGACCGGGCCCGCACGGCACTGTCGCTGGGCGCACGCCCGCAGGCGGGGGCGCGCGCGACCGCGGCGCTGGGTGAACTGGCGGCGCGTACGGGCGGGCCGGCCCGGGACGGGCTTCTCGTCGTCACCGCCGCCGGCCCACTGGGCGCCGAGTCCGTCGCCGCCGCGGGGCTCACGGAACGGATCGTGTACGCCGCCGGGACCGGCCGGGACACCTCGGCCGCGGACACGGCCGCCGCCGTGCGGGCCGTGGTCGCCGAGGGCGTCGGCCTTCTGCTCTTCGCCGGGGGCGACGGCACGGCGCGGGACGTGCTCGGCGCCCTCGGCTCCCCCGGCGACGTGTCCTGCCCGGTCCTCGGTGTGCCGACCGGCGTGAAGATGCACTCGGCCGTCTTCGCCGTCAGCCCGCGCGCCGCGGGTGAGGTCGCGGCGGCGTGGCTCGCCCGCACGGGCGGGGTCCGGCTGCGGGACGCCGAGGTGATGGACCGCGACGAGGACGCCCTGGGCCAAGGGCGCGTCACCTCCCGGCTGTTCGGGTGGCTTCCCGTCCCCGACGTGCCGGTCCGCGTGCAGCAGCGCAAGACCGGCAGCGGCGCCGCCGCGCCGGAGGCCGTCGGCGGGATCGCGGCCGAGGTCGCCGAGCGGGTCGGGGCCGGGCGGCTCGTGCTCGGCCCCGGCAGCACCACCCGGGCGGTGGCGGCGGCGCTCGGCGCGGACGTGTCGCTCACCGGGGTCGACGTGCTCGACCTGCGGCCGGGCCGCCCGCCCCGGGTCGTGGCCCGGGACGCGGGCGAGGACGCCCTCCTCGCCCTGGGCCCCGCCTGGATCGTCCTCTCCCCCATCGGAGGCCAGGGCTTCCTCCTGGGCCGCGGCAACCAGCAGATCTCGCCGCGCGTCCTGCGCGCGGCGGGCGGCCGCGAGCGCCTGCTCGTGCTGTGCACCGAAGCGAAACTGGCCGCGCTCGGCGGCCGCCCCCTTCTCCTGGACACCGGCGACGACGCGCTCGACGCGGAGCTGTCCGGCCACCTTCCCGTCATCACCGGCAGGCGGCACACCTCGCTGTACCGCCTGGCCATGTGACCACGTACCCCCGACAGCGGACACAAGGAGCCCAAGATGATCTCCCTCGACGGCAAGCGCGCGATCGTGACCGGCGGCGGAGCCGGCATCGGCCGTGCCACCGCCCAGGTCCTCGCCGAACTCGGCGCCCGCGTGGTGATCGCCGACATCGACACGGACGGCGGCGGACGCACCGCGAAGGACACCGGCGGAACCTTCGTGCACTGCGACGTGTCACGGCGCGAGGACTGCGAGGCCGTCGTCCGCACGGCGCAGGAGCGGTTCGGCGGCGTGGACGTCCTCTTCAACAACGCGGGCATCATCCGCCGTTCCACGGTCTGCGAGATCACCGAGGACGACTGGGACCTGGTGATGGCCGTGAACATCCGCTCGGTGATGCTGATGAGCCGTCTCGTGATCCCCGGGATGGCGGCACGCGGCGGCGGCTCCATCGTCAACACCGGCTCCGGGTGGGGCATCCGCGGCGGCGGACGGGCCGTCTCGTACTGCGCCTCGAAGGGCGCCGTCGTCAACATGACCCGCGCCATGGCCATCGACCACGGCCCCGACAACATCCGTGTCAACTGTGTCTGCCCCGGTGACACCGCGACCGGGATGCTCGCCGAGGAGGCCCGTCAGCTCGGCGAGAGCTCCGACGCCTTCTACGCCGACGCCGCGGACCGGCCGCTCGGCCGGATCGGGCAGCCCCGGGACATCGCCCAGACCGTGGCGTTCCTCGCCTCCGACGCCTCGGCGTTCCTGAGCGGAGCGGTCATCCCGGTCGACGGCGCCGGTACCGCGTGACCCGCCGGTAGCGGATAATCGACCGGACCGAAGGGGAGGGCAGCCTCACATGCCAATCGAAAACCGCCCGCTGCGCGAACAGGTCAAGGAGGAACTGATCAAGCGCCTCGGGCGCGGCACGATCGCGACCGGTGAGCCGATCAACGAGGGGCAGCTCGCCACCGAACTCGGCGTCAGCCGCACGCCGCTTCGCGAGGCACTGATCACGCTGGAGCGCGAGGGCGTCATCACCAGCGAGCGCGGCAAGGGCTTCCGCTTCACGCCGCTCAGCGCGCAGGAGTTCCGCGACCTGTCCGCGATCGTCGCGACGCTGGAGGCGCTCGCCCTGGAGTCCAGCGATCCCGAGCACCTGGCGGCGACGGCTCCCCGTCTGCTGGCGGAGGCGCGCGCCTTCTCGGCGCCGCAGGCGCCGCACGACGTCATAGAGCGTTACGACGACGCCTGGCACGACCTGCTGCTGTCCGGTTGCACCAATGACCGTCTGATGAAGCTGATCACCTCCCTGAAGGTGACGATGCACCGCTACGAGCGGGTGGCCCTGGGCGACCAGGACATCCTGGAGCGTTCGGCACAGGAGCACGAACGGATCGCCGAGTGCCTGCAGCGCGGCGATCTGGACGCGGCCGTCGCGGCGCTCAGGGAGAACTGGAGCAGCGGCATGCACCGGATCCTGGAGCATCTGAAGGACTGACGCCGCGCGGCGGCGGTGCGGGGCCCGCAGTGGTCTTGACCCGCACCGCCCCTTCGGGGTCCGATCACGGTGGACCCGCCGCCCGACCCAGGGACTGTGACCGCATGACTCTGCAGATCAGCGCCACCAACCCCGAACACCCGGCCCTCCTGCTCGAACTGCCCTGGCACATCCCCCTGGAGGAATGGCCCGAGGAGTACCTCGTGCCGCTGCCCCGCGGCATCTCCCGGCACGTCGTGCGCTACGCGCGAGCGGGCGAGGAGACCGTGGCCGTGAAGGAACTCGCCGAACGGCCGGCGCTGCGCGAGTACGAGCTCCTGCGCACGCTCGACCGTCTCGGGATACCGGCAGTCGACCCGCTGGCGGTGGTCACCGGCCGGACCGAGGCCGACGGATCGCCCCTCGAACCCGTGCTGATCACCCGCCACCTGGGCGGTTCGCTCCCCTACCGGTCGATGTTCGAGACGACCATGCGCCCCGGCACGGTGCACCGCCTGATGGACGCCCTCGCCGTCCTCCTGGTCAGGCTGCACCTGACAGGGTTCGCCTGGGGCGACTGCTCGCTGTCCAACACCCTGTTCCGGCGGGACGCGGGCGCGTACGCGGCCTATCTCGTGGACGCCGAGACCGGGGAGCTGCACCCCCGGCTGAGCGACGGGCAGCGCGCGTACGACATCGAGCTGGCGCGGGTCAACATCAGCGGCGAGATGCTCGATCTGGAGGCGGCCGGGGCGCTGCATCCGTCCATCGACCCGATCGCGTTCGGTGTGGAGATCGAGGAGCGCTACCAGGGACTGTGGACGGAGCTGACGCGCACCTCCGTCTACCCGGCGGGCAAGCACCATTACATGGAGCGCCGTATCCGCCGCCTCAACGACCTGGGCTTCGACGTCGCCGAGATGCAGATATCGCACTCGGACCACGGGGACACGGTCACCTTCGTGCCGAAGGTCGTGGACGCCGGCCATCATCAGCGCCAGCTCCTGCGCCTCACCGGGATGGACGCCGAGGAGAACCAGGCGCGACGGCTCCTGGGCGACCTGGAGAGCTGGATGGCCACCCAGGACGACTACGCCCCGGGCGACCGGCACGGCGCCCGCACCGAGGTACTGGCCCACCGCTGGGTCCGCGAGATCTTCCGGCCCACGGTCCGCGCGGCGCGCGACCGCGTGCCCGCCCGGATGGACGCGGCCGAGCTCTACCACGAACTCCTCGAACACCGCTGGTACCTGTCCGAGCGGGCCCAGCACGACATCGGGCTCGACGCGGCGGTCGAGGACTACGTCAGGAAGACGGCTGCGGCGGACGACACCTGCACATAGGCTGCCCTCCCGGAGATGCGCGCCGGCCGGCCGGACATGATCCGGACGGAAGCCCCTGGGGTCTTTCGTCCGGATCAGGACGGGACCGGCATGATCCAGACGAGAGGCCCTAGGAGCCGCCCCGTGTTCTATCACGTACTCAAATACGTCTTCATCGGGCCGCTTCTGCGCTTGCTCTTCCGCCCCCGGATCGAGGGCCTGGAGCACATCCCGGAGGACGGCGCGGCGATCGTCGCCGGAAACCATCTGTCGTTCTCCGACCACTTCCTGATGCCCGCGATCCTCAAACGGCGGATCACGTTCCTCGCCAAGGCCGAGTACTTCACCGGCCCGGGGGTGAAGGGGCGGCTGACCGCCGCGTTCTTCCGCGGCATCGGGCAGATCCCGGTGGACCGTTCCGGCAAGGAGGCCGGGCAGGCGGCGATCCGGGAGGGGCTCGGGGTGCTGAGCAAGGGCGAGTTGCTGGGCATCTACCCGGAGGGCACCCGTTCGCACGACGGCCGGCTCTACAAGGGCAAGGTGGGTGTGGCCGTCATGGCGATCAAGGCGCAGGTGCCCGTGGTGCCGTGCGCGATGGTCGGCACGTTCGAGATCCAGCCGCCGGGACAGGTCGTCCCGAGCATCAGGCGCGTCACCATCCGCTTCGGTGAGCCGCTGGACTTCTCCCGTTACGCCGGCCTGGAGAACCAGAAGGCCGCGATCCGGGCCGTCACCGACGAGATCATGTACGCGATCCTGGGGCTCTCGGGCCAGGAGTACGTCGACGAGTACGCGGGCAAGGTGAAGGCCGCGCAGGCCGAACAGAGCGGCCGGCCGGAGAAGTTCCCGAAACTGCGACGCTCACGGCGGATCCGCGCTCGGTGAACGACGCCGTCCCGGGTGCCCGACCGGCCTTAGCGTGGCCCGCATGAGCAGAGGTAACGCATGGGTGCTGGGGGCGACGGGACAGATCGGGCGGGTGGCCGTGCAGTCGCTCGTCGAGGACGGCTGGGAGGTGACGGCCGCCTCGCGCGGCGGCGGCCGGGACGCGCGGTGGGACGGGGCGGTGCGCACGACGGCCCTGGACCGGGACGCCGACGGGGCGCTCGCGGCGGCGCTGGGCGACGGCTGTGACGTACTGGTGGACATGGTGGCGTACGACGGGGGGCACGCCCGTCAGCTGACCGCTCTCGCGGACCGGATCGGCTCGGCGGTGGTCATCTCCAGCGGCGCGGTGTACGAGGACGACCGGGGCCGCAGCTTCGACACCCAGGGCGAACCCGACGGTGCTCCGCAGTACCCGTTGCCGATCCCGGAGTCGCAGCGCACCCTGCCGGCCGGCGACGCGACGTACGGGACGCGGAAGATACGGCTTGAGCAGGATCTGCTGACGGCCGGGGACGCGCTGCCCGTGACGCTGCTGCGGGCCGGTGCGATTCACGGGATGTACTGCCGCTCGCCGCGTGAGCTGTTCTTCGTGAAGCGGCTCCTGGACGGCCGCGACCGGCGGGTGCTCGCGTTCGGCGGGGAGTCCCGTTTCCACCCGGTCCACGTCTCCAATGTGGCCGAGCTGATCCGGCTTGCCGCCCTGCGGCCCGGTTCGCGGGTGCTCAACGCCGGGGATCCTCGGGCGCCGACGGCCGCGGAGATCGGCGAGGCCGTCGACGCGGCGCTCGGCCGCACGACGGAGACCGTGCTGATGACGGGCGCGCCCGGGGAGGACGGCGTCGGTGACACCCCATGGGGCGGCGCCCACCCCGTCGTGTACGACATGACGGCCGCCGAGCGCGAGCTCGGGTACCGGCCGGTCACGGACTACGCGCGGTCGCTTCCCGGGACGGTCGAGTGGATCGCGGCGCAACTGGAGGGCAGGGACTGGACGGAGGCCTTTCCCGCCATGCTGCGGGCCTACGGGAGGAAGCTCTTCGACTACGCGGCGGAGGACGCCTGGCTGGAGGCGTACGACCGGAAGGCGTGAGGCACGGCCCGGTGCTGTTCACTCCGCCGGGGAGCCGAGCAGCTCGTCCAGCGCCTGGTCCAGGACCCCGCGCAGCAGGCGTGCGTCGGGGGCGACGGCTGTGACCAGCACGGCCGGTCCGGCGAGCGGGGTGAGGGCGGCGGTCTCCCCCAGCAGGCGCGCTTCGGGGCGCTTCTCGTCGAATGCCGGTTCCACGACGAGGAGTTGGCCGACGGCCCGGTGGCCGCCCAGGACCGCCGCACCGTCCCAGCCGCCGGGGGTTCCCGGCCCGTACGCCAGCTGCTGGTCGATCAGCGGGCGTCCGGCGCGGTGCACGGTGAGGCGGCTGACAAGGGTGCCGGTGCCTTCGGCGTGGCGGCCGAGGATCTGCTCCTCCCTCAGTACCAGCCGTGCGGTGGCGGCGAGTTGTACCCGGGTGGTCATGCGCAGCACGCTGCCGTGTGCCGAGACGAGCTGTTCGGGCAGCCAGCGCAGCTCGGCCCGCTCCCCCACGCTCAGCTCGATCCCGTACGTGGCGGCCTCACCGCCCGGCCCCGGAAGGGCCACGGTCGCCGCCGCGGAGTCGACGGTGAGCCGGGCGCCGTCGCCGACCCGGGTCTCGATGGCGAGCCGGTCGCCGCCCAGCGGTGCGCTCATGGCGCCGACGACGGTGACCCGGGCACCGGACCCGTTGGCGGCCCGGGTCCGGCGCGGGACGAGCGGTCCGTCGCCCCGCAGCACGGGCAGCGCGGTGGCGCCCCGGCCGTCGAGTGCGGCGGTGATCCTGGCGGTGGCCCGGACGCTCACGCGGTCCAGGCGGCGAGCCGCGCGCGCACCCAGTCCGCGACGGGCGCCACGCCCTCCTCCGAGGTGAGCGAGGTGAGGGCCACGGGAAGCGGTCCGCGCTGCTGTGCGGCGTCGTGGGCCATCCGGTCGAGATCGGAGCCGACATACGGGGCGAGGTCGGTCTTGTTGATGACGAGCAGGTCGGAGGTGGTGACGCCGGGGCCGCCCTTGCGCGGGACGTCGTCGCCGCCCGCCACGTCGATGACGAAGATCTGGGCGTCGACCAGGCCCCTGGAGAAGGTGGCGGTGAGGTTGTCGCCGCCGGATTCGACCAGGATCAGATCGAGGGGCCCGACGGTGTCCTCCAGGTCCTCGACGGCTTCGAGGTTGGCGGAGATGTCGTCGCGGATCGCGGTGTGGGGGCAGGCGCCGGTCTCCACGGCCTGGATGCGCTCGGGAGGCAGGACGGCGTGGCGCAGGAGGAAGGCGGCGTCCTCGCGGGTGTAGATGTCGTTGGTGACCACCGCGATGGAGAGCTGTTCGCGCAGGGCCCGGCAGAGGGCGGCGACGGTCGCGGTCTTGCCGGAGCCGACCGGTCCGCCGAGTCCGATGCGCAGGGCGCGGCGGGTGCCGTCGGGGCGGGCGGCGTCGGCGCTCACGGCGGCGGGGCCGTGCTGGGCGTGATCGAGATGCATGGGTGCGGCTCCTGATGCGTGTGGGGTCACGAGGCGAACAGGCGGACCGGGCGGGCCGCGTGTGCCTCGGCGGTGATGTCGAGGAGCGGGGCCGAGGCGGCGGGCAGGGCGTCGATGGCGCCGTGCGCCGCGGTGGCGGCCTGTTCGGCGATCCGGTCGAGTTCGGGGGCGAGGCGGGCGAGGACGGCGGTGGCCTCGAAGGGGTCGAGGGAGAGCAGGCGGACGACGGCGGTGGCCGGTCCGCCGACGGTTTCGTAGGCGATGCAATGCGCGGCGTCCTGGGGTCCGAGTCCCGCCGAGCGCGCGGTGAGGCCGAGAACCACGGGCTGGTGGGCGCCGCGCGGCCGGGCGGCGGCGAGCGCGGCGAGTCCGGGGCCGGGCCAGGTGGCGCGGGCCGCCCGCATCAGCTGCCGGCCGAGCCTGCGGGAGACGGACCGCAGCGCGGCTGAGGGGGTACGGGCGTCCGCCGCCTCGTCGAGTGCCAGCGGGTCGTGGCCGTGGGCGGCCGCCGCGGCGAGTGCGGCGGCGGTGAGCCCGGTGGTGTGCAGGCGACCCCGGCAGAACTCGGCGAGGTCCTCGGCGTTGCGGATCCGTCCCGCCCGCACGGCCTCTTCGGCGCCGCCGGAGTGGGCGTGGCCACCGGCGGGGAACCGGCCGTCGGCGAGGACGAGCAGCGCGGCGCGGCTCACCGCGCGACCTGCCCGGGGCATCGCGTGCTCCGCATCAGAAGAGGAAGTAGCGCTGGGACATGGGCAGTTCCACCGCCGGTTCCGGTTCGACCGGTTCGCCGTCGATCGTCACGGCGAAGCTGTCGGGATCGACCTGGACCCGCGGGGTCGCGTCGTTCTCCCGCATGTCCGCCTTGGTGACGCCGCGGGTGCTGGTGATCGGCACGAACCGCTTCCCGGGACCGAGGCGCTCGGGCAGCCCGTCCTCGATCGCCGCCCCGGTCACGAAGTTGCAGGAATTGGCCGCAGCGGAACGGCCCACCGCGCCGAACATCGGGCGGGGCAGCACGGGTTGCGGGGTCGGGATGGAAGCGTTGGCATCGCCCATCTGCGCGTAGGCGATCTGGCCGCCCTTGATGACGGTCTGCGGCTTGATGCCGAAGAACGCCGGTTCCCACAGCACCAGGTCGGCGAGCTTGCCCGTCTCCACCGAGCCGATCTCCCGGTCGAGCCCCTGGGCGACCGCCGGATTGATGGTGTATTTGGCGACATAGCGACGCACCCGCAGGTTGTCGGCCCTCCCGTCGCCGGGCAGTGCTCCACGGCGCTTCTTCATCACATGGGCGGTCTGCCAGGTGCGCAGCACCACCTCGCCGATGCGACCCATGGCCTGGGAGTCGGACGAGATGATCGAGATGGCCCCGAGGTCGTGCAGGATGTCCTCGGCCGCGATGGTGGACGGCCGGATCCGGGATTCGGCGAAGGCCAGGTCCTCCGGCACGGCCGGGTTGAGGTGGTGGCAGACCATCAGCATGTCGAGGTGTTCCTCGATGGTGTTGACGGTGTGCGGCCGGGTCGGATTGGTGGAGCTGGGCAGGACGTACGGCTCCGAGACGATGCGGATGATGTCCGGCGCGTGCCCGCCGCCGGCACCCTCGGTGTGGTACGCGTGGACGGTGCGCCCGGCGATGGCGGCGAGGGTGTCGGCGACGAATCCGGCCTCGTTGAGGGTGTCGGTGTGGATGGCGAGCTGGGCGCCGGTCTCCGCGCAGACACCCAGGCAGGCATCGATGACGGCGGGGGTGGCACCCCAGTCCTCGTGGATCTTGAATCCGATTGCGCCGGCCCGCAGTTGGGAACGCATGGCCTCGCGCGACATGGTGTTGCCCTTGCCGAGCAGACCGATGTTGACGGGGTAGGCGTCCAGCGCCCCGAACATCCGGGCGAGGTGCCATGGTCCGGGAGTGACGGTGGTGGCCTTGGTGCCTTCGGCGGGCCCTGTGCCGCCGCCGACCAGGGTGGTGATCCCGCAGGAGAGCGCCTGGTCGATCAGGGTGGGCGAGATGAAGTGGACATGGGCGTCGATGGCCCCCGCGGTGACGAACCTGCCGTTGCCCGCGATGATCTCGGTCTCGGGGCCGATGACCAGATCGGGGTGGACACCGTCCATGGTGTCGGGGTTGCCGGCCTTTCCGATCCCGGTGATCCGGCCGTCCCGGATGCCGATGTCCGCCTTGACCACGCCCCAGTGATCGATGATCACGGCGCCGGTGACGACGGTGTCCGGGGCCCCCTCGGCGCGGGTGGTGCGGGCCTGTCCCATCGATTCGCGGATGACCTTGCCGCCACCGAACACCGCCTCGTCACCGGCGAGTCCCGGGCCGCCCGAACGGTCCTCCTCGATCTCGACGAGCAGATCGGTGTCGGCGAGCCTGATGCGGTCGCCGGTCGTGGGGCCGAACAGGTCGGCGTACACGGCGCGGTCGAGTTCAGCCATCGAGGGCACCTCCGGTCTCGCCGCGCAGCCCGGGAACGATGCGCCGTCCGGCGAGCGGTACGAGTTCGACGCCGACCGGTACGCCGGGTTCGAAGCGCACGGCGGTTCCGGCGGCGATGTTCAGCCGCAGGCCGCGGGCGGCCTGACGGTCGAAGTCCAGGGCGGGGTTGGCCTCGGCGAAGTGGTAGTGCGAGCCGACCTGGACGGGCCGGTCGGCGGCGTTGAGCACGGTGAGGCGGGTCACGGGGCGGCCCTCGTTGAAGGGCACGGGCCCGTCCGCGTACAGGATCTCTCCGGGGATCATCGGTGCCGGCTCCCGTCAGACGATCGGCTCGTGGACGGTGACGAGCTTGGTGCCGTCCGGGAAGGTGGCTTCGACCTGGACGTCGTGGATCATTTCGGGCACCCCGTCCATCACGTCGTCCCTGGTGAGCACCTCGCGGCCCGACGCCGTCAGCTCGGAGACCGTACGGCCGTCGCGGGCGCCCTCCAGCAGATGCACGGTGATCAGCGCGATCGCCTCGGGGTGGTTGAGCCGCAGTCCGCGCGCCCGGCGCCGCCGGGCCACATCGGCGGCAACGTGGACGAGCAGGCGTTCCTGCTCGTGCGGGGTCAGTCGCATGCGTCCACCTCACAGTCGTGTGCCCAGTACCGGCCCTGGGCGCGCCGAGGCGACAGCCGAGTCCGACGCGGTCGTCGAACTGCGAGCCGCCGAATCGCGGCGAGGTGGTGCAGATTAGAGCCGAAGTTTTTCCGGCGCGTTAACCGGCCTCCGGAAGATGCATGGACATCGGGCCGCGCGGGCCGTTCTCCAGCACCTCCACCGGGGCATGCCGGGGCGCCCGTCGCAACGGCCCGGGGCCCGGCAGGCCCGCTTCATGAACCGCCGGCACGGCGCTCAGCTGCCCGGTTCGTGGTGTCCCCGGTGCTCGGCCGCGATGCCGAAGCGGCGCCGTTCGCCGGGAGCGGACACCGAGGAGCCGGTCGAGGAGACCGAGCTGATCACCTGTTCCTCCGCGGCCGCCTCGTCCTTCTCCAGTCGCTCCAGGTCGGCGGCCGAGACGAGCGCCACCAGCGGCTTGCCGTGCCGCGTCACGACGACGCGTTCACCGCCGTAGACGACGCGGTTGATCAGATCGGCGAGCTCAGCCCGGGCTTGCGTCACCGGAATCTCGTAGGCCATGCTCCCTAGTTTATGCAGTGTCCACCTGGTCCGCCGTGGTCCATGGCGACAGCGATTGTCCAGGTCAGAGGCGTTCGTGCGCTCTCGTCCGTGAGAGATGTGTGGGACGAGGTGCGACGGAGAGTTTTCCGGTGACGCGATCGGGCTGGTGCTGCCAGACGTCCTGGCCGTGAGTTCTCCCGGCCGGGACGAGGGCGTCGGCGGGCGGCTCACCGAGGCCGGCATACCGCGCGCACAACCTCGGTCCGCTCCCACGAGCAGCGCCTCCTGAAGCATCTCGTTCCACTCGCGGTCCGCCTTCTCCTCCGGCTCCTCGTTCCTGCCCGCCGTTCCCCTTCGTGCGCCACCACCCTGCCGCCTACATGGTTCGGACCGCCCAGAGGTCGTGGGTGGCCACGCGGCACGGCCGGGCTGCGTGCTGCGGGCTGCGGTCGGCTCAGCGTTCACCGGGTGCCGGTGCATTGTGCCTCTCGCAGTGGTGTCCCCGTCGGGGTCGGCGTGCTCAACGGACCCGGCGCAGGGGCGTGAGGCCGTGGTCGACGAGGGGGCCGACGGTCAGCCCCTCGGTCCGAAGGCCGGTGATCATTTCCGGCAGCATCGCGAGTGCGGGCCGCCACCGGCCGGATGCCGACAGGTCGGCATCGTGGAGGAGGATTGTGCCGCCGCCTCGGAGTCCGCTGCGCACGGTCGCCAGAACTCCCTCGGGGGTCGCGCCCTCAGTCCAGTCCCGGCCCCAGGCCGACCACAGTACCGGCCTCAGTCCTGACTGCAGGGCCGCGGTCCAGCGGCCACCGGTCAGAATTCCGTACGGAGGCCGGTACCACAACGGCCGGACGCCCGAGATCCTTTGTACCGCCTCGGCGGCGCGCGAGACCTCGCGCGCGTCCCGTGCAACGGTGGGAAGCCATGGGCGGCTGTGTGTCCATCCGTGAACGGCGAGTTCGTGTCCGCGGCCGACGATGTCGCGGCCGAGTTCCGGGTGGCGCAGAAGGCTGTCCCCGAGCACGAAGAACGTGGCGCGTGCGGACAACTGGTCCAATACGCGGAGGAAGTGCGGGGTGGAGCGGGGATCCGGGCCGTCGTCGAAGGTCAGGGCGATGTGCCAGGGGTGCCCGAGGCCGGCCAGGGAAGGAAAACAACTGCGCCGCAAACCGGGCAGCCAGGTGCCGGCGGGGGCGACATGAGCGGTCAGCGCCAGCGCAGACGCGGCCAACGGAACGCGGAACGCAGGGGGGAGTCCCATGGGCCGGGCATTCATCGGGATTCCGTGCCTCCGTCGTTGTCGGCCATCGGTTGCGGTCGGGCCTGTTCCGCCGCGTTGTCGTTTCCTCTTGTCGAGTCCCAGTGGCCCGCGACCGCCGGGGAGAGCGACAGCCCCACCGTTCCGGCGACGATCAGGCAGACACCGAGCGCGGTCGGCAGCAGACGGGCACCCAGCGCGATCCGTTCATCGAACAGTGTCTTCCCCAGCAACACGCCCACCAGCGCATCCCCGAGGGTGAGCGCCGGCTGGGAGGCGGCGAGTGTCCCGGCACGCAGCGTGCTCTGGAGCAGCAACAGACTCAACAGACCGGCGCAGCACATCGCGTACAGGTACGCCGTGGCGAAGACCGCGGCCACACCCTCCGGGATCCGGCCCGTGACCTCCTTGATCAGAGCGGCTGTG
The DNA here is from genome assembly GCF_053593015.1 of Streptomyces sp. NPDC002403. Classification (NCBI taxonomy): domain Bacteria; kingdom Bacillati; phylum Actinomycetota; class Actinomycetes; order Kitasatosporales; family Streptomycetaceae; genus Streptomyces; species Streptomyces sp. NPDC002403. Next base: position 17,488 of record NZ_JBSFBQ010000020.1, on the reverse strand, counting down.
CATGCGAAGGAGACGGCGGTGGCGCAGCCCAATACCGCGGCGCAGGCGGCCCCGTCGAGGATCCGGGCGAGCAGGGTCAGCGCAGCCATTGCCGTCGCGGCGGAGATACCGACAGCCAGCCATGTGCCGGCCTGTCCCGTTGCCTCACCCGCCGAGGGGCCGGCGGCACTCAGGAAGAGTCCCAGCCCCACGGCGAGCATCAAGAACGACATCCACGTCCTGCCGTCCGGACGGTGATGGAAAACCGCTGTGCCGAGCAACAGTGTGAAGAGGAGTTCGCTCGCCATCAGCGGCTGGACCACCGACAGGCTGCCGACCGCCAGCGCGCCCGTCTGGAACGCCGCGGACAGCCCGAGCGCCGACGCGCCGGCCAGCCAGAAAGGGCGGCGTACCAGTTGTGACAATCGGCGCGTCGCCTGCCGCACACCCGGCCTGCCGCCCGCTGCTTCGAACTCCACCTGTTCCATGGCGGCCCGCCGTTGCAGCACGGATGCGGCGCCGTTGGCGAGAGCTGCCGACAGCGCCAGCGTCACGGTGAGCACGTTCATTTCGCTGTTCAGCCGAAGCGGGTGGCGAGCCGGTGATAGAGCCCGGGGGCAATGGAGCGCACGCATCCCGGCAGACGCAGCCAGCCGGGGACGAACACCTCGTCGCGGCCCGCCACGACGGCGTCCCAGACCGCGTCCGCGACACGTTCCGGCAGCATGGGCCGGGGCCACGACCGGGTGTAGGGCAATCCCCGGCGTTCGAAGAACGGAGTGTCCACCACTGCGGGGACCAGATGGGTGATGCGTACTCCGGTTCCCCTCAGTTCGTAGCGCAGAGCGTCGGCGAAGGCAGCAATCGCCGCCTTCGCCGCCGAGTACACCGCCTCACCGCGCACACCTGCGGATCCCGCCACCGATCCGATCAGCACGATGTGCCCACGCCCCGCTGCCAGCATGTGCGGCAGCAGGAGCCGTACCAGATGGACGACGGAGACCAGATCCACGGTGAGGACCCGGTCGGCGGCGGCAGCCGGCATGGAGCGGAAGGAGCCGGCCCATCCGACGCCCGCCGCCGCCACGAGCAGGTCGACTCCGCCGGCGTGGTCGAGGGCCTCCTCGACCAGTTGCTCCGTACTGCCGGTCGACATCAGGTCCGCGTAGAGCGCCGTCGAGCACGTCGTCGTCGCCACGTCGTCCAGTCGCTCGCGGTCGCGACCGGCGACCAGGAGCCGCCACCCGCCTTCGGCCGCGATCCGGCGTGCGACCGCGGCGCCGATACCCGAGGAGGCCCCTGTCACCAGGGCCACACCCGCCCGGACGCCCCTGCCGTCCGACGCATCACCACTGGGCACGCCGCGATGAGCGATCCCAGGAGCACGTGACATGGCCTCTCCCCTGTCTCAGCACGGTACGGCGCGGTGTGCCCGCCCCTCACGCATTCAGGACGGCGGGACATCGCGTCGCCGCGTCGGGTTAGGAGTAGCCCGGACGGGCGTCGGTAAACCGTCGGGGCCCATGCCTCACTGCACCGCACCGCTCTCACCCACAGAATGGAAGAGCCGGGTTCCGTGTCCCTTCCGACAAATGCTCCGAATACTCGCCGGACGAAGGTGGTCATGTGACTGCTGGTCACGCGGCTGAGCCTCCGGCCGCGCATCGAATCCTCGGACGGTCGGGGGTGGTTCCGCTGCGACGCGTGAAGGCGCCTTCGGCGCTGCCGGCTCCGGATGGCGACAAGGGACTCAGGGGGCCGGTAGCTGCCCCCTCCGGTACCAGCGCCCGGGCGAGGGGGCACGAGAGATGAACACGGCGCCCGGACGCTTCCTCATCCTGAGCGCAGGCATGGGTTCCGGTCACCACGCGGTGGCCGCCGAACTGACCCGTCGGCTGGAGGCCGGCGGAGGGCTGACGACGACGATCGATGTCCTTGACCTGCTGCCCACCGGTATCGGCAGCGGACTGCGCTCCTTCTACCGGTCGGTCATCTGCCGCGCGCCCCTGGTCTATGCCGGCCTGTACGCAGCGTTCTTCCGCGCCGGGGGCGCCCCCCGCCCCGGGAGCGCCCCCCTGGCCGCCCTCGCGGAGCGAAGGCTGCTGATGCTCGTCGCACAACAACGACCGGACGTGATCGTCCCCGTCTTCCACCTCGCCGCCCAGCTCACCGGCGGGCTCCGCTCGCGCGGCGCGCTCCCGGTCCCGAGCGCTGTCGTCATCACCGATTTCGCTGTTCACCGCCAATGGATGCATCCTGGCAACGACCTCCATCTGTGTCTCACAGCCGACGTTGCGCATCAGGTGCGGCGAACGGTACGGCGCCCGGCCGTGACCTCCGGCGCTCTGGTGGCCCCCCGGTTCCACGCGCCGGCGCCGACGGCGGACCGGCAGCAACGGTTCGACTCGCCGGACCGTCCGCCGGTACTGATCTCGACGGGTGCCTGGGGTGTCGGCGCCCGCCTGGGGCAGACCACTCGGTTGGTGGCTTCGGCGGGCTACAGACCCGTTGTGCTCTGCGGCACGAATACACGCCTGCGCCGGGACCTGTCACGCATTGCCCATGCCGATGCCAGAGGCTGGGTCGACGACATGCCGGGACTCATGACGGCGTCCCGCGCTCTCATCGACAACGCGGCAGGGCAAACCGCGCTCGAAGCGATGGCTGTCGGATTGCCGGTGGTCAGCTATCGGCCCATTCCGGGGCACGGCAGAGAGGGCGCCCGACGGATGGCCGAGCACGGTCTCACCGAGTACGCACCGGACCCGTGGGCCCTGATCCGGGCCCTGGACCGCCTGACCACCTCAGGCCCGGCGCGCGAGCACCGCATCACCACGGCCCGCAGCCTGTTCTCCGGCGCGGGCGTGCGTCCTCTTGAGGACCTGGTCCGGCAGGGCTGAACGGCAACCACCGCTACGAACGTCGACCGGGCAGTCACCTGCGCGGCCTCGCTGCGGTGCTGTGCCGCTACAAGCGCCTTCTCCGGACCACCGCACAGGACACCGTCCACGGCCGGCGCGCCGTACACGATCACTGTCGGAGATCCGGTCCTCGGGCCCCGGGCCGCCACGGACCGTTCTTGACGTCGGTGTCCACGTGGGTGAGAGTGCCGGACCCTCGTGCACGGGCATGACACCGGTACCGGGCCGGGCTCGTCGTACATTCACGTCAGCAGGCGCAGGACCGCCTTCTCAACGGCTCCCAGTGTGGCCGGCCGACCGAGGACTGTGCCGTCGCCGAGCCGGCCGGAATGTCTCGCGGGCATTTCGAGGACCTGAGGCGTGCCCATGCAGGGGTGGCCAGGGGAGTGATTTCGCGAGCGGGTCGGGGAGCAGCGGCACGCGGTGCCGGAGCATCGGTGCGCTCTTTCGCTAGTGTCCGGGGGGCGCCGCGCCTTCACGGGCCTGCAGGTGCCACGCTCATCGATTCCGGCAACAAGGGGTGCTCCTCATGGCCGTGTGCGAGGTCTGCCACAACGACTACGAGATGGCGTTCGAGGTACATACCTCGGAAGGGGTGGTCCACGTCTTCGACAGCATCGAGTGCGCAGCCCAGAAGATCGCCCCGACCTGTGTCAATTGCCTGTGCCGCATCCTCGGCCACGGTATGCAAGCCGACGGGCAGTTCTTCTGCTGCGCACACTGTGCACGTGAGAAGGGCTTGTCCCGGTCCCAGCTGGTGGATCACGCCTGACCCTCCCGGCCCGGTCGCCGGAGCGGACCGCGGTGCCGCCCTTCCTCTCGCACCCGTCGCTGCTCGCCCTGCTGCCGACCGTCCTCGTGGCACTCCTCGTCGGCGATCCGGTCGGTCTCGCTCGTTCCCCGCCACCCTGCGCAGCACAGGCCGGACACGGAACTCGGGGTGCTCTGAGCAGCGCCTCGTCGCACCCTGGAGATATGAAGGCCCCGATAGTCGTCCACGGCCTCTCGCGTTCCGGCGGGCGGCGAGTCGCCATCGAGGGGAAGGTCGTCGGGCTCGCCCGTAACGACAGCGACCTCGTCGAATTCCTGAGGCGCGCCGGGCTCGAAGACGCCTGGGAACTCGTCGACGACCCCCACTGGATCGAATGGCGCGACGGACGGGCGCACTGCTACGAAGCAGCGCGGAAGCGCAGCGCGTCCTGAGCGGGCGCGGAGCGTCATGCGGGCCTGCCACGGATCGCTCCTCGCGACTCCGCGCAGTCTGCCGGGTGACGAGACGGTGCTCCTGCGGTACCCGTTCGAGGCGGGCCTCACCGCCGCCCACCCGGAACTAGCGGCAGTCGGTTCCGTGCTCGGCTGCCCCGCGGTCCTGGACGGCGAGATCGTCGCACGCGACCGTGAGGAGCGCAGCGGCTTCAAGTGTTCCCCGGCGAAAGCGGCCCGCATGGCCCACCTGGTACCCAACCACAGGCCGGCCGCTCCCCTGGCCCCGGAGAGCCAGGGCCAGGGGCTTCCGCCGACCGCCGGTCGAAGGACGTCCTCTTCATTGCTCTCCCCTGTTCTGCAGCGGCAGCCACCGTGCGCCTGCGCATGGACGACTCCCGGCTGTGGACGAAACTCGGCGGCCCATCCGCAGGACTGGCTGTGCGACCTGTCCTGCCTCCGGGGCCCGCTTCCGGGAGCCCAGGATCGGAAGGATCCTGAGGTTGTGCCGGCCGTGCAGCCCTTCTTGACGATCCGTGCAGCGATACGGCCCCGATCTCGGCGGCGCTCCGGCCCGAAAAGCAACGGAACGGAAGAGGGTGCTGCCGACCGCCGGGCGCATCAGGCCCGTTGCTCGGCCACCACGCGCGGCTCCTGCGCCTCGGAGCGGTAGGCCTGCGGGGTGACGCCGTAGACGGCGCGAAAGCCACGGCTGAACGCCGCCGCGTTGCCGAACCCCCACCGGGCGGCGATCGCATGAACGGGCTGACGGCGCAGTTGCGGGCTGCCCGGATCGGCTCGGCAGCGCTCCAGTCGACGCCTGCGGATCGCCTCCGCAACCCCCTCGCTCGACGTGGTCCTGGAACAGTGTGTACAGGCTGCGCAGCGAGATGTGGTGCTGGTCGGCGATGGCGCGCGGGGTCAGATCGGGGTCCGCCAGGTTCTGCTCGATGAACGCGTCGATCTGACGCAGCAGCACATGCGCCCGGGCCGCTTCCGGCGGCTGCGGCTCAGCGCCCAGCTGCTGGATGAGGCATGCGGCCGCCAGTTCCACCGCCACGCTGCCGAGGCTGCCCAGGTCGTGCGGCTGGCAGTCGGATCCGTTTCGGGCCACGGCGCCCAGGAACTGGGCCGGCACCGCCCTCATGCCTGTGGTGCTGTCCATGCGCCGGGCGACGAGCCGGTCGACCTGCGGGGCGGCCAACGGCAAGCGCGCCTTGGGGATTTGCAGGACCAGGACCCCGACGCTGCCGTCGTCGAGTCCCGAGCCGGAGTCGTAGGGACGGGAGGTGTCCCACAGCACCAAGTCACCGGCGTGCAGCTCCGCCTCACTGCCTCCCTGCGCCTACCAGGCCGATACCCTGGTCACCAGCCCCAGTTGGTACTGCTCCGGGTCCCCGCGACGGATCAGGGCGGGGTGAGTCGGAGCCTGCTACAAATCACACGCCTGGCGCGATGCCCTGACAGCGGCCGGGATCACCCACAAGCGAACCCGGCCCTACCGCCCACAGACCAACGGCAGGGCCGAACGCCTCAACCGCACCCTGCTCGACGAATGGGCCTACGCCCGCCCCTACCGCTCAGAACAGGAACGACGCGACGCCTTCCCGCAATGGCTGCACACCTGCAATCACCACCGCGGACACACCGCACTCAAGGGCCAACCACCCGCCAGCCGCGTCCCCAACCTCGCGGGTCAGTACAACTGGTGCCTCTCGTTCGGATCATGTCGGGCTTGTCGCCGACGAGCTACGGCCCTCGGGGCGGGCCCTGGTGTTTTCGGCATGCTCGCGACACCGTCCGCGACGCAACGTTCGGCGGCCGGTGAGCGTCTCATCGGGTGTGATGGATCTTCCTGAGACCACGAACTCCGTCGACACCCAGGACGAGCACGAGGACGAGCGAGTGCGGTCCGGCCCGCTGTGGCGCCATGCGCTGTGGGCGGCGCTCGTCACCGCCGGCGGAGTGACGCTGGGGTGGTTGGGCGCCCTGTTCCGCATCGGCCCGGAGGAGTACGGCCTGCCGCCCGCCGCGCCGGGAGCGCTCTGGCCCTATCTGCTCGCCTGGGTCGTGATCGGCCTGGGGCTGGGCGCCATCCTGCGGTTCGTGGCGGCCAAGGTGCCTGTCTACTCCCCGTCGGAGGTCCTCCTCGGCACCGTCATGATCGGTACCCGGCTGTCCCTGGGCTGGCGGCCGGATCCCCTCGGAGTCGCGGGCCTGGCCGCGGCCGCGCTGCTCCTGGTGGCCGTCTGGTGCGCCGTCGCACTGCGCGGGGCGGCCGTCGTGCGACGGTCCAAGGACGCTTCCGGGGTCGCCTAGGCCGGCTCGCTTGGATCACTTCCGCCGGCCGGGGCTGTCGTTGACGATGTCCATGTGACTGACCACATCAGCGCTCTGCTCTCGGCCTTCGGCGTCCTTGCCAGCGTGATGCTGCTCGTTCTTGCCGTTCGTGAGTACCGCTCTGGGGCCTCGTTTCTCCGGCTCGTGGCTGGATCCGTGATCTTCCTCAGCGCTACGTACACGCTCGCGCGGGACGCGCGGCGGCTCCGCACTGGGCCGACCGCCTGACGGCGGCGCCGTTCCGACCGGCACCGCCGGCCGTTGTTCGTGTGTGCCGTTGACTGACGCGCAGTGGGCGCGAATCGAGCCGTTACCCCCAGATCGGACACCGCGGCGGGGTGGCCGGTGGCGGGATCACCGAGAAGTGATCGACGCGATCGCGTGGAAATGCCAGACGGGATCGCAGTGGATCCGCCTCCCGGAGCAGTACGGCAACTGGCGAGGCGTCTACAACCGGCTGCGGATGTGGGCCCTCGACGGCACCGGGGAGCGGGTGTTCACCGCGCTGGTCGCACAGGCCGACGCCGACGACAACCTCAACTGGGCTGTCTCGGTGGACTTCACCATCGTGCGCGCACACCAGCATGCGGCCGGGGCCCGCAAGAAGGGGCCCCAGCAGGCGAACCGGCAGATCACGCAGCCAACGGCTTCCCCAACCAGGTCCGGGCACCGCCACGCAAGCCGAAGGACAAGGTGCCGCTGGACGAGAACTACGCCTGGCGCGAGTCCTGCGCCCAAACCAACGCCGCCATCGCCGCACCGGTCTCCGACCGTGCGGCCACAGGCCCACCCGGCCGGCACACCCGGACCTCAATCGCGTACCGAGTCGTCGGCAGGGTACGTCCACCCGAGCCCTCAGGACCTCCGCGTCGCCTCGGATATCCGCCCTCGGCGAACAGCCAGAACAGCCTCTGACCTGGAAATTCCACTGGAGCGCCAGGATCTTCTCCCACCACAACCGTCTGTACGTCCTGTACATTTTTTACGGAAGTCGGCGCGACCCCGTGAAGAGACCCCGCAGAGCCGTGCAGTACCCAGAGGAGAGGTATCGCCATGCTGTTCCGTCCCACCGCCCGTCATGTACTGCCCGAGTTCACCGAGCGCACGACCAACGGGACCCGAACCCTCGACCCGTACTCCAAGCTGCTGTCCGAACGGATCGTCTTCCTCGGTACCCCGGTCGACGACGCCGCGGCCGGCGACCTGATCGCGCAGTTGATGTACCTGGAGCACGATGCCCCGGACCTCCCCATTTCGCTCTACATCAACTCCCCCGGCGGCTCGTTCGGGGCCATGTCCGCGATCTACGACACGATGCAGTACCTCACGTGCGAGGTGGAGACCTACTGCCTCGGCCAGGCCGGTTCCTGCGCCTCCGCGCTGCTCGCCGCGGGCGCCCCCGGCCGACGGCACGCACTGCCCGGCGCGAGGGTCGTCGTGCGGCAGCCCGAGCTCACCGAACCGATGCGGGGCCAGCCGTCCGACCTGGAGATCGAGGCCCAGGAGCTGGAACGGGTCCGCACGATGCTCACCACACTGTTGGCCCGTCACACGGGTCGCGACACCGAGCGGATCACCGGGGACATCGAGCGCGACCTCATCCTCGACGCGGCGGGCGCCAAGGCGTACGGGCTGGTGGACCACGTCCTGGAGAACCGGAAGTCCTCACACCACCCGCGCGGCACGAGGTGAACCCGCCGATGCGGCCACCGGAGTTCCCACCGCTTCCCGCACTGACGGGCGCCGAGGGGGAGTTCATCGACCGCTACCTCGAAGTCCTCGACCAGGTCGGCCGGATCAATCCGGCCCGCGGCAGCGACACCTACGGCGCCCTGCGCGCAGCTCAGGCGCTGGTATCGCACGTGGCCGCGCTGCGGGACGCGCTCGCGTCCATGCACGAGCGCGGGGAGGCGCAGATCCACGCCACGACGCTCGCCCGGGCGCTGCGGGTACTGGACGGGGAGCGGCGGGCCGGGCGCGTCACCGTACCGCCCGCTCCCGCGAGTTGACCGGCTTCCGTGCTCCGCGCGGACGCCGGGACCGGGCCAACTCCCCCCGCCCCGGCGTCCGGCGCCCGGTGGCCGTCACCCAACTCCCGTACCCGACACGCCCGACGATCCGATCGAAATTCCTCGCTCGTTCGGCGTAGGAAGCCCCCCTCACGGGGGACCGCTCAACTTGCGTTTTCCGAGTGGACTGTGATCGAAATCCACCCTTCCACCCCAGGTACGACACCGGTCGGATTCGCCGCCGGAGCCTCGAAAAGCACCATGCCCACCCGAACGGATCAGCCGTGAGGAGCCTCACATATCCCTGTTTCTGCTCGGAAATCAGGCAGTCCGTGAGTCAAGATCCCTGGGACGACAAGCCCCCGCCACCGCGGCGGGGCGGTCCGGGCGGACGCCGAGTCCTGCCGCCGCCCGGATGACTGGTCGACAGATAGTGGATCGGCAGGAGTGGAGGACCCGAGCACAACGGGTCGGCCTGAACACCGGTCGACCCTCGGGGTGAAGCCGCCGCAAGCGGCCGGGCAACTTCGCCAGCCCGAACCCGACAGGTCATCCTTCACAGGCGGCTGACGAAGGGTTGCGCATGACTGCGCAGGTTCATGTCCCGTCTCTGCTCGTCCGGGCCGGAACGGCCTCGGTTCTGACTCTCGCCGCTGTCGGCACCACCATGTTCGCCCCGGGCGCCGCGACGGACGCCCAGGCGGCGACTCTGTCGATGAAGGCGCTCAACATCGCGGCGTCGAAGAAGGGATCGCCGTACAGGTGGGGGGCCACCGGCCCCAACCGCTTCGACTGCTCGGGGCTGACGTTCTACTCGTTCAAGAAGGCGGGCAAGAAGCTCCCCCGCACGGCCCAGCAGCAGTACAACAGGACCCGCCACATCTCGGCCTCGCACAGGAAACGCGGCGACCTGGTCTTCTTCCACTACGGCCGCAGCGTCTACCACGTGGGCATCTACGCCGGAAAGGGCAAGATCTGGCATTCGCCGAGGACCGGCGCGGTGGTCCGGCTGGAGAAGATCTGGACCAAGAGCGTCTACTACGGCCGGGTCCGCTGAGACGGTCCTGCCCGGCGGATCGGGGCCGTGTCCCCGGCCGTGCTCCGCCGGGCGGGGGGCCGGGGCGCGGCGGGTTCGGGGGCGGGGCCGGCGCGGAAGCCGGGTGACCGCGCGGTCGGGCGGTCACCGCAACGCGTCGGTCAGCTCTGCACCGGGACGCTCCACGGAAGCGCGATCCACACCGTCTTGCCACCGTCGGCGGTCGGGCTGACGGTGAGCCGTCCCCCGCACTCCTTGGCCAGGGTGCGGATGATCACCATGCCGCGCCCGTTGTCCTGTTGAACTGCGGCGGGCAGCCGCCTGGGCCAGCGGGGATGGCTGTCCGTCACTCCCAGATACAGCTGCTCCTCCCGCTCCAGCCGGAGGTCCACGGTGAAGGTGGGCGACTGCCCGAAGGTGTGCTGGACGGCGTTGGTCGCGAGCTCCGAGACGATGAGCCGGACGCTGTCGGTGAAATCGGTGTCGGCGACCGGGCCCCATTCGCCGAGCACCCGGTCCACGTAGCTGCGGGCCGCCGAGACCGAGACCGGCTCGCTCGGCAGAGTGACGCTTGCTTCCTGATGGTCTGCCATGGCGAGCCGTCCCTTTCCCACCCGGACGGACCCGCGATCGGTCCGGGTTGTGCTTCGCGCCAGATTGCCATTGATGCTGCCCCCTGGAACGGCGATCCACCAAGATATGCATATATCTGTCGCTCAATGCGGTGAACCCTGCCACACAAGACCGTATGCGGGCGGCACACTGTCCGCTCGGCAGAAGAGGGAGGGAGGCCGCGGATGCAGCACGGCCCTGCGGTTCGGCGCCGCAAGCTCGGGGAGGAGCTCCGGAGTCTGCGCCATGCGTCGGGACTGACCAGTCGGGACGCGGCGCGGATACTCGGCTGGCACCAGTCGAAGGTGAGCCGGATCGAGACCGGAGTGAGCGGGGTGCGGCCCGCCGACGTGACCCGGCTCCTGGACACGTACGGCGTGGACGACACCCGATTGCGGGACCTGCTGGCCACGTTGGCGGGCTCGGCGGGCGGTGGCGGCACCGGATGGTGGCACGCCTATCGCGGCCTGATCCCGCCCCAGTACCGCGACTTCATCAGTCTGGAGTCCCAGGCGCGGACCGCGCGCACGCTGGAGACCTCGGTGGTGCCGGGGCTGCTGCAGACCGCCGACTACGCGCGTGCGGTGACCCGGGCATCGCTGGACGGGCTGCCTTCGGGCCAGTTGGACTCGCTGGTGGAGGTGCGGCTGGCCCGGCAGGGCGTACTGCGGACCGATCCGCCGCTGCGGCTGAGCGCGGTGCTCGACGAGGCGGTGCTGCGGCGCAAGGTCGGCGGGTGCCGGGTGATGCGGGAGCAGCTGCGCCATCTGACCCGGGTCGCTCAACTGCCCCATGTGCAACTTCAGTTGTTGCCGTTCTCGGTGGGCGGATACGCCGGCCTCACCGGGCCTTTCGTTATCTTCTCATTTCCGAGCACTTCTGATCTGGATGTGGTCGTTCTCGACCATTTGACGAGTAGCCTCTATCTGGAGCGGAAAGAAGACCTTGAGGCGTACAGCTCGGCCTTCCGCACGATGCAGGCACACGCGCTGTCGCCGGAGCACTCGTTGGACCTCATCGCCGCGATCGACCGCGGCGGTCGGTGAACCCCGGAGCGCCCGAGGGAGGCCCTCATGTCGGATTGCCTCGCACAGCACGGCTTACGGTGGCGGCGCAGCAGCCGCAGCACGGGCATGAACAACTGTGTGGAGGCCGCACCGTTCGGTGACGGGCGGCTGGCGGTGCGGGACTCCAAGGATGTCTCCAGGCCACCGCTGCGGTTCTCCGCGGCGGCCTGGGCCTCGTTCGTCGGCGGTCTGCACCGGGTGCCGGTCAGCTGACCGGAGCGGTGCGCCGCACGACCGACACGGCGGTGGCGATCTGGTCCTCGGTCAGATCGGCCCGCGCCGTCAGCCTCAGCCGGGACACCCCGTCGGGCACCGACGGGGGCCGGAAGCACCCGACCGCGATTCCGGCAGTGCGGCAGTCGGCCGCCCAGCGCACCGCGGCGTCGGCCGAGGGGGCACGCACCGAGACCACGGCCGCATCGGGCCGCACGGCGGTCAGACCGGCCGCGGTCAGCCGCTCGTACAGCGCGGTGGCGACCTCGCGGGCCCGGCCGGCCCGTTCCGGCTCGCGGCGCAGCAGCCGCAGGCTCGCCAGTGCGGCGCCCGCCGCGGCCGGCGCCAGACCGGTGTCGAAGATGAATGTACGGGCCGTGTTGACGAGGTGTTCGATGACCCGGGCGGGGCCCAGGACCGCTCCGCCCTGGCTGCCCAGGGACTTGGAGAGAGTGAGCGTGGTGACGATTCCCCCGCCGCCCGAGAGACCGGCGGCGGCGAGTGCGCCCCGGCCGCCCTCCCCCAGCACGCCCAGACCGTGCGCGTCGTCGACGAGCAGTGCGGCGCCCTCCGTACGGCACACCTCGGCCAGCCGGGGCAGCGGTGCCGCGTCGCCGTCGACCGAGAAGACCGAGTCGGTGACGGCCAGCGCCCGCCCCTCGTGCGACCGCAGGGCCTTGCGTACGGCCTCGGGATCGGCATGCGGGACGACCGCGGTCGCGGCGCGCGAGAGCCGGCAACCGTCCACGATCGAGGCGTGGTTGCCCGCGTCGGAGACGATCAGCGAGCCGTGGCCGGTGAGCGCCGTGACCGCCGCGAGGTTGGCCGCGTAGCCGGACGACAGCACCAGCGCCGCCTCGAAACCACAGAATTCGGCCAGCTCGTTCTCCAGTTCGGCATGCAGCGCGGTGGAACCGGTGACAAGTCGCGATCCGGTCGCGCCCGCGCCCCAGTCGCGCGCGGCCCCGGCCGCGGCGGCGGTGATGTCGGGGTGCCGGGTCAGCCCCAGATAGTCGTTGCTCGCCAGGTCCAGAAGTACGGGGGCGGCGGGCCGGGGGCGCAGGGTACGGACGAGTCCGGCGTCGGCGCGGCGGCGCGCCTCCTCGTCGATCCAGTCGAACGGGTCCAAGGACATGAGCGGTCCCTTTTGTAGGCAGCTCACAGACCCTAACCGTGTGCGCAGCCGGGCATGGTGTGGCAATACACACACCCTTGCCGGGCTCTGTTGTCCGGTTCCTCCTTGGCTGCGGGCCGTGCCGTAGGCCAGGATCTTCGCCATGGACCTCCTGAACACGCTGGTGGACAAGGGGCTGCGGCGCGAGCTGCCGACCCGCGAAGAAGCCCTCGCCGTACTGGCGACCTCCGACGACGATCTGCTCGAAGTGGTGGCCGCGGCCGGAAAGGTGCGCCGTCAGTGGTTCGGGCGGCGCGTGAAACTGAACTATCTGGTCAACCTCAAGTCCGGCCTCTGCCCCGAGGACTGCTCCTACTGCTCGCAGCGGCTCGGCTCCAAGGCCGGGATCCTCAAGTACACCTGGCTGAAACCGGATGAGGCCTCGAAGGCCGCCGCCGCCGGGGTGGCGGGCGGGGCCAAGCGGGTCTGTCTGGTGGCGAGCGGCCGCGGCCCGACGGACCGCGATGTCGACCGGGTGTCGGAGACCATCGAGGCGATCAAGGAGCAGAACGAGGGCGTCGAGGTGTGCGCCTGCCTCGGTCTGCTGTCCGACGGACAGGCCGACCGGCTGCGCTCGGCCGGCGCCGACGCGTACAACCACAACCTCAACACGTCCGAGGGGACGTACGGGGACATCACCACCACCCACACCTACGCCGACCGGGTGGAGACCGTCCAGCAGGCGCAGGCCGCCGGGCTCTCGGCATGTTCCGGACTGATCGCCGGGATGGGCGAGAGCGACACCGACCTGGTCGATGTCGTCTTCTCGCTGCGTGAGCTGGACCCGGACTCGGTACCGGTGAACTTCCTGATCCCGTTCGAGGGAACTCCGCTGGCCAAGGAGTGGAACCTCACTCCGCAGCGCTGTCTGCGGATTCTGGCGATGGTCCGGTTCGTCTGCCCGGACGTGGAGGTACGGCTCGCGGGCGGGCGCGAGGTCCATCTGCGCTCGATGCAGCCGCTGGCCCTGCACCTGGTCAACTCGATCTTCCTGGGCGACTACCTCACCAGCGAGGGGCAGGCGGGCCAGGCGGACCTGGACATGATCGCGGACGCCGGTTTCGAGGTGGAGGGGGCGACGACGACGACGCTGCCCGCGCACCGGTCGCAGCCGGGCGGTGGATGCGGTTCGCACGACGGCGGGTGCGCCCCTTGCGGTGACGCGCCCGGGGAGGCCGCGCCCGATGCCCAGGAGGTGCCGGCCGCGCGCACGGATCTGGTGGCGGTCCGCCGTCGCGGCGCGGGAACGGATCTCGCCCCCAATGCCTGAGGCCCTCTCCCCCGCCGAGCTGCGGTCCCTGGACCGGGCGCACGTCTGGCATCCGTACGGCCCGATGCCGGGGCGTCAGGAGCCGCTGGTCGTGGAGTCCGCGTCCGGGGTGCGGCTGAAGCTGGCCGAACCGGCCCACGGGCAGAGCGAGTTGGTCGACGGCATGTCGTCCTGGTGGTCGGCGGTGCACGGCTACAACCATCCGGTGCTCAACGAGGCGGCCCGTGGTCAGCTGGACCGGATGAGCCATGTGATGTTCGGCGGGCTCACCCATGAACCCGCCGTGCGGCTGGCGACCCGGCTGGTCGAGATCACCCCCGAGCCGCTGCGCCATGTCTTCCTCTCCGACTCGGGGTCGGTCTCCGTCGAGGTCGCCGTGAAGATGTGTCTGCAGTACTGGCGCTCGGCCGGGCGGCCGGCCAAGCAGCGGCTGCTGACCTGGCGCGGCGGCTATCACGGCGACACCTGGCAGCCGATGTCGGTGTGCGACCCCGAGGGCGGCATGCACGAACTCTGGTCGGGTGTCCTGCCCCGCCAGGTCTTCGCGGACGAGCCCCCGGCCGGTTTCGACGCCGAACCGGATGCCGCGTACGTCCGGCACCTGCGGGAACTGATCGCGGAGCACGCCGACCGGCTGGCCGCGGTGATCGTGGAGCCGGTGGTACAGGGCGCGGGCGGGATGCGGTTCCACTCCCCCGCGTATCTGCGGGTGCTGCGCGAGGCGTGCGACGAGCACGATGTGCTGCTGGTCCTCGACGAGATCGCCACGGGTTTCGGCCGTACGGGGAAGCTGTTCGCCGCCGGGCACGCCGGGATCTCGCCCGATGTCATGTGCGTGGGCAAGGCACTGACCGGCGGCTATCTGACGATGGCGGCGACGCTGTGCACCTCCCGGGTGGCGGAGGGCATCTCGCGCGGCGAGGTGCCGGTGCTCGCGCACGGACCGACGTTCATGGGCAATCCGCTCGCGGCCGCGGTGGCGTGCGCCTCCGTCGATCTACTGCTCGGCCAGGACTGGGAGCGGGAGGTGAAGCGGATCGGCACCGGACTGCGGGAGGGGCTCGCCCCGGCGTCGGAACTGCCCGGGGTGCGGGATGTCCGGGTACTGGGTGCGATCGGCGTCGTACAGCTCGATCACGAGGTGGACATGGCGGCCGCGACCCGGGCCGCGGTACGGGAAGGGGTGTGGCTGCGGCCGTTCCGCGATCTCGTCTACACGATGCCGCCCTACGTGACGGGCGACGAGGACGTGACACGGATCTGCCGCGCGGTGTGCGCGGCTGCGCGAGAGGGATGAGATGACGGTTCTGGTAGTGACGGGGACAGGCACGGAGATCGGCAAGACCGTCGTGACGGCGGCCGTGGCGGCGGCGTCTCCGGACCGCCGTGTCGCGGTGCTGAAGCCCGCGCAGACGGGGCTGGCCCCCGGCGAGCCGGGAGATGCCGCCGAAGTGGCACGGCTGGCGGGCGGCCATGTGACCGCGGTCGAACTGGCCAGATTCCCCGAACCGTTGGCACCGGCCACCGCGGCCCGCAGGTCCGGGCTCCCGCCGGTGCGGCCGTACGAGATCGCCGAAGCGGCCCGGAAGCTGGCGACCGAGCACGATCTGGTGCTGATCGAGGGCGCGGGCGGGCTGCTCGTACGGTTCGACGACGAGGGCTCGACCCTTGCCGACGCCGCCCGGCTGCTGGCCGCCCCGGTGCTGGTGGTGACGCCCCCCGGTCTGGGCACGCTCAACACCACCGAGCTGACCTCCGAGGCACTGCGGAACCGGGGGCTGGAGTGCCTCGGTGTGGTGGTGGGCAGCATGCCCGCCGAACCGGATCTCGCGGCGCGCTGCAATCTGGCGGACCTTCCCGTGGTGGCGGGTGCCCCGCTGCTGGGGGCGGTGCCGGCCGGTGCGGGGGCCTTGGAGCCGGCCGACTTCCGTGCGCGTGCCCGGAGTTGGCTCGCGGCGGAACTGGGCGGGAATCGGCCTGCGTCCTGAGCGTCTGAGCCGCTCAGGACGGGGGAGAATCCAAGTAGCGTGCTTTCTGCCCGAGCGCCCGGTCGAGGAGGTCGTCATGCGTCTGCGCAGCACGGGAATCCCCGAGGACGCCGTGCACCACCCCGTCTTCGCCCGGTTCTACGCCCGGATGAGCGTGGCAGCGGAGACCAAGGCGGGGCTGGGCGCGGTGCGCTCGGAGCTGCTGGCCGGCCTGTCCGGCCGGGTCATCGAGATCGGTGCGGGCAATGGCCTGAATTTCGCGCACTACCCGCCCGCGGTGTCGGAGGTGGTGGCCATCGAACCCGAGCGCAGCCTGCGGCAGTTGGCGGTGCGGTCGGCGCTGCGGGCGGGAATCCCGGTGGATGTGGTGCCCGGCGCGGCAGAAGCCCTGCCGGTGAAGAGCGAGGCGTTCGACGGGGCCGTCGCCTCGCTGGTGCTGTGCACCGTACGGAGTGTGGAGCGTTCGCTCGCGGAGCTCGTGCGGGTGCTGCGGCCCGGCGGTGAGCTGCGCTTCTTCGAGCATGTACAGGCCGACGACCGGGCCATGGCCATGACGCAGCGGGCGCTGGACCGTACGGTCTGGCCGCTGGTGACGGGCGGGTGCCACACGTCGCGCGACACCCTGGCCGCCATCGAGCGGGCCGGGTTCGTGGTGGAGACCTACCGCAGGGTACGGATGCCGGAGTGGGGCGTCCGGCTGCCCACTTCGGCCTGCGTGCTGGGGGTGGCGCGCCGCCCTGCCGTGCTGGACTGAGGCATCGGCCCGCCGTCGCGCGCCGGGGGCCGTCACAGACTCCACTGGCGGAGTTCGTCGGCGATGGCCCGGACGTCCGCCTTGCCCTCCTTCACCAGTCTGGCGAGGTCGCGCACCTGCTCGGGCGAAGTGATGACCTTGAGCCCGGAAGCGACGAGATATCCGTACGCGACGGCCGAGGAGAACATCGCGTTGGAATGTTCGAGCGCGGGGACGTGGAGCAGCAGCTGGAGAAGGGCAGCGGCCCGGGAGTGGGGGTCGCTGTAGACGGGGCTGCCGAAAATCTCGGCCTCATGCCGGGCCACCGCGGCCACGAGCGCACCCCAGTCGACGACCTGCGGGTCACCGGGGGTCTTGTGCTCGGCCACCATGAGCAGCCAGGAAAGGTCGATCTGCAGGTTCAACGCGTGCCTTTGCGCTCCGGGCCGAACTCCTCGGCGAACACCGACTCGTACTGCTTCATGAAGTCGGCCGCGGCCTCGACGAAGGTGTGTCCGACCTCGCCCGCATCCTGCCGCACGAGCTCTTCTATGTACCGGTTCACGCTCATCCCCCTCTGCAGCGCGCGTTGCCGCGCGGCCTCGGCGGTGGACTCGTCCACTCTCACGTTCAGCTGTGTCTTGGGCACATGAACACGCTAGCGCGCGTGCGCTAGCACCGGCAAGAGATGGCCGGTGCCCCGTAGGCGGACCCAGACCCGCAGACCGCCGCACACGGACCCCGACCCCGGCCTCGCAAAGGGCTCGAAGGGGTGCCGAAATGGCCTCGTGGATGTGATGCCACCCATAGGGGCCACGTCACATCCTAGGGCGGGTAGTAGACACGCACCCCGCCCGAACAGTGCAGAACCTACGCAGAATGGTTTATTTCGGACATTGCTCCGTATTGGGGTAGTACGTCACATCATTGACCCCCACCGAGG
>NZ_JBSFBQ010000019.1:0-145284 GCF_053593015.1 Streptomyces sp. NPDC002403 | reverse complement strand
TGACCATTTCGATACGCGCGCCGGGTGCGCGGCGGGTCCCCCTTCGCATAAGGTTCGGGCGTGTGCACCGCACGGCCCCGGACCGTCAGCAGGGTGGCGGGTCAGCCCTTGCGGGACTTGACCTCGTCGGTGAGCTGGGGGACGACCTGGAAGAGGTCGCCGACGACGCCGTAGTCGACGAGGTCGAAGATCGGGGCCTCGGCGTCCTTGTTGATCGCGACGATCGTCTTCGAGGTCTGCATCCCGGCCCGGTGCTGGATCGCGCCCGAGATGCCCGAGGCGATGTACAGCTGCGGGGAGACGGACTTGCCGGTCTGCCCGACCTGGCTGGAGTGCGGGTACCAGCCCGCGTCCACCGCCGCACGCGAGGCACCCACGGCCGCGCCCAGCGAGTCCGCGAGCGCCTCGATCAGCGCGAAGTTCTCCGCACCGTTGACCCCACGGCCACCCGACACCACGATCGCCGCCTCGGTCAGCTCCGGACGGCCCGTCGCCTCACGCGGCGTCCGCGCGGTCACCCGCGTACCCGTCGCCAGCGCCGAGAACGACACCGCCAGCACCTCCGCCGCACCCGCGGCCGCCACCGGCTCCACCGGAGCCGAGTTCGGCTTCACCGTGATCACCGGCGTGCCCCGCGACACCCGCGACCGCGTCGTGAACGACGCCGCGAACGCCGACTGCGTGGCCACCGGGCCCTGCTCACCGGCCTCCAGATCCACCGCATCGGTGATCAGACCCGAACCGATCCGCACCGCCAGCCGCGCCGCGATCTCCTTGCCCTCCGCCGACGACGGCACCAGCACCGCCACCGGCGACACCGCCTCGCACGCCGCCTGCAACGCATCCACCTTCGGCACCACGAGGTACTCGCCGAACTCGGCGTCCTCCGCCGTCAGCACCCGCACCGCACCGTGCTCACCCAGCACCGCCGCCGTACCACCGGCACCCCCGCCCACCGCGAGCGCCACCGGCTCACCCAGACGGCGCGCCAGCGTCAGCAACTCCAGCGTGGGCTTGCGAACCGCACCGTCCACGTGATCGACAAAGACGAGAACTTCAGCCATGGGTCTTCAATCTCCTGCCACTAGCAAAGAACAGAGCGAAACGAACAACGGACAAGGCTCAGATGAACTTCTGGCCCGCCAGGAACTCCGCCAGCCGACGGCCGCCCTCGCCCTCGTCCTTCACGATCGTGCCCGCCGTCCGCGCCGGACGCTCATCCGCCGAGTCGACCACGCTCCAGGAACCCTCCAGACCCACCTCACCGGCCTCGATCCCCAGATCCTCCAGATCCCACGACACCACCGGCTTCTTCTTCGCCGCCATGATCCCCTTGAACGACGGGTAACGCGCCTCGCCCGACTGGTCCGTCACCGACACCACCGCCGGCAACGACGCCTCCAACGACTCCGACGCCGAGTCACCGTCACGACGGCCCCGCACCACACCCTCCGCCACCGACACCTCGGACAGCAACGTCACCTGCGGCACACCCAACCGCTCCGCCAGCAACGCCGGGACCACACCCATCGTCCCGTCCGTCGACGCCATCCCCGAGACCACCAGGTCGTACCCGGCCTTCTCCACCGCCTTCGCCAGCACCAGCGACGTAGCCATCACATCACTGCCGTGCAGATCATCGTCCTCGACGTGAACCGCCTTGTCCGCACCCATCGACAACGCCTTGCGCAACGCGTCCTTCGCATCCTCCGGACCCACCGTCAGCACAGTGACCTCCGCCCCGTCCGCCTCGCCCGCGATCTGCAGCGCCTGCTCCACCGCATACTCGTCCAGCTCCGACAGCAGACCGTCCACATCGTCCCGGTCCACCGTCAGGTCATCGGCGAAATGCCGGTCGCCGGTGGCGTCGGGCACGTACTTCACACAGACAACGATCCTCAAGCTCACGCCGGCTCTCCTACCTGGGTGTGGTTCGTAGGGATGACGATATGGCACTCAGTACCCTCTGTAAAGGAACCTGGTGCCAGAACGGGCCTTCCGGTGCTACGTTCCCGGCATGACTGACGCGCGCAGACCAGCGAAGAAGGCCCCCATGCGGGAGGTTCTCGCCGAGGCGGCCTTCCAGCTCTTCCTGGAGCGGGGCTTCGAGCAGACCACGGTGGACGACATCGTGGCGCGGGCCGGGGTCGGGCGCCGGTCGTTCTTCCGGTACTTCCCCTCCAAGGAGGACGCGGTCTTCCCGGACCACGAGCGGTGCCTCGCCGACATGGTCGCGTTCCTCGCGGAGGCCGGCGACCTGGAGCCGGTCGAGGCGGTGAGTGACGCGGCCCGGCTGGTGCTGCGCATGTACTCCGCCAACCCGGAGTTCTCCGTCCAGCGGTACCGGCTCACCCGGGAGGTACCCGGACTGCGCACCTACGAACTGTCCGTGGTGCGGCGGTACGAGCAGACGCTGGCCGGTTATCTGCGCGGCAGGTACGGCGAATCGGACGACGGGGCGCTGCGCGCCGAGGTGATCGCCGCGTCCGTGGTCGCCGCGCACAACAACGGGCTGCGGACATGGCTGCGTTCGGGCGGCGAGGGGGACGCGGAGGCCGCCGTCGACCATGCGCTCGGGATGGTGCGCCGGGTGTGGGGGAGCGGGGTGGCCGGGGGTGCGGCCACGTCCTCGGCCGAGGGCGACGTGGTGGTGATGGTCGCCGCGAAGGGGGCTCCGATGTGGCGGGTGGTGCAGCAGATCGAGTCGGTCATCGGGCAGGACTGACCCCTCGGTACGACTCGATCTGGCACTGAGTGTCTTTACGTTTCGACACTCAGTGCCCTATGGTGCGGACGCGCCGACGCGCAGGCGCGGCGCATCCGAGCCGAGCGCAGGGGGTCGAACGTGTCCCAGTCATCGAATGGCACCGTGCAGACGGTGCACGAGGAAGCCGGCCTGAACTACCACCGGTGCCGCTGGTGCGGCACGGCCTCCTTCCGGAGGCTGCTGTGCCCGGTGTGCGCGTCGAGCGACCTGAAGCCCGAACACAGCGCCGGGCTGGGTGTCGTGGTGAGGTCGGGGGTCGTGCACCGCTACACGGAAGCGGCGCGCAACGAGTCCCTCGTCCGGCTTCCCGAGGGCTTCGTGTTCCGCTGCCGTGTCGTCGGCGCCGCGCCGCACCTGGTGGTGGCCGGCGCCCGGGTCCGTCCGGTCGCCGGTGGCGACGCGGAGGCCGGCGAGGTGGTCTTCGAGCTCTGCGAACCACCCGTGCGTGACGGGTGGTTCTGAACGTTCCCGGGTTCCTTCCGGCCCCGGTCGTGACGGTGCCGCACCGGACGGGGGCCCGGTACGGCACCCGCGCGGCCCGGGGCTGCTTCAACGTGTGGGCCCGGTGGATGGTTTCGACGGTGCGGCTGCCCGCGTCGTCCCGGAGTCCTGCCCCGACGGCTGCGGGGGGAAGGCCCCGAGCCGGTCGAGGGCCGCTGCCGTCAGTGCGCTGATCGCCGAGGGCAGGGCCGTACGGACGGCGGGGGCGAAATGAGGAGAATGGTTGGGCGGGAGATGCTTGGGGGAGACGGCCCACTGCTTGGGGCTCGCGGCCCCGAACATCCAGTAGACCAGGGGGATGTGGGCCTCACCGTGCACGGCGAGGCCCGCGTCGCCGTACAGGGGGAAGTCCTCGGCCGCCATCGACGGCGGCCAGGTGCCGACCCGTTGCGGGCCGTAGAGGGTGGTGTGGACTTCGCGGATCTCCCGGGTCGTGGCGGGGTCGCCCCACAGCGCGGGTGAGCGGGAGACCGTCGTGAGGTCCGGTTCGCGCGGGCAGGCCGAGGCGCTGCACTCGGCCCGTACGATGCGCTCCACCGCCGTCAGGGCGCGGTTCAGGGACTCGTCGGTGAGCGCCCTCAGGCCGATGCCGAGTTCGGCGGTGTCCGGGACCACGTTCACCGCCGTGCCCGCCCGCACGGTGCCGACGGTCAGGGTGACGTGTTCGGCGGGGGCGCTCTCGCGCGAGACGACGGTCTGGAGGCGGCTGATCACGGCCGCCGCCGTCACCACGGGGTCAACGGTGAGGTGAGGGGTGGCGGCGTGGCCGCCCCGGCCGTGCAGTACGACGTCCAGGGCGGCGCTCGCCGCGGCGACCGGGCCGTGGCCGCCGCCGTGCGCGACCATTCCGGCGGGCAGCGGTGCCGCGTGCTGGGCCAGGACGACGTCCGGTCTGCCGAAGCGTTCGTACAGGCCGTCGTCCAGCATCGCGCGGGCTCCCGTCAGGGTCTCCTCGGCCGGCTGGCCGAGGACGACGAGGGTGCCGCGCCAGTGCGCGGTGGTGCGGGCCAGCAGGTCCGCCGTGCCGGTCGCGGCGGCCAGGTGCAGGTCGTGGCCGCAGGCGTGCATGGCGCCGTTGTCGCTCGCGTACGGGAGGCCGGTGAGCTCCTCCAGGGGGAGGGCGTCGAGCTCGGCGCGCACGTACACGCGCGGGCCCTCGCCGTTGCGGAGTTCGCCGACCACGCCATGGCCTCCGACACCGCGGGTCACCTCGCACCCGATGGCGGCGAGCCGGTCGGCGAACAGGGCGGCCGTACGGCGCTCCTCGCCGGAGAGTTCCGGGTTGCGATGGACGTCCAGGTAGAGGGTGAGGGCCGGGCGGACCGCCTCACCGGCACGGGCGAGGGCGGGGTGGGTCTGGGGCATGACGGGGCTCCTCGTCGGATGTGTGCGGCTGTCACTGTCGGGCGCTGGCGCGGCGTGCCAGCGATGTGTGTGCGGGAGGCATGCCGAACGGTGAGCGACGGCCGGTGGAATGAGTGGCACACACCGGTAGCCGGCGACCCCGGCCCGGGGCCCCGATCAGGAGGAGACATCATGAACAAGGACCTGAGCACCCTCGCCGACGAGATCCTCGAGCTCGAGGCCGAGACCTTCGAGATCTCCGACTACTCGGACGCCAGCGAGGTCGTACTGGCCGGTTCCACCAGCACCAGCTCGACCTCGACCTGCAGCTCCACCACCAGCACCACCTCCTGCTCCGCCTGACCTGACGTCAGCAGTCGGCAACCGCAGGGTTCGCGCCCGGTACCCGTTCGCACGGGTACCGGGCGTTCCTCGTCTCCAGGACGGCCGTCGTCTACGGGAACGGGTGCGGGACCATCCGGATCTCGGCGTCGGCCAGGTCCGTGGTGCGGTGCCCGCCGCGTCGCAGGGCGGTGCGCAGGCGGGGCATCAGGGGGGCCCGCTGCCGGTTCCAGCCGAAGTCGATCGGCAGGAGTCCCGGCACCAGCGTGCTGACGGTGCGCAGGCCCACGCGTTCCTGCTCCGGAGTGGTCTGGTCGACGACGATCACGTCATGGCCGGCCCGGACGAGTTCGCCGATGACGGCCCCGGCGTCGTCACGCAGGTCACCGGTGCGGGGCCGGCCCGCCGACTCCCAGCCCCGGTAGACGTCGCCGAAGGGGCGCACGGCCAGGGGCTCCAGATAGCTGCGGGCGTGCTCGGCCATCCTCGGCAGCCCGTAGAGCTGGGCGTGGTCCTTGAGATGACGGACCCGGTGGAAGTCGTCCGCCATCGCCTCCAGTTCGTCCCGGCGCTCCTCGGTCTGGCGGGAGAGATGCGGGATGTAGGTGAGCACCTCCGACAGGGCGCCCTCGACCGCGCCCAGCGGATCCAGCGAGGCGGCCGCCGCGAAGGACAGGATGCCGGGGCCGCCGTCGCGGCGTACGGCCACCGCGGTGACCACGGGGACGGCCAGATCGATGCGGTTGTCCAGGACGTGTACGTCGTAGCCCTGGAGCGCGGCCCGTTCCGCCATGACGGCGGCGGTACGGCTGCCCACGGTCCGCAGGTCGATCTCGGTGAGGCGGGCATTGCCGTACCAGGCGTTGAGGAAGGCGTCGCGCTCGACGAGTTCGAGGAGGCCGCCGAGGACCGCTTCCTCCAGACAGCCGCCGATGGCGCAGCCGTTGGAGCACTCGAAGACGAAGTTGTCGGCCGCCAGGCCGGCGCTGTAGTAGACGAGACGGGAGGGGACCAGGACCGGCCGGTCGTCGCGCAGGGACCAGCCCCACTCCCAGGGGATGACGCGGTCCGGGTCGAACGGGTCGACCAGCGGGTCGTCGCGGTAGGTGCGCGGGTCGTAGAAGCCGCAGACGGCGGGGTCGACCGCGTCCGCCCTCAGTTCGTTCCACGAGCCCATGACGGGGGTGGACCGGCCGCGCCGGTGGGTTCCGGCGTAGCGCTCCAGGCCCTCCAGGAAGGCGAGGGTGCGGCTGGTGGAGAAGGAGTTCTCCTGGCCGCTCCAGGTGACGTCGTTGAGCCCGGCGTAGCCGCGTACGAAGACACTGCCGGCGACCGGTGCGGTGGTCGGGGAGGTGACGTCCAGCCAGGTGCCGCCGCCGAGCGCGCCGCAGACCGGGTTGGCGAGGGCCTCCTCCGGAATGGCGTACGAGGAGGCGTGGCGCAGCCGGTAGCGGCCCGGGTCGGGCTTGGGCCGCGCGGCGAGGGTCAGCGGGCGGGGGCCGGCGGGGGTGCGGGGCGGGGCGCAGTCGGGACAGAGCGGGTCGGCGAGGAGGGGGTACGTCCGTGTCCGGAGGGACCTCAGGTCGAGACGGGAGACCTGGGGCAGGCTGCGGTCGGCGGGCCCGGTGGCGGGGGATCCGGCGCCCGGTTCGTCCAGCACCGCCCGGCAGAGGGCGGCGACCGCGTCGTAGGTGTGATCGGTGAGGAGCGGCCATGCTCCGGCCGGGCGTGGGCCGTCGGGGCCGCCGGTCTCCAGCGCGTCGCGTTCGCTGCGGCTGCGCAGCCGTTGCCAGCGCATCGCCAGGCAGCGGCCACAGGCGGGGGCGGTGCCGTCGCCGCCCCACGGCCCGACGAGTACGGCGGACGCGGTGAGGTGGACACGTGCCTCGGCGCGGACGGTGGCCCAGGGGTCCGGGGCTCCCCGGTCGCCGGCGGCGGCGTCGGTGGTGCCGACGGGGACGACGGGGGTGTCGTGGCCGAGGCGGCCGGCGAGCGCCGAGCGGAGCTGGGCCCGCGCCAGTTCCATCGGCTGTGGCAGGTGCCGCGCGGCGGTGGTCATGATGCCCTCGTCCAGCGGAAGGTCTTGACGGCGATCGCACCGAAGACGAGGGCGAACACGGCGAGTCCGGCGCAGCCCACCGTGACGTCGGAGGCGTCACCGCGTCCGGCCAGCGCGTGGGACACCGCGTCGTTGAGGTAGCGCAGCGGCATGATCAGGGAGAGCTTCTGGAGCCAGTCGGGCATGGCGTCGAGCGGGAAGAAGGACCCGGAGAGGAACGCCATCGGCAGCATCAGGAAGTTGGCGACGGCCGCGACGGACTCGGGGGTGTTGGCGAACGAGCCGATGATCACGCCGAGCAGCAGGAAGGTGGTGATGCCGAGGACGAGCACCGGGATCAGCAGCGGCCAGCCGGAGGCGGGTTCGAGGCCGAACAGCGGCAGCATCGCGACGCCGACGAAGAGCACCGACTGGACGGCGCCCACGACCAGGGCGATGACGTAGCGGGAGCCGATCACGGCGGACAGCGGGGCCGGGGACATCCGGATCAGCCGCAGGATGTCGTCGGTGCGCCACTGCATGAGTGTGAAGGCGATGCCGAACACGGCGGCGTTCGCCACACCCCAGGACAGGACTCCGGCGGCGGTGTACGAGAGATAGGACAGGCCGCTCTGTTCGACGTCCTGACCGCGGAAGATCAGGCCGAAGACGACGAGGAAGAGGAGCGGGAAGGCGAAGGTGAAGAAGAGGGTGGTCTTGTCGCGGACCTGGGCGCGGTATCCCGCTGCGGTCAGTGCGGCGTAGGCGCTCATGGCTGCTGCTCCGTGTTCTCGGTGTTCCGGCGGGCGCCCTGCGGGGCACCGGTGAGCCGGGCGGTCAGGTCGAGGTAGACGTCCTCGAGGCTGGCGGTGCGGGTCTGTACGCCGTCGAGTCCGGTGATCCGGTCGACCGCGCTGAGCACCTGACCGGCCGCGCGTGTCTCCAGGACGAGGGAGCCGCCCTGGACGGTGACCCGGTCGACACCGGAGATGGCCGCCGCCTCGTGTTCGTCCAGTCGTCCCAGCGGCAGCATCAGCCGGCTGGGGACCTCGGAGGCGCCGACGAGGTTGTGCGGGGAGTCGGTCACGGCGATCGAACCGTCCACGAGGA
Organism: Streptomyces sp. NPDC002403; assembly: GCF_053593015.1. Lineage (NCBI taxonomy): Bacteria > Bacillati > Actinomycetota > Actinomycetes > Kitasatosporales > Streptomycetaceae > Streptomyces > Streptomyces sp. NPDC002403. Next base: position 137,182 of record NZ_JBSFBQ010000019.1, on the reverse strand, counting down.
TGGCGATGCGGTCGCAGAGCGCCTCGGCCTCGTCGAGATGGTGCGTGGTGTAGACGATGGTGCGCCCCTCGGCCTTCAGCCCGCGCAGCACCTCCCACAGGGCGCGCCGGGCCTGCGGGTCGAGGGCGGCGGTCGGTTCGTCGAGGAAGATCAGCTCCGGGCCGTGGACGAGGGCGGAAGCGATGGCCAGGCGCTGGCGCTGGCCGCCGGAGAGGCTCTCCACCTGTACGTCGCGCTGCTCGGTCAGTCCCACGGAGTCCAGGGTGGCTTCGACGGATTCCCGGGAGGCGTTGAACAGCGCGGCCACGGTGCGCAGGTGTTCGTGCGCGGTCTGCCGTACGAAGAACGCCGAGGACTGGGTCTGTACGCCGATGCGGGGGAGCAGCGCGGTGTTGCGCGGCCAGGGAGACTCTCCGAAGAGGGCGACCGAGCCGGTGTCGGCCCGGCGCAGTCCCTCCATGATCTCCACCAGGGTGGACTTGCCCGCGCCGTTGGGGCCCAGGAGGCCGAAGAATTCGCCCCGCTGGATCTCCAGGGACACGTCGTCCACGGCCTGACGGTCTCCGTACCGCTTGGAGACCCCCTGTACGTGCACGGCGGTGGTCGGGGGGTTGTCTTCGGCGGGTGTGGATGGCATGGCCTGTACCTCACTCATGTGGTGCCTGGATCCTTGTGGTCGGGTGGTGTTCGCGGGGCCGGGGTCATCTGAGCAGCAGAAGCACCACCGTGCAGGTGCCGGCCGCGGCGAGGAGGAGCAGGACCGCCGACCCGGTCCCGTACGCCGTGTAGATCCGCCGGGCCCGGACGGGGTAGGCGGCGGTGGCCTCGGCCTTCCCGCGGCTCCGGCGCAGCGCCAGATAGGTCCGGGTCTCGGGGGCGAGGTGGGCGGTGCCCAGGGCGTGGCCGAGCATGCGGTAGCCGTCGAGCGGGGGCAGCGGGACGAGGTTGCTGAGCCCCTGGACGCTGCCGAGCAGCAGCAGGCCGGCGAGGAGGGGGCGGGCCGGGTCGTCCGCGGGGAGCACGAACCACCAGATGCCGAAGGGCAGGAGCAGGAGCATGTTGATGTACGCGCCCGCTCCGGCGACCACCAGCTTGGCGCGCAGGCCGGGGAGGAAGAGGTAGTTGTCGACGGAGCAGTACAGCATCGCGGCCGGGAACCGCCAGCGCAGCCCGATCTCGCTGACGTGGCCGCCGTACTGCTGGGCGGCGACTCCGTGGGCCAGTTCGTGGACGGTGATGCTGAACCAGAGGAACAGGGCGACGGCCGCCAGGACCACCGGCCGCCTGATCAACTCGGCCGTTCCGTCCAGGAGTTCACCGGGGTGCAGGGCGAGGGCCACCACCATCACGAGGACGGCGGCCAGCAGGGGGAGCTGGACGGCCCGGTGGAGCAGGGGGCGCAGCACGCGGTGCAGCCGTGAGGTCGTCGCGTCGGCGTCGGCGATCAACCGGCGGGTGCCGCGCCAGAAGGTGTTGGCGCGCTGCGGGACCGGTGCCGGGGGCGGCGGATCGGGGGCGCCGGCCAGCAGGCCGCGGGTGCCGAGGAGCCCGAGCAGCAGGTTCCAGTTGTCCTCGGCGAGGCGGCGGCCGAAGCGGGCCGCGTAGTCGGGCGCGAGGTCGTCGAGGTTCCGGGTCCCGTCGAGCCGGGAGATGACGAAGTGCTCCTTGACCCCGGCCTCGAACGCGGCACCGGTGACGGGGTGTCTGATCAGGTGCACGGTGCGCGGACCGCGCAGCAGGGGCGGGCTGAGCAGGACGCCGTCCCGGAGCGCGGGGCGGTAGGCCCGCGCCGCCGCGTGGGCGGCTGCCGCCGGTGCGGGAGCGTCCGTCGGCGGCGCCGCTCTGTCGGGGACGGGGGTCATGCGTCCGCCGCCTTCGCGGGTGCCGCGCCCGGCTCCCGCAGCACCTGGCCGAGCATGAAGGACAGATACGCCTCGTCGCGGATCGTCACATGGAGCCGGTTGTTGGTCATGTGCATGTATGGGGAGAGCAGGCGCGGCAGCACCGCCTGCACCTGGGTGAGCTTCTCCAGCGGGGCGGCGTTCGCCGGCTCCGTCCTCTCCTGTCCGGTGTCCTCCCGCGCGGGGCCCTCCGAGGCGGGGAAGAGGAGTTCGCCACGGGTGGTGAGGTCCACGATGCGGTCCCGCAGTTCGAGGCAGTGGGACGCCCAGCCCCGCAGGAACGAGGGGAGCCGCTCCAGCTCGCCCGCCGTGACCGCGGCGCGGATCTCGGCGAACCGGCGGCCCAGCGGGGGTGCCATCTCCGCGTAGGTGCGCTCGTACTCCTTCGAGCCGATGAACCCCGTGCCGGGGAAGGCGCGGTGCCAGAACTCGTAGTAGCCGTCCAGATAGCCGGCGAGGCGGTCCTTCTCCGGCAGGAAGCAGCTCGCCATCACCATCATCAGCTGGGCGGAGGTGCCGAGCAGCACGGTGCGCAGATGCAGGTTCATGGTGCGGAAGGCGTCCATGACCAGGTCGCTGGAGTGCCGGAAGTGCCACTCGGCGAGCTCGACACCCACCGGCCCGCCGTACTTGGCGTACTCGGGGGCGTAGGGCTCCTCGCTGAACGAGTTGTTCTGCCGCAGGTTCATCCGGCCGTCCTCGCCCATGTACCGGTTCCGGTCCTCGCCGGGGAACTCGATGTCGAACAGGGCATTGTAGAAGTCCTTGAGGAAGCCGGAATCGACCTCGTACAGGGCGGGGCGGGTGCGGAGGAACTCGGTGAGCGCCTCCTCGGCGCGGCGTCTCACCTCGGCGGCGACGCCCGGGCCGGACGGGCGGAGCCGCAGCCGGACGTGCGGGCCCTCCAGCCAGTAGTTGATGAAGAAGTGACCGCTCAGCAGCCCCTCCTCGGTGAGCCGGCCCACCAGGGGGCGGATGCAGTGGACGAGCATCGGCTGAGGGCTGGCGGCGTAGAAGATGTGCAGCGCGATCCACTCGCCCGGTTCCGTCGACGCGGATCCGGAGCGGGCGGGGCGGGGCGATATCAGTTCCGGCATGTCGGGCTGTCCTCGGTACGGGGGCGGGAGGTGAAGGTCTCTACGGCCAGCTCGGCCACGTGGCGGCCCTGCTCGGACGTCAGGTGCAGCGCGTCCTCGGCCGGGAGCATCTCGCGCAGGACCACGGCGATGCCCGGTTCGCGTTCCACCAGGGCGTCGAACACGGTCAGCGACAGGGGGCTGTCGAAGTCCAGATAGAGAGGTTTGGCACCCAGGGCCCGGCCTCCGTCCCGGAGCACCGTCGCGAACACCTGGTCCGGCAGGCCGTGGGTGCGGCGCCAGCGCTGCCAGTCCAGATACCACCGTGCCTCGTCCGTGCCGGGGCGGCGGACGGGGAGCGTGGTGGCGTCCGCCGTCCAGCTGCGACGGCCGATCACGACGTCGCCGTGGACCACGCGTGGCCTGCGGGTGACGCCGTCCACCGCCGCGGCCTCGGGAACACCGCCCCAGATGTCGAGCGGCGTCATGGTGCTCGGTGAGAGCAGCAACAGTGTGCGGGGGATCTCCGGCAGGGCCACCGGGACGAGGTAACCGAGGTAGACGGGGACGACTTCGCACCCCAGCCGGTGCGAACGCAGGACGAGACGGTCGGTCTCCTCGTCGTGCTCCAGGTACAGGTCGTCCAGGTGCAGCCGGTCGGCCTCCGGGACGGTGGCGGTCTCGCCGGGGCACACGATCTGGTAGTCCGTCAGCCGGCCGTGCAGGTTGAGGTTGCTGGTGACCGGGCCCCCGGTCAGCTCGGCGAACACTGCTCCGTCGGGCTGCCGCGCGCGGTGCTCGGCACGCAGCCGGTCCGACAGCCCCGGCCCGTCGGGCGGACCGGCCGCACCGGACCCGTCGTACACATGGGTGAAGCGGCTGAAGGGGAAGGCGAGCCCGCCGTACGAGCGGTTCAGCACGACCAGCGGGCCGCCGGGGTGTTCCGGGCCGGGCGCGGCCACCTGGATGTGATGACTCTGCGGGATGAAGTCGCCCACCAGGGAGGCGAGTTCGTCGCCGACGGCGGTGAGCAGCTCCCGGGGGAGCCGGATCTCGCCGGATGCGCCGTGCTTCTCCCACTGCTCGCGCATGCCCGCCACGAAGCGGCGGCGGGCACCGTCCAGGGTCCGCAGCGAAGCCTGACCGAGCCAGTTCTCCTCCGGAACGTACTCGCCGTTCTCGTCGAACGTGCTGCGCTTGCCGGTGAAGGAGACGTACTGGTCGAACAGGTCCTCGTGGAAGTCGTGGACGAGGCCGAGCAGATCGTCGCAGCGTCCGCCGCGTCCGTAGCGGGCCACGAAGAAGCCGCGCAGGGTGAGGCGCTGGGGCAGCGTGATGTCGAACATCGGCAGGATGCCCTCGACCTCCCGCAGTGCCCGCCCGGTCGCACCGGTCAGCAGGCCGCCCCCGCGGACCGGATCGTCGCCGGCGCTGACGTCCTCGTACAGCAGGGTCTGCGGGAGCGCCGGTTCCGCGGCACCCAGTTCTTTTTGCACACACAGGAGTTGATCACGCAGGGAGTGCAGCAGGGTCCGCCGTTCGTCGAGCCCGGCGGCCGGGTACGCGGCCAGGCAGGCTGCCGGGCCGTCCAGGCCGGCGGCCACCGAGTCGGCCCACGGGGCCCCCAGGGCGCGCAGGGCCTGCTGGAAGGAGCGCAGCGGGTCCGGGCTGTGCACATCGGTGCGCAGACACGGTACCTGCACCATGCCGAGCTGGAGCAGTGCGGTGGCATACCGCTCGCACTCGCCCGGGGCGGCGCCGTGCTCGGCCCGCAGCCAGTCGACGAGGTCGCGGTGGCGCAGACCGTCGCGGCTGCCGAAGAGGGCGATCAGGCGTTCCAGGGTGCCGCTCCTGCGGAGGTAGAACAGCCGGTCGCGGACCGCGTCGAAGGTGACGGAGGCGCTGTCGTCGCCCGTCGTCACCCACTGCCGTACGTAGCGGATGCGGTCCTCGTCGTGCCGCCAGCCCGGGGACAGGACGACCGGAAGGTCCTGGCGTCGTACGGGGTCGTCCAGGATCAGCTCGGCCAGCCGCCCCAGGGCGACGACATTGAGCCGCACCTGGCTGCGCCACGTCCCGCCGATACGCAGGGCCGAGCCGTCGTCGTCCCGGGCGCCGTCGAAGGTGCCGGCCGCGACGGCGGTGAGGGTGCTGAACGGGCTGGTCTTGCAGGCCGTGCGGTAGAGGTAGGTGAGCGCGGAGCGCTCGATCTTCCGCATCCGCTTGCCGGGCACGGCGCTCGTGTCGCGCAGATACGCGTCGAGCCGGCTGTCGAGGGTCGGCGAGGCCAGCAGCAGCCCCAGCCGGAGCCGGTCCCGGGACAGTGCGCCGCGCAGCTCCGTGCGCGCCGCAAGCAGCTCGTCCTCCATCAACCCGGCACCCTCGCCGAGGAGTTCGGCGTACCGGACGCGGTCGTCCAGCCAGCCGGAGACCCGCGCGCCGGCGGCCTCGTCCAGCCGGGTCACCAGGCGTACGGCTGCCTCGGGGTCGGCGGGCAGCCGGTTGTTGAACACCTGGCGGCGCAGCCCCAGCAGTGCGCGGCGGGCATCGCTGCCCTCCGCGTCGGCCGACTCGACCAGATCGTGCAGCAGATCGCTGAGGGCGGCGCCGCCCTCGGTCAGGCGGTCCTCCTGGGCCAGGACCCGGTCGGCCCAGTGGCGGGTACCGGCGCAGCGCAGGCCGTGGACGGTCTCCACGGGCAGGCCCGCGGTGCGCAGCAGGAAGCGCCGGCCCGGCTCCCACCCGGCGGGGCGCCGGGGAGCGGTATCGGACGTCATGAGTGTCATCGCAGGTCTTCCCGTCAGGCGATCTCGTGGCGGAAGTCGGCGGGCCGGGGGCGTTCGTTGCCCAGCGGCATGATCAACAGCGGGGCCTCGTCGCCGTCCCCCAGGCCGAGCTTCTCGATGAACGCGATGTTGTCGAAGCCCAGGGCCACGCCCGCGCCCAGCTCCAGCGCGGCTGCCGCCACGTAGAACGTCTGGGCCACGGCGCCCGCGGTGCCGACGGCCAGCCGGTAGCCCCGGTCGCCGACCGCGTCCAGGACGGCCGTCGTGCGCACCGTCGGCACGAGGACGGCGCCCGCCTGCTCCAGGTTGTAGTTGGCCAGGAAGTAGGTGTCCTGGAGGAACGCCCCCTGCGGGCCGGGTTCGACGAGCAGCAGGTCGCCCGCCTCCGCGTCGTACACGTACGCACCCGGCTCGATGCCAGCGACATGGTTGACGAAGGCGTACATCCGGGCCGTCCGCACGGTGCCGTCCGGGTCCGCGTCGCTGTCCAGGGACGTCGCCGCACAGGCCGCCAGGACGGCGGACAGCTGCGCGGGGGTGACGGGGCGGGCCGCGTCGAAACGGCCGAAGCTGCTGCGCCGGGTGCGCAGGGCCCGGCGTACGGGCACCTCGGGGAAGGCGGGGGTGGGCAGGGCTACCCGGGTGCCGTCGGCAGGGGCGGGCAGGGCGGCCGCCGCGGCGAGGGCGCCGGGAACGGGGCGGCCCGTGGGGTCCGCCACGGTCGCCGCGTGCATGGCGAGCACCGTCGGGAACTCCAGCACGGTGCGCGAGCGTTCGACGTCCCGGTACCGGACCGCGGGGTCCGGACCGGGGGCCGTGCGCGAGGCCGCGCCGTAGCCCTCCCAGCTCAGCGGGACGACGGCGAAGACGGCCTCCTCCTCGCCCGCGGTGCCGAGCAGTCCGTTCAGCCGGGGCTCGTCGAACCACATCACCGGTGCGGTACGCAGGCCACGGGCGCCGGCCCAGATCCGCCAGGTCTGGACGAGGGTCCCCACGTCGGTGGAGACCACGTGGTACGAGAAACTGTTGTACTTGAACGAGTTCTGCCAGTACTTCACGCCGAGGATCAGATACTGGTCGGTCTCCCGCGCCTCGGCGGGCGCGTCGGGGCCGAGCGCCTCGCGCACCCGGGCCGAGACATCGCCGGTCAACAGCCTCTGCACGGCGTGCCGTTGGGTGTCGTAGTAGTGGATGCCGGGGGTGAGCGGGCCGGACGGGCCCGACGCCCAGTAGATGCTGACGGGGTACAGGCCACCGCCGCCCGCGGTGCCCCGGGACCAGTTGGCGTGGGTGTAGAACGGCAGGCCGGACAGGTCGCTGTTGGCCTGGATGCCCAGGCGGCGGCCGGTCAGCCCGTAGGAGTCCTTGAGCATCGCGGACAGCAGCGGCAGCGTGAAGCCGCCCGGGCCGGCGGGCTCGCCGGGCAGCGGGAGCAGGCCGTGCCCGGCCGGGGCGTCGGCCAGGTCGTCGCCGTCGGGCAGGGCGCAGGATTCCACGCCCGGGAAGAACTTGCCCTTGCGCGGGCCGTCGGCCCAGTCGGGGACGAAGTCGGCGGGTTCCATCGGGATGCGGCCGCGGTGCAGGACGGCGTCGGCGTACTCATGGGCGAACCCCATGGGGTCGGCCCCCCTTTCGATGTGGCGTGCGGTACTGGCGGGCCGTCACGGAAACGGGTGGGGTGCGGGGTTGAGGCCGGTGTTGCGCAGCGTGGACACCGTCCGGGACATGTGGCGGACGCGCTGGCGGGACCAGCCGAAGTCGATGGGCACGAGGCCGGGCACCAGGACCTTCACGGTGTGCAGGCCCAGGGCGCGCTGCTCGGGCAGGGTCTGGTCGACCACCACCACGTCGAACCCGGCGGCCGCGACGGCGCCCACCGCGCGCATCAGGTCCTCGCGGAGGTCGGCGGCCACCGGGGCGCCGTCGTCGTCCGGCCACGCCAGGTCGGCGACGGCGAGCGGCCGACGGGGGTCGGGCTGCCGCAGCAGGAAGTCGGCGTGCCGGCCCATCTCCGGGACGCCGTAGACCAGGGGGTGGTCGTGGAGGGTGGTGACCCGGTCGAAGTCGGCGGCCATGGCGCGCAGCCGCGACTCGTCGCGACGGGTCCGGCCGACCAGGTTGACCGAGTCGGTGGCGATCTCGCAGAGCGCGGAATCCAGGGCCGACTCCGGGTCGAGCCCGGCGCCCGCCCCGAAGCACATGCGGCCGACGCCGCCGTCGAAGCGTTCGGCGCAGGCGGTGACCACCGGCACGGGGAAGGTGATCCGGGTGTCGAAGAAGCGGGCCCGGTAGCCGTACATGGCCAGTCGGTCCACCATGTGCCGGGTGCTGCGACGGGTGCTGGTCGACGGGTCGATCTCCCGCAGGGGCGCCTGCCCGTACCAGGCGAGCAGGAAGGCGTCCCGCTCGATGACCTCCATCAGCCCGAAGTACACGGCCTCCTCCGGACTGCCGCCCGAGGCACAGCCGTTGGAGCTCTCCTGCACGAACCGGTTCTCCAGGCCCGGCGCGTGGTAGTAGGCGAGGATCTCGGGGACCGGGCGGGGCTTGTCGTCCCGCAGGGACCAGCCCCACACCCAGGGGATCTCCCGGTCCGGGGTGAACGGCCGGACCCGAGGGTTCGCCCGGTAGAACTCCTCGGCGTACAGGCCGGTTTCGCGGGGGTCGACGGCGTCGGGGCCGAGATCGTCGTACGAGGCGACGAGGCGGGTGGTCCTGGCCCGGGCACGCATCCCGGCGTAACGCTCCAGCCCCTCCAGGACCCCGATGCGCTGACTGCGCGCGTAGGTGTCGGCGTGACCGCCCCAGAAGGTCTCCCGCAGGTACTCCCCGGAGCGGGTGGAGAAGCAGCCGATGGTGGCCGAGGTGGTGGTGGAGGCCACGTCGCATATCACCGACGAGCCCAGTGCGCCCCAGTGCGGGTTGGCGAAGGCGTCCACGGGCAGCCGGTAGTCCTCGATCCGGCGCACCCGGAAGGCGCCCGGCCGGTATTTCGGCGCGGGCCGCGGGACGAGCGCGGCCGCCTCGGCGGTGTCCGGTTCCGGTGCACCGCAGGCGGGGCATTCCGGGTCGGGTACGAGGGGATGGCTGCGTACGGTCATGGCCTCCAGGTCCAGCAGGTGCACCCGCGGATACGGGCCGGGGGACGGCTCCGCGCCGGCCAGACCCGCCACCAGCGCGGCCGCTGCGGTGGCCGCGAACGGGATGTCGTACGGCCAATCGCCCACCGCGACGGTGTCCGAGCCGAGTTCGAGCCCCTCGCGCAGGGGCACGGAGCGCACGCCCTGCCACCGGCGCTCCAGGCAGGTCCCGCACCCGGCGGCCCGGCCCTCGGCGGGCCACGGCCCGACCAGCAGCTGACGGCCGTACAGGTGTACGGGGACGCGCGCGGCCCCGGTGCCCCGGGCGTCGTGTCCGGGCGTGGCGGCGTACGCGTCCCGGACGCCGAGGGGCGCCACCGCCACGGCCGGGGCCGGGCCGCTCGCGACGGACCCGACCTCGTCGAGCGCATCGCGCAGGGCGCCGGCGAACCGGCGGGAGCACCCGGCCCGGGCGGTGCGCCCGGACCCGGCCGTGGGCTCAGCCGGCATCGGTGACCGTCCGGGTGAGCAGGACGCGCGCGGTGTGGATGCCCGCGGTGGGCAGGTCGGCGGCGTGCGTGGGCACCACCAGGGCGTCCCGGCCGTCGGCGGCGAGCCGTTCGAGGACCCGGGTCCACTCCACGGCCTCCCCGGGCGCTTTCGCCGGTTCGTCGCGGGTGACCGGGATCAGTGCGGCGTCCAGGTCCCGCAGCAGCGGGTCGCCCGTGTCGGGGGTGTCCGTCTCCGCGTCGGCCCCGGTCACCGCCTGTGCCTCGCCGAGCAGGTCCCGTACGGCGTCCACGGCTGCTGCCGCGAGGTCCAGGGCGGCCCCGACGGCCCAGCGGGCGGGTGCGGTGGGGGACACGGTCCTCGCCAGGACGACGGACGCGCCGGAGTGTGCCCGCTCACCGAGGTCGAGCAGTTCGACCGAGAGGCCGAGGTGGGTGGTGGACCGCAGCAGGAACGTCATCTCGGGGTCGTCACCGAAGGCCGAGGGCTCGATGACCGCCACGTCCCCGGCGCCCCGGACCGCCCGTCGCAGAGCGGCGTGGGAGAGCGCCGACAGCAGGCCGCAGGCTGCGGCTTCCGGCAGGTTCGCTCCCGCCCCCGCTCCGGCCCGCGTGGGCTCGAAACGACGGTCGGCGTTGTCCGCCCCGAAGGGACGTACGGCGCCCGCGGGCACCCGCACCGCCTCCTTCGTGACGAGCGAGGTGGCGGGGGTCCAGGCGGTGACCGCGCCGCCACCGGTGCCGGACGCGATGGTGAGCGCGTCCGGCACCACGGCGGGCAGCTCGTCGAGGGAGGCCTCCGAGGGGACGGCGGGCACCACGTGCTCGGCGTAGACCGTGGCGGCGGCGTTCAGCGCCCGCAGCCGGGCCCCGGCGGTGTGGTGGACATCGAACGCGGTGATGGTCCGCGAGCCCCCCGGCCCCAGGCCGAGCACGACGGATCCCACCTTCAGCGGAGTCTGGGTCAGGGGCTCGTCCGCGTACCGGGTGAAGACGCCGGCGTGCGGGTGGACGAGCGCGGAGCGGCGCTCGAGTTCGGCGAGCGGGCCGCGCGAGGCGTCGTCGTCGGGGGCCGTGGCGACGGTCGGGAGGAAGGCCGGGCGCGGCGGGACCGACGCCAGGTCGACCGGTTCCGGGGTATCGGCGGGGGCGGCGCAGAACGGACAGCGGGGGTGCGGGAGCAGCGGCTCCGAGCCGACGTCGAAGGACGCCATGTCCTGGATGAGCAGCCGGCCCCGGGTCTCGGCCGGCAGTGCGCCGGTGACCAGGCGGAACACCTCGTAACCGAGCAGATTGCCGAGCATCGCGGCGAGCGGTCCCGAGGGCTGGGCACCGGGGGTACCGGTGCCCAGGGCCAGCCCGCTCCACAGGTCCGCGGCCGCCGCGTCGGCCCTGCCTCCGGCGGCGCCCAGCCGCAGCGCGGCGCAGGACCAGCAGGACGTCGCTTCCGGGGTCATCGCCGGACCGACGACGACCCGGCGGCCGAACGTCCAGGCCGGGAGCAGAGTACGGCCGTCCGGCAGACCCTCCCGCAGCAGCGGCAGCACCGTGCCCGGGACGCCGGGGCCGGCGGCGGCCACGACGACGTCGTACCCCTCGTAAGCGGCCCAGCCCACCGGACCGCTGCCCGGCTCCGGCAGCACCGACAGCTCGACGGGGCAGTCCTGCCCGGCCAGTTCGGCCGCCTCCCGATGGACCGTCGCGAACTCTTCCGCCGTGCTGCTCGCGGAGCCGTTCGCGAGGGCCGCGTCGACGGCGACCGCGGCGCAGCCGTTCCGGATCAGGGACAGCACGCACCAGCGCGCCGACGGGCCGTCACCGAGTACGGCGACCCGGGTGGCGCGGAAGCGGGCGAACCGGGCGTCGGCGTCGTCGGCGTAGTGGTCGAGGTAGGCGATCTGCTGGGCGAAGCGGGCGGCGGCGGCCGGGGCGGTCGCCAGGGACGCGGCCGGCTCCTGCGGATCCGGCACCGGGCGGGCGAAGTCACGCGCGTAGAGCGCCTTGACGAGTTCGCCCACCATGGCCTTCTGGCGTTCCCCGAAGCCCTCGCATATCTCCTCGACGGATCTGCTGCCGTCGAGGTGGGGGACGAGGAGCGTGGCGAACCTGTAGCCGGACTTGGCGGTGAGCTGGAAGCCGCCGTCGGCGTTGTGGAAGATCACGCCGGTGGGCGTCTCGGTGAACAGGACGTCGCGACGGACTCGCGGCCGGGTTCCGGCGATCTCTGCGTACGGCGTGGTTGTCATGCGTGCTCACACCTCTGGTTCTGGGGGCTGGTTGCCCGAGGGAACTCGGGCCGGTTCGGGGTGACTTGTGGAAGGTCCGGATCGCGACAGGGCCGGGCAGTCGGGGAGGCCGACGGCCCGTCCCGTCACCGCAGTGCGGCCGGCCTGGTGCTGTCCACCGGAGGGATCTCCGTATGTCGTGGCGGGCGCGGAAGGGCGTGGCCGCGGCCGGCGCGGTGGACCGTCGCTCGCCTGGCGTGGGCCCGCAGCAGGTCGTGCATCCAGAAGACGCCCGGCCGTTCCTCCTCCAGGAGGCCCGCGTCCAGGAGCCGCTCCAGCACCTCTTCCGCAGTCTCCGGCGGAATGCCGAGTACATCCGTGGCCAGGCCGGGGGTGAGGGGTCCGTGAGCCGTCGCCCCGAGGCGCAGATGGGCGTCGGCCAGCTCCGGAGGCAGTCGCGTCAGGGCCTCGTCCAGCGTCAGCGGCACGGACATGTGGGGATCGTCGGCCAGGCTGAGCCGGGCGGGCAGGTCGCGTCGCAGCGAGTCGGTGCAGTCGGCCAGCCGCAGCCGGGGCCGGGTGAGCAGCCGGGCGGCGGCGATCCGCAGGGCGAGCGGATGGTGCCCGCACACGGAGGCCAGCCGTGCTGCCGCCGACGGCTCGGCCTCGACCCGTTCCCGGCCGAGGACCGCGATGAGCAGGGCGTGCGACTCCTCCGGTTCCAGGGCGCCGAGCCGGTGGACGGCGCCGCCGTGCGTGGCGACGAGCGCGGCCAGGCCCATCCGGCTGGTGACGATCGCGGCACCGCCGGCGTTGGCGGTCAGCAGCGGACGTACCTGGTCGGGGTGGACGGCGTCGTCCAGGACCAGAAGCGCGGGGTGGTGCCCGGCGCCGGATTCCGCGGGCAGGGAACGACGGAGCTCGTCGACGGCCTCCTGCGCCGGGCGTGGGGTGCCGTCGGGACGGGTCAGCGGCAGCAGCAGGCAGCCGCCCGGATAGTGGCCGCCCACCAGGTGCGCGACGTGCAGGGCCAGGGCCGTCTTGCCGATGCCGGGCGCTCCGGAGAGCATCGCCACCGTGGCGCGATCCGGTGCGCCGGACTCCCGGGCGGATGTCAACAGGCCCATCAGGGAGTCGACTTCACTCTTCCGGCCGGTGAAGGAGGGCACGGTGGGGAACGCGGCCACGGATGCCGCCGGGCCTCCGGGACCTCCGGGACCTCCGGGACGGTGGTCCGGCTCCGGCTCTCCGTCGTCCGGGAAGGTCCGCGGCGTAGCCGGCGCCAGCGAGACGGGGGCGCGGCCCGTGTCCGGGGGCCCGATGTCGTCGCCACGCAGCATGGCCAGCTCCAGGCACTGGAGTTCGGCCCGGGGATCGACGCCGAGCTCCTCCCGCAGATGCTCCTTGATCCTGCGGTACTCCGCGAGCGCCTCGCTCTGGCGTCCCGTCCGGTAGAGAGCCAGCATCAGCTGCGCGGCGAACCGTTCATGTGCCGGGTATACGCGCGTAACTTCCCATAGATCAACGAGTGTTTCGCGACAACGGCCGTACTTCAGCTCGATGTCGCAGACCCGCTCCAGAACCCTCAGACGTTCCTCCGCCAGCCGCGGCACCTCGTCCCGGTGCAGCAGGTCGGAGGGGACGTTGGCGAGCAACGGCCCCTGCCAGAGGGCGAGCGCGGCCCGCAGGTCGTAGAGCTCGGACTCCTCCCCGGACGCGGCGGCCCCGTCGACGAGCTGCCGGAAGTGCAGCAGGTCGAGGGTCCCGGCGTCGGCCTGGATGCGATAGCCGCTGGCGACCGCCGTGACGGCCTGGTCCTCGATGCCGTACTTGGCGAAGATCCGGCGCAGCCGCAGGACACAGCTCTGGAGCGCGGCCTTGGCCGTCGTCGGCTGCTTCTCGCCCCAGACGACGTTGCGCAGGTGATCGGTGGAGACCACGGATCCGGGGCGGATGAGGAGCGCGGCAAGCAGCGCGGTCGGTTTGGAGGGCGGCAGGACCACGACGCTCCGGCCGTCCGTGATGCTCAGCGGGCCGAGCAGTTGAAAACGCACTGTCATCTGCCTCCCCCGTGTGTCCGCCGCTGCCCGTCGAGCCGTCGGTGACGCCGTACCGCGCCTGCCGTGCCACGTGCCGCCGGCCGAAGACGGCCGGGCCGTGGCTGGGACGCGGGAGTCCGGACGGATGCCACGGGTGCGTCCGAGCCGCCGGCAGGCGCGGGGGAGGAGGAGACCGCGCGCATGGTGGATACGGTCGTCGCGGCTGTCCCGGTGACGACGGCGAGCAGGGTCCCCGCCGGCGCCGGGATCCCGAGGGTTCGACGGGGGCGGGCATGACGATGCGGCATGTGGGGAGCCCTTTTCGGTCACTGTTGGGGAGCAGTCGACGATGGCGAGTTTGTACGGAAGTGATGCTTCGGTGAAGGTCAGGCGCGTGGACGGATTAGGCCATGGCCCATTCCGTCCAGTCTCCGAACTCCTGGTCAGGACCGGAATGATCGCTACCGAAAGGCCCTCTGTCCCAGGGCGTCGAGCCGTGCCATGATCTTTGCCGAACCTTAACCAAGCGGTCGTGGAACGGACTTCATTTCCTGCGGCGATGGCTGAGCGGGGCGCACGGCCCCGGGCGAGGAGGGACGATGCTCGACCCCTTGGGACTGGATTCCACGACGGAAGCCGTGTACCGGGCGATGCTCGGCGACCCTTGTGCGAGCCGGGTGGAGCACTCCGCACGCCTTCGGCTGACCGTCGATCAGCTGGACTGCGCCATCAAGAAGTTGTCGGAGATGGAGCTGATCCGTCCGGCCGAGGGTGCTGATCCGCAGCGCGTGCACGTGGTCAACCCCCGGCTCGGCCTGGAGATGCTGCTGGCCCGGCAGCGAGCCGAACTCGCCTCACGCTGGCAGCAGTTGGAGGAAGGTGAGGCGGCGGTGGCCGAACTGCTCTGCCGGCTCACCCCCACACCGCCGGCCGTCGGCGAGTCACCGGTCGCGCACCTCGACGGTGTGGACCACGTACGGGACTACACGGCCCGGCTGTACGAGGAGGCGGAGGAGGAGATCGTCGCCTTCGCGGCGGGTGGCGGGCGGGCCGAGGAGGACCTGGACGCCATGCGTCCGCTCAGTCAGCGGTTGCTGGCCCGTGGGGTGCGGATGCGCGCGGTCCACCTCGACAGCATCCACAGCCACCCGCCCACGGTGGCGCACGTGTCCTGGCTGGCCTCGATCGGCGGCGAGATCCGTACCGTGCCCTCCCTCGGCATCCGCATGATCCTCACCGATCGCCGGCGTGCTCTGGTGACCGCCCTGGACGACCAGGACTGCTCGCTCGGGGCACTCGTCGTGACCGGACGGTGGCTCATCACGGCGCTGGAGGCCTTCTTCGAAACGGTCTGGGAGCGGGCCGAACCGTTCGGCCGGGCCGAGAAGGACGCAGACCACCGGCTGACCGGCCAGCAGCACGAGAGTCTGCGGCTCCTGGCACGCGGTTACACGGACGAGGCCATAGCCAAGCGTCTCGGCGTCTCCCCCCGTACCGCCCGCCGCATCGCCACCAGCCTCCTGTCCCACCTCGGCGCCCGCAGCCGGTTCCAGGCGGGGGTCCATGCCGCACAACGGGGCTACCTTCCCGCCGACCGCCCGAGCCCCTGACGGGGCCCGTCCGCGCGCATCCGGTTCGCGCCGGAGGCGGACCCGGAGCGGCGCCGGGTGATCGGCGGTCTGCCCGATGGCCGGGGCGGCGGAGGAACGGTCGCGGACCGGCTGGATTCTCTCCGGCCGGTCGGTGACGTCAGTTGTGCCTCCGCATCCTTTGAGTGGCAGGGAATCAGGGCGTGTTCACCACTCGTCCCACTCTCCAGGGTGTCTTCGGAATGAAGTTGTGCAGGACGCGGATCTCCTCCTGGAGTGCGGAGGCGGGCGAGCCGCCCACCGTGCGGTACGCCCCTGATCCTCCGCTGACGTGTGCCTGACGGTCGTGGCTGCTCGGGCGGCCTGCGGAGAACGTCAGTCCTCGATCAGGAACACATCAGGACGCGCTGTTTCTATCGGGTGGCACAGCGGGCGGTGCGGGATGCGCACCCCCGCTTCTACGCGAAGGGGCGGAACGGAGATGGCCGATTCCCTGCATGCAGGTGGACGCTTGAGCGGACTGTCGGTAGCCGAGCGGCGCGAGGCGCTGGAAGAGCTTGTCGTCACGCAGTTCAAGGAGGCCCTGCTGATGGGGGCGGACGAGGAACTGGAGTCGGACACGAGCTTCTTCGACCTGGGCCTCACCTCGCTCCGGCTCAACGTGCTGAGGCAGCGGCTCGAGAAGCTGCTGGGGACGGCCATCGACGCGACCGCGCTGTTCAACCAGCCGACGGTCGTTCAGCTCGTGGATCACCTGGCCGAGTCGACCGGCCAGGACAAGGACAGGAGGCGGACGGATGCCGTGTGAGTCCGAAGCGGCGGCTGCCGGGAACACCGTCGAGAGCCTGTTGCGCGAGAAGTACGAGCCGATCGCCATCGTCGGAGTGGGACTGCGATTTCCCGGCGGGAGCGAGTCGCCCGAAGAATTCGACGAGTTCCTGAGGGGCGGGCGGTCGGGAATCCGCCCGCTTCCTGAGGACCGCTGGGACACATCCGCGTTCACCCCTGCGAACCCCGAGGAGAAGGGCAAGATCCAGACGGCGGGCGGGGGATTCCTCGACCGGATCGACCTGTTCGACGCGCCCTTCTTCAACATCTCGCCCAAGGAGGCGCAGTACATCGACCCCCAGCAGCGCCTCGTCCTGGAGACGGCCTGGCACGCGCTGGAGAACGCCAACATCGACCCCACCCCGCTCCGCCGCAAGAACGGCGGGGTGTACATAGGGGCGAGCTCCATCGACTACGCGCTGGAGATCGACGCGCTGCCCTACGAGGACCTGGACGGTCACCTCGCGTCCGGCATCACGATGTTCCCGCTGTCCGGCCGTCTCTCCTACTTCCTCGGGTGGCGCGGTCCCAGCGTCAGTGTGGACACCGCGTGCTCCTCGTCCCTGAGCGCGCTGCACATGGCGGTCCAGGGACTGCGCCGGGGCGAGTGCGACATCGCCCTGTGCGGCGGGGTCAACGCCCTGCACCACCCCCGCATCATGGTGATGTTCTCGCACGGCCAGATGCTCGCCCCGGACGGACAGTGCAAGACCTTCGACGACGCGGCCGACGGCTACGTACGGGCCGAGGGATGCGGAATGGTCGTGCTCAAGCGGCTGCGCGACGCCGAGCGCGACGGTGACCAGGTGCTCGCCCTGGTCCGGGGCACCGCGATCGGGCAGGACGGCGACAGCGCCGGGCTGACCGTGCCCAACGGCCCCGCCCAGGAACTGGTGATCCGCAGAGCCCTGGAAGCGGCACGCCTCGAACCCCGCGACATTCAGTACGTGGAGGCACACGGCACCGGAACCCCGATCGGGGACCCCATCGAACTGGGCGCCATCAACGACGTCTTCAGCCGGTCCCACACGTCCGAACAGCCTCTGCTCGTCGGTTCGGCGAAGACCAACCTCGGACACATGGAACCCGCGTCCGGCATCGTGGGTGTGATCAAGACCGTGCTGCAACTGCGCTCCGGCACGGTGTACCCGCACCTGAACCTGAACACCCCCTCCACCCGCATTCCCTGGGACACCTATCCGGTCCGGATTCCCACCGAGTGCACCCCGTGGCCCGGCGAGCTCCGCCGCGCGGTGGTGAACAGCTTCGGCTTCGCGGGCACCATCGCGGCCGTCGTCCTGGAGCAGGCGCCCCCGACGCCCGCCGCACCGGAGAGGGGCGAGAACGAGAAGCCCTCCGCCGTGAAGGCCGAGGACGAGAAGTCGGCCGCCCCGGAGAGGGCCGCGGCCGACAGACCCGCAGTGATCTTCACGGTGTCCGGCAAGAGCGCCGCGGCACTGCGGGCACAACTGGTGCGATACCTCGAATTCCTGACGGCTCGTCCGGACATCGACGTCGCACGCCTCTGCCACACGACCAACGTCGGCCGGGCGCACTTCTCCCATCGCTTCTCCGCCGTGGTCAGGGACCTGGACGGACTGAAGTCGGCACTGGAGAACCGGCTGTCCGGCGACGCACCCCCCGCGGGGGCCAAGGCGCGCAAGACCGCCTTTCTCTTCTGCGGACAGGGCAGCCAGTACAACGGCATGGGCGCGGACCTCTACCGACGCTTCCCGGTCTTCCGCGACCGCGTGGACGAGTGCGACCGGATACTCGCACCGAAGCTGGCGGTCTCCGTACGCGATCTGCTCCTCGGGACCGCCGAGGACGACGAGCTGATCCATCGCACCGAGTACACCCAGCCTGCCCTGTTCACCCTGGAGTACGCGCTGGCCGGGCTGTGGATGTCATGGGGCGCACGGCCCACCGTGCTCATCGGGCACAGCATCGGCGAGGTCGTCGCGGCGGCCGTCGCCGGGCTGCTGACGCTCCCCGACGCACTGACGCTGGTGGCCGCACGGGCCCGGCTGATGCAGTCGGTGCGTGAGCCCGGCTCCATGGCGGCCGTGTACGCCTCGGCCGAGGAGGTCGCACCGCTGCTCACGGACTCACCGGACCTCGCCCTGGCCGCGGTGAACGCTCCGGAGCAGTGCGTCGTCTCCGGGGCCCTCGAACCGCTGGACAAGACGGTCGGACAACTGCGTGAGCGCGGCCTGAGAGTCGAACCGCTCTCCGTGTCGCACGCCTTCCACTCCCCGCTGATGCACGAGGTGTTCGACGAGTTCCGGGCGGCGCTCGACGGCATCGCCTTCCACGAGCCGTCCATCCCGCTGATCTCCAACGTCACCGGCAAGGTCGCCACATACGGCGAGATCGGGACGCCGGAGTACTGGGTGGCCCACATCGGACGGCCCGTTCTGTTCATGGACGGCGTCCGGGCCATCGAGAAGCGCGGCAAGCACACCTTCGTCGAACTGGGCCCGTCGGCGGCGCTGACCGCTCTCGCCAGACAGTGCCTCGCCGCAGCCGATCACCACTGGGTGGCCAGCTTGCGCCGACGTGAACGGGGCGAGGACGCCGTGCTGCGAGCCCTGGCCGACCTCTACACCGCTGGCAGCCAGGTGGACTGGCCGGGAGTGCACACCGGACGGGAACTGTCCCGCGTCGTGCTCCCCGGCTACCCGTTCCAGCGCAAGCGCCACTGGCTGCCCGTCGACGGCGCCGACACCCGGGCCCGGGGCCTGCGGACCCGGGGCCCGGCCACCCACCCGCTGCTCGGCCGGGAAACGGCGGGCGGCCCGGGACAGGGGGAAGCCGCGGATTCGGTGCGGGAGTTCACGACGGTCCTGGCGGCGGGGAACCCGGCGTACCTGGCCGATCACCCCGGGCCCGACGGGGCGGCGACGCTCCCGGCCGCCGCCTACGTCGAGCTGCTCCTCGCCGCGCAGGACGCGGTGTACGGGCACACGCAAGGAGCGATCCTCGACCTGGTCCTGCACCGGCCGCTGGCCCTGCCCGAGGAAGCCGTGGTGGAGGTGCGCACCCGGTTGCGGCCGAAGCCGGACGGCGGTGCGGACGTCGAAGTGGTCAGCGGGCCCGCGGACGACGAGATCCGGCACGCCACTGCCACACTCGATGCACGGCCGGTGAGCACCGGCCCCACCTCCGGCCTGGACCGCCTCGCGGAGAACCCCGGCGAGCCGGTCGAGCAGGGGGGCCCGGCCGACATCTACACCGACTTCGCCTCGGTGGGCCGGGACTACGGCGACCGCTTCCGCGCCCTCGACGAGGTGGCGAAACACCAGGACGGCGTGGTCAGCGCATCAGTGACATTACGTCAGATGACATTCGGGGAGTACGTGCCCGTGGAGGCGCTCGAATGCGCCCTCCAGGCGATGACCGCGCTCGACGAGTACAGCCCGGCGTTCGCCCCAGCCGAATTCGGCGGCGTACGGCTGTACAAGAAGCCGCGCGGCCGCCGGCTGCGCGTGGTGGTGCGGTCCGTGGCGCAGGACCCGACCGCGCGCACGTCAGATCTGCTGCTCCTGGAGGGGGAGCTGCCCGTCCTCGAACTCACCGGTGTGCGTCTGCTGCCCGCTCCCGTCGACGCCGATGGCGAACGGCCCGTCGTCCCCGCACCCTTCCTGCACCGGTCGGCCTGGCTCCGCCGGAGCCTCCCGGCGGACGCCCACCGCGCCCACCGTCATGTGCTCGTCCTCGGCGACCGGCGCGGCTGGCTGGCCGCTGCGGGGGAACGCGCCGACGAACTCGGCGTGCGGCTGACCTTCCTCGCGTCCGTCGGGGAACTGACCGCCGCGCTCGACGACGCCTCGGTCAGCGACGTGTGCTGGCTGTGGAACCCGGACGACGCGGAGATGTCCGTCAACCGGCTGCGCACGGAGTGCGAGAGCAACTATCGCGAGCTGCTCGCCGTGACCGGGGCCCTGTCGGACACCGACCCGGCGAGGCCGCCCCGTCTGTGGCTGGTCACCGAACGGGGCCAGTGGCTGCCGGGAGACCGGCCCGGCACCGGCGAGCAACTGGCGGCGTCGACGCTGTGGGGCTTCGGCCACGTGCTGCTCAACGAGTACCCGCAGCACCGTGCCACCCTCGTCGACGTGGCGCGCGGCACCGAACCGGTTGTGCTGCTGGACGAATGGCAGTCGGGGGACAGCGGGGAGTTCCAGGTGGCCTACCGCGGCGGGCGGCGCCATGTGCGCCGCCTGCTGGCGGGCGAGCGCACCCCGGTGTGGGAGGGCGGTTTCGAGGTCCGGGCCGACGGTCTCGGCACCGCGCGCCACGGCTCCCCCGTCCCCGAGAAGGACGGACCCCGACCGGTGCCCGCCCAGGACGTCGACCCCGTGGGCGACGAGATCCAGGTGCTGGTCCGGACGGTGCCGCTGACCGCCGACGACCTGGCCGGGGCCGGGGTCCTCGGCGCCGAGTGCACCGGCACGGTTGTGTCGGTGGGGGAGCGGGCCGGGTTCTCGATCGGCGACCGCGTCGTGGTGCGCCACCGGGGCACCCTGCGGCGCACCGTCACCGTGCCCTCGGCCGCGGCCGTTCCCGAGAGCGCCGGTGCGGGCGCCGGAACCGGGCAGGAGGCCGGCGTCCCCGGCGACGTCTACGGAATCGACGAGCTGACCGAGGCACTCGCAGTCGCACGTCACCGTGCGGCCGTGGTGTCCCTGGCACCCGCGCCGGACACCCGGGGCTCCGCCCCGCTCGTCGTACGCCCCGATCGCAGCTATCTGGTGTCCGGCGGCGTCGGCGGGCTCGGGCTCGTCACGGCCGAGAAGCTCGTGGACATGGGAGCACGGCACCTGGTGCTGGTCAGCCGCAGCGGCCGTCCGGCTCCGGAGGCCGCCGAGCTGCTCGCGGGTCTCTCGGAGCGGGCCGAGGTGCGCGTGGTCAAGGCCGACGTGGGCTCCGCCGAGGACATGGCGGGCCTCGTCGGCGAACTGCGGGGCGCGGCCACGCCGCTGGGCGGCATCGTGCACGCGGCGGGTGCCGCGGGAAAGTCCCTGATCGGCGCCCTGACCTGGGAGGCCATCGACGATCAGCTGCGCGCCCAGGCATACGGCGGCTGGCTGCTGCACGAGCTGAGCCTGGACGTCCCCGGCCTCGACTTCTTCCTCGTGCACTCCTCCGTCGCCGCCGTGCTCGGAGGGGCGACCCAGGCCCACTACGCGGCTTCCTTCGCCTTCCTGGACGGCCTGGTGGCCTGGCGCGCCCGGCAGGGGCTGCCGGCCCTCGCGGTGAACTGGGGTGCGTGGGCCAGGGTCGGCATGTCGGCCCGGCTGGACGAGAACCTCGGCCGGGAGCTCCGGCGCAGCGGGGTGCGGTATTTCTCCCCGGTCCGGGCCCTGCGCATGCTGGAACGGCTGTCGGCCGGGCCCGCCGAGCAGCGGGTGGCCGGTGAGTTCGACTGGGCGGCCCACGTCGCGCCGAGCCTGCTCGACAACGCCCTCTACTCCCGCCTCGTCGGCGACCGCACCAGGGACGAGGACGGCTTCGACACGGGTGCGCTGCTGGCACTGCCGGAGGGGGAGCGCAGGGCGGCCGTCGGCCGGATCGTGCTCCGGAGCCTGGCGGCGGTGCTGCAGGTCGAGGACCCCGAGGAGGTGGACTTCCACGCGGAGTTCGTCTCCCTGGGCCTCGACTCCCTGATGGCGCTCGGACTCCGTACGTCCCTGGAGTCGGTCTTCCGCATCGCGTTGCCCGCCACCCTCACGTTCGACCACCCCTCGGCCCATGACCTGACCGAGTTCCTCGACGGCAGGCTCACCGCCGCCCCGGCAACCGCATAGCACCATGCGCCCGTACCCGTCGGGGTACGGGCGCGGAGCCCCAGGACCGACGAGTCTTCGGAGGAGAAAGAGTGAGCGCAGCCAAGGAGTGGACGCTGGCCGCCACGTCCCGGACGTACTCCCGCGACCGCGCGGACCACGCGGCGATTCTGTGCGAGGAACGACGGCTCACCTACGCGCAGTTGCACCGGGCGAGCAACCGGGTGGCGCACGCGCTGCGAGCGGCCGGCGTGGGCCGCGGCACCCGGGTGGCCTACCTCGGCCGTGAGTCGGAGTACTACTACACCGCCATCCTCGGCTGTGCCAAGGCCGGAGCCGTTCTGGTGCCGGTCAACTGGCGGCTGACCGCCGGGGAGGTCGACCACGTACTGCGCGACTCCCAGTCAGAACTCCTCTTCGTGGATTCGGAGTTCAGGCAGTCGGCGGAGCGTGCCCGGTCCGGGCTGCCCGGACCGCTGACCCTGGTCACCGTCGACCGGCCGGGCGCCGACGATCCCGGGGCCGGCCTGCGGGAGTGGTGGGCGAACGCGCCGGAGACCGATCCCGACCTCGGCGTGGGACCGGACGACGCCGTGGTGCAGATCTACACCAGCGGCACCACGGGCCGGCCCAAGGGCGCGGTGGTCGCGCACCGGAGCTTCTTCACACTGCCCGCAGAGTTCGCGGCCGCGGGAGTGGACTGGATCGACTGGCTTCCCGACGACGTCAGCCTCATTTCGCTGCCCGGTCTGGGAACCGCGGGCATCGGCTGGTTCATGCACGGGTTCAACGCGGGGCTGACCAACGTGGTGATGCGCGCGTTCATCCCGCAGGAGGCGGTGCGCCTCATCCGCGAACACGGCGTGACCACCACCTTCGCGGCGCCCGCCATGCTCCAGATGATGCTCGAAGAGGACACCGCGGACGTGGCCGCGTTCTCGTCCATGCGGAAGATCGCCTACGGCGGGGCACCGATCAGCGAGAAGCTGCTCACGCGCTGCATGGAGGTGTTCCGCTGCGAGTTCGCGCAGATCTACGCCAGCACCGAGACCGCCAGCGTGGCGGTGTGCCTGCCCCCGGCCGAGCACAGGCCCGGCAGCCCCCTGCTGCGTTCGGCCGGACTGGTCTGTCCCGGCAACGAGCTGAAGATCATCGACGAGGCGGGCGCGGACCTGCCGCCCGGCCGGACCGGCCAGGTCTGCGTCCGGACCCCGGCCGCCATGCTCGGTTACTGGAACCTGCCGGAAGCCTCCCGGCGGACCCTCGTCGACGGGTGGCTGCTGATGGGGGACGCGGGTTACCTGGACGAGTCGGGGCATCTGTTCCTGTGCGACCGGATCAACGACACGATCATCGTCGCCGGGCAGAACATCTACCCGGCCGAGGTCGAGCAGCAGCTCGCGGAGCACCCAGCCGTGGCCGACTCGGCCGTCGTCGGCATGCCGCATCCGCAGTGGGGGGAAGCCGTGCACGCCTGCGTCGTGACACGGGGGGACGCCCGGGTCACCCCGCGTGAACTCCTGCTGTTCCTGCGCGGCCGACTGGCCGACTACAAGATTCCCGTCGCCTTCCACCTCGTCGACGAGCTGGAGCGCAACCCGGCGGGCAAGATCCTGCGCCGGGCCGTCAGGGAGAAGCTGCACGGGACCGTCTCCCGGACCGACGACGGCCGGCCCGCACTGACCGCGACCTCCTGAACCCGATCGGAGAGTTCCATGACCGACGACCCCCGTCCCGGGGTGCCGGGAGTCGGAGTCCTGCTGCCCACCCGGGAGCACGCCCTCGCGGGCGACTTCGCCGCGGCCCCGCTGCTGGAGTTCGCGCGCCGGGCCGAACAGCTCGGTTTCGACTCCGTGTGGGCGGGCGACTCGCTGACCGCCCGACCCCGCCTCGACCCGCTCGTCCTGCTGTCCGCGGTCGGCGCGGTGACCAGCGAGGTGACCCTCGGCACCGCCGCGCTCACGGCCGCGCTGCGACCCCCGTTGGCCGGTGCCAACACGATCGCCGCGCTCGACCAGGTGTGCGACTCCCGGCTGGTTCTCGGGCTGGGGGCGGGTTTCCCCATACCCGAGTCCGAGGCGGAGTTCGCCGCAGCCGGCGTTCCCTTCGAGGGCCGGGCCGGACGACTCGACGAGACGGCGGCGCTGTGGCGCACCGCCTGGCGCAGCACCCGACAGGGCGCGCCGACCGGCTTCGAGGGACGCCGCTGGCGGATCGAGGGCCTCGACCGGCTGCCGGCGCCGCACCGGCCGGGCGGGCCGCCCCTGTGGCTGGCGAGCTCCGACACGCCCCGCGTACTGGAACGGGTGGCCCGGCTCTACGACGGCTGGCTGCCGTTCCTGCCCTCCGCCGAGGCCTACGGCCGCGCACGCCGGCGGATCGAGGAACTGGCCGTGGCGGCCGGCCGGCCCGCGGACGCGGTGACCCCGGCGCTGTACGCCACCCTCGCGGTCGACACCGACCGTGAACGCGCCCGCCGCGAGCTGGACCACTACCTCCGGCAGTACTACGGCCGGACGCTGGAGCAGATGTCCCCGTTGCAGGCGTACGCGTGGGGCAGCGCCGAGGAGTGCGTGGAGTGGCTCGCGGAGTACGTCCGGGCCGGTGCCCGGCACGTGATCCTGCGGGTGGGCTCCCTGCGGTCGGCATCCGGGCTGAAGGAGATTGCCGATCAGGTGCTGCCGATGCTGCGGGACCGATTCGACCGGTGAACCACGCCGGTTCCAGGTATGACACTTCGTAGAGAGGGATATCGGTGAAGGAATCCATAGCCAAGAAGGTGTCCGCCCCCGGACAGTGGTTCCAGCCCAGTGAACTTGCCGCGGACGCCGAGGTCCGGCTGTTCCTCTTCCCGCACGCGGGCAGCGGGGCGATCATCTACCGCGACTGGGCAGACCTGCTTCCGTCCGACATCGGCGCCCAGGCAGTGACCCTGCCCGGCCGTCAGGAGCGCCGTGAGGAGACGGCGTACACGGAGTGGGAGCCCCTGCTGGAGGGGCTCTACGAGGCGGTGCTCGCGGAGAACGACGACAGGCCGTTCGCCTTCTTCGGGCACTGCCTGGGGGCGCAGCTCGCCTACCACCTCTCGGTCCGCATGCACGAGGACGGGGTGAGGGGACCGCTCCTGGTCGGGATGTCCGGCTGGGCGCCGGAGGGCTTCTTCAACCCCACCGAGGAACACATCGGCATGCCGCAGGAGGAACTGGTCGGCTGGATCAAGAAGCTGGGGTCCTTCCCCGCCGAGATCTACGACAACCCGCAGATGCTCCAGATGGTCATCCCGGCGCTGCGGGCCGACCTGTCGGTGGCGGCGCAGCGGGTCGACGAGGCGGCCACGGTGCCCTGCCCGCTGGTGTCCTACGGCGGCAAGTCCGATCCCCTGATGGAGGAGGACGACGCCTTCGCCTCGTGGGTGCCGCGCAGCCCGCAGTACCTCGGGCACAGCGAGTTCTCGGGCGGCCACTTCTTCATCGACAAGCACGCCCTCGCGGTCACGTCGGACTTCACCCGGCACCTGTACCGGCTGGCGGCGGCCCGCGCCTGAGATCCGTGCGGTCGGACAGCCGTGCGGTTCCGGGGAGCCCCTCGGAACCGCACAACCGTCCTCCCTCCGGATTACCTGTGACGTAATCGACAAATGGCGGATCCTGCTGAAAGTGTGAGGTGAGCCAGCAGACCAGCAACACCAGGAGGTTCCCCGCATGCCGTCCGAGGTCCGTGCCGAGGAGAAACCGAACGAGACCGCCGACCGGATCAAGCGAGAGGCGATGCTCGTCGTGTCGCGGCACGGTGGCGACGAGCTGACCGTGGAGGACGTGGCGCGTCGCGCGGACATCGACCCCGCGCGCGCCAAGGAGTGCTTCGGCAGCCGTGACGCACTGCTCACCGCCCTGATCCTCGACGCGTATCACGCGATGGGCGACAGCGCCGAGAAGGGCGCGCGTCAGGCGGAGGAGGCCGGTGGGAGCCACCTGGAGCGGTGGATCGGCGTCTGCCGCGGGGTGCGTGAGTGGGCCGTCGCCAACCCCCGGCAGTTCGCGCTGGTCTGGGGACCGCCGCTGAGCGGTTACGACGCCCCGACGGAGACCATGGAGGCCGGCGGACGCACCCCCGTGGCGCTCATCGCGATCGTGCGCGAGGCGGTCGAGGAGGGGGTGCTCCAGGAGCACGTGCCGACCCCGCCGCTCAACGAGGCGATGATGCGCAATGTCGAGATCCTCTCGTCCAGCATTTCGGCGGGACTGCCCGACATCGTCATCGCCCGGATGAACATCGCCTGGACGCAATTGCTCGGCATGAGCGGATTCGCCGTCTACGGGCACATTGCCGGAGTGGCCGCCGATCCTGTCGCGTTCTTCGAGCACGCGGCTGCGGCCATGGGCGAATACGTCGGCCTGCGGCGCTGAACCTGCCGGAATCGACCATGAATTCCCGCGGCAACGGATTTCCCCCTCGTTGCCGCGGGAATTCACGGGTTCCGGGGCGGCGACGCGGATGACGGTCAGTCGGGCATCAGGAGCGCGTCAGCCTGTCCGCCAATAGTGGGTGACCGAACAGACTCTGCGTTTCCCACTCGGACAAGCGAGGTACGAAAATGCTCGATGCCGAAGAGGACGTCCTCGACTGGCCTTTCGCCCGTACTCCCTCCGGGTGCCCCGCGGAGGTTCTGGCCGATCTGCGGGAACGGCCTCCCAGCGCCATCCGGATTCCGGCCGGCACGGTGGGATCCCAGCTCGCCTGGTTGGTGACCCGCTATCCCGATGTGCACCAGGCGCTCAAGGACCCGCGGCTGAGCGCCGACGAGCTCGCGCCGGGCGCCCCCGTACGACTCCAAGTACCCCAGGAGGGCCGGCCCAGCTCGTTCCTCCGCATGGACGATCCGGAGCACAGCCGGCTGCGCGGCATGATCGTGCCGGAGTTCACCGCCCGCAAGGTGCGCGGCATGGAGCCGGCGATCCAGCGGCTCGTGGACGAACTGCTGGACGAACTCGCCGCGTTGCCCCGGCCCGCGGATCTGCACGACGTGTTCTCGATGCGGCTGCCGACGCTCGTCATCGCCCGGCTGCTCGGCGTCCCGGACGAGGACTCGGAGTTCTTCACCGACAAGACGCGAGGGGCGCTCTCCCAGGGCGACCCCGAGGGCTCGTACGCGGCGTTCCTCGACATGTCGCGGTACCTGGAGGACATGGTCGACCGCAGTGTCCGCGCGCCGGGCGACGATCTGATCGGCCGGCTGGCCACCCGACTGGTCGCGGGGGAGATCACCCGCGACGAGATCGTGGGCATCGCGAGGCTGGTGCTCGTGGCCGGTCATGAGACCACCACCAACCAGATCGCCCTGAGCACCCTCAGTCTGCTCCAGGACCCGGAGCTGCGCGCCCGGGTCCTGGCCGACCCCGCCGGACTGATCCCGCAGTACATCGAGGAGTCGATGCGGTTCTGGTCGCTGTCCCAGGACGCCATCCTGCGCGTCGCGCTGGAGGACATGGACCTCGGTGGAGTCACCGTGCACAAGGGAGAGGCGGTGGTCATCTCCATACCGGCCGCCAATCACGACGAGTCGGTCTTCCCCGACGCGGGCCGCATCGACGTCCACCGGGACACGAGCCCCCACCTCCAGTGGGGTCTCGGCCCGCACTACTGCCTGGGAGCCCCGTTGGCCAGGCTGGAGATGGAGCTCGCGCTCACGTCGCTCTTCCGTCGCTTCCCCCGCCTGGAGCTGGCCACCGACGACGCCAACAGCCTTTTCCGGCGGGAGACGGTCTTCCACGGGCTGACCTCACTGCCGGTCAGCTGGTAGCGGCGTCCGACAGAAACACGCCGGGCTTCGCCACCGGATCGCAGGTGGTGAAGCCCGGCTGTCTTCGCGCGGAATGCTGGAATCAGTGCACCGGCTGTTCCACCGCGCCGGTCTCTTCACCCTCCTCCTGGCCCGTGCCCGCCGTGGCCGGAGCCGGCTTGGGCAGTGCCTGGACGAGCAGCGTGACGACGAGGGGGAACGTCACGATGACTGCGATGCTGAGGTAGAAGGCCTTGGGGTAGCTGTCCAGGACCGGCGGGTTTCCGAGCGTGCCGAAGAAGACCAGGCCGACGAGCGAGACTCCGAGCGCCGCCCCGCCCTCCATCGCTGTGGACAGCACGCCGGAGGCCGAGGAGGCGTGCTTCGGGTCGACGCCCGCCATGGCCGCCGCGGGCAGCGGCGCAGCGACCAGGCCCATGCCGAAACCGGCCACCAGCAGTCCGGGCGCCACCCAGCCGGCCGTGCCGTCCGTGCCGAGCTGCGAGACGATCACGCCGACCGTCCCGTATCCGACGGCCACCAGCCCGGCGCCCAGGGCGATGACCTGGTTCCCGATGCGCGCGGCGATCCTCCCCGCGAGGAAGGACGAGCCGAAGAAGCCGGCACTCATCGTGGTGAAGAGCAGGCCGGACGCCAGGGGAGCCCAGCCGCGGCCTTCCTGCATGTAGATCGCGAACAGCAGGAAGAAGGACCCCATCGACATGAAGTACACGAAGTACGCGGTGATGCCGATGGTGAATCCCCGCGAACGGAACAGCCCCGGGTCGATCAGCGGCGCCCCGCCCCGCGCGGCCAGTCGCCGCTGGTGGGTGATGAACAGGGCGACCAGCGGCACGGCCACGACCAGTGACAGCCACGCCCACAGCGGCCAGCCCTGCTCCCTGCCCTCCAGCAGCGGCAGCACCACCGCGGCGAGGCCCACCGTGGCCAGGGCGGCGCCCACCAGGTCCAGTTTGGCGCCGGCCCCGGTGCGGATGTCGGGCACGGTTCGCGGCGTCAGGGCCAGGATCACCAGACCGATCGGGATGTTGACCAGGAAGACGCTCCGCCAGCCGAGCCCGGCGACGTCGAGAGCGATCAGCACGCCGCCGATGAGCTGCCCGCACAGTCCGGACAGCCCCAGCATCAGCCCGTAGGCGCTGAAGGCACGGCCCCGCGCCTCACCGGTGTAGACGTGGCTCACGATGGCGAGCACCTGCGGGGCCAGCATCGCCGAGGAGAGACCCTGGACGATGCGGGCGACGATCAGGAACCAGATGTTCGGCGCGAGGCCACAGGCCGCCGACGAGACGGTGAAGAGCGCGAGACCGATCAGGAACATCCGCCGGGGGCCGAAGATGTCGCCCATCCGCCCACCGGTGATGAGCCCCACGCACAGGGACGCGCCGTAACCCACCATGACGAGCTGGGTCTCGGGCGCGCCGGCGTGCAGGTCGCTCTGGATCGAGGGGATGGCCACATTGGCGATGAAGAAGTCCAGGAATGCGATGAACCCGCCGATCAGAACGATGGCTAAGGGTGTCCAGGACGGGCGATCGACTGCGCGGCCGGCAGTCTGCGGACTGGTCATGACGTGGTCTTCCATCCTTCGTTGGGTGAACGGGACGAGGCTAGGCCCGGATCACTGACATCTACTGTCAGTGATCCGGGTACTGTTTTTCCGTGCGAGCGAGTCGGTTGGTGAGCACTCTGTTGCTCTTGCAGACGCGCGGCCGGATGACCGCGCAGGAACTGGCGGACACCCTGGAGGTTTCGGTACGCACCGTCTACCGGGACATGGAGTCGCTCTCCGCCTCCGGCATCCCGCTGTACGGCGAATCCGGACCGGACGGCGGATACCAGCTGCTGGAGGGATACCGGACCCGGCTCACCGGGCTCACCGCGGACGAGGCCGGGGCCCTGTTCCTGACCGGACTGCCCGGCGCGGCGGCCGACCTCGGCCTCGGTGCCGTGGCGGCGGAGGCACGGTTGAAACTGTCCGCGGCACTGCCGCCCGAACTGCGCGAGCGTGCCGAACGGTCGCGGCAGCGGCTCTACGTCGACATCCCCGGCTGGTACCAGGGCTCCGAGGAGACTCCTCGGCTGGCCGAGGTGGCGAGCGCGGTGTGGGGCCAGCAGCGCGTGCGGATCCGGTACGAACGCTGGGCCACCCCGCACGAAGTGATCAGGACCGTGGACCCCTACGGAGTGGTCCTCAAGGCCGGCCGGTGGTACCTGGTGGCCGGGTCCGCGCGCGGTGTGCGGACCTACCGGGTGTCCCGGATCAACGAACTGGAGCCCCTGACCGAGACGTTCACCCGGCCCGCCGGATTCGACCTGGCGGCCCACTGGCACGAGTACCTGGCGACCTTCGACGCGCGCCGCTTCCTGGACGAGGCGGTGCTGCGCCTGTCGGCCGAGGCGTTCGAGGGCATCGGGCAGGTGCTCGAACCGGCGGCGGCCCGGGCCGCCGCGGAGTCGGCGACGGAACCCGACGCGGACGGCTGGACACAGGTGGTCGTCCCCGTCGAGTCCGCCGAGCGGGCGCTCCCCGCGCTGCTGTCGCTGGGCGTGGGGACGGAGGTGGTGGGGCCGCCGTCGCTGCGGGAGAAGATGCGGCGCACGTTGGCCGAGATGCTTGCCCGGTACGAGGACGGAGGCCCGGCGCGGGAGTGAGGAAAGCCTGCCCCGGTCCTCGCCGCCGGGAGCAGGCGGACCGTTCTCTTCGTCCTGGTGTCCGATCAGTGGTTCCGGCTCCCGGGAGTGAAACGGACGGGCAGGTTCTGCAGTCCGCGCATGACGACTCCCAGCCGCCATGCGAGGTCCTCCCCGGCCACGTCGAGCTCCATGTCGGGCAGCCGGCGCAGCAGGGACCCGATCGCGATCTGACCCTCCAGACGGGCCAGGGGGGCTCCGAGGCAGTAGTGGATGCCGTGCCCGAAGGCGACGTGCTGGTTGTCCTCGCGGGAGATGTCGAAGCCGCCCGGGTCGGCGAAGCGGGACGGGTCGCGGTTGGCGGAGGCCAGGACGACCAGCAGCGACTGGCCCGCGGGAATCACGACATCGCCGATCTCGACCGGGCTGGTCGTGAAGCGCCACGTGGCGGTCTCCACCGGCCCGTCGTAGCGCAGCATCTCCTCCACCGCCGCGGGCAGCAACGACTCGTCCGCACGCAGTTTCGCGAGCTGGTCGGGGTTGCTCATGAGGGCGAGCGCCCCGTTGCCGATCAGGTTCACCGTGGTCTCGTGCCCCGCCACCAGCAACAGGAAGGCCATCCAGACCACTTCGTCGTCGCTGAGGGAGTCGCCGTCCTCGGCCACCGCCACCAGCGCGGAGAGCAGCCCGCCGTCCGGCTCGGTGTGCTTGCGCCGCACCAGGTCGGTCATATAGGCGTTCAACTGCTCAAAGGAATCCTGGAGTTGGGGCAGCAGCTCCTCGTCCTCGGAGACCAGGATCGACGTCCAGCGCCGGAAGTCGTCCCGGTCGGCCACCGGTACGCCGAGCAGTTCGCAGATCACCGTGATCGGCAGCGGGAACGCCAGGGCGTCGATCAGGTCGGCGCTGCCCTTCTCCACCACCTCGTCCAGCAGCGCGTCGGTGATCTCCTGGATGCGGGGCCGCAGTTCGCGTACCCGCCGGGCGGTGAACGCCCGGACCACCAGCTTGCGCAGCCGGGTGTGGTCGGGCGGGTCGCTGTTGAGCATGTGGGCCATCAGCTGGAAGTTGTCCTGGCCGCCCGCCTCCATCATGGATCTCTGCAGGCTCGCGGGGACGTTCGCCGGCGCCTTGGAGAGGTCCGGGTCGGCCAGCGCCGCGCGGGCGTCCGCGTAGCCGGTGACGAGCCAGATGTCGCCGTAGCCCGGCAGATGCACCAGGTGTGCCGGTCCCGAGTCCCTCAAACGGGCGTAGAAGTCATGGGGGTTGGCCTTGAACAGCGGGTTCGTCACGTCGAACGTCACACGGTCGTTCACTCGGTCACTCCTCGTCGCACGGGGCGCGGCCGAGCCGCGGGCAGGCCCGGCCGCAGTTCGAAGGGGACGTCGGGCCTACTCGGAAGCGGGAAGCTCCTCGGGGAACTGGTGGTCGGTGCGGACCAGGCCGTCCGCCCCGAGGATCAGGTACTCCGTGCCCCGGGCGGCCGGGGGCCCGCCCGCCGAAGGCACCATGTCCCAGGTGATCCGCAGCGCGTCGTGGTTCTGCGAGGAGGAGTGGAGCCGGAAGACGAAGCCCTTCGCCACGAATTCCTCGTTCGCCTCGCGAACAGCTGTCTCGACGCCGTCACGACCCCGGAATTCCTGGCCGGTGTTGGCATAGAGGGCGTCCTCGGCCCAAATCGTCTCGACGGCCTGACGGCGGCGTTCGGGGTCCTTCTCGTTCCAGGCGGCGATATAGCGGTCCACGAGCCCGGTGCTGCTGCTCAACGCAATAGTCCTTTCAAGGGAATTGGCGCAGTGGGATTCCTGGCCGACCGGTCAGGGCCGTCAGCGTTTCACCCGGCCGACGCACTGTCCATTACCTGCCATGTAATACGGGTACGGGGAAACCGGGGTCGTGGGCCGCGCGTCAGTCGGCCGTCAGCACTCGGTCAGCGGGACCGTCGAGGCTGCTGTGCGGCTCAAGTCGTCCTTGTCCCAGGAGTTGAATCC
This sequence comes from Streptomyces sp. NPDC002403, assembly GCF_053593015.1. NCBI lineage: Bacteria > Bacillati > Actinomycetota > Actinomycetes > Kitasatosporales > Streptomycetaceae > Streptomyces > Streptomyces sp. NPDC002403. The sequence goes on along the minus strand of NZ_JBSFBQ010000019.1, from coordinate 104,935 downwards.
ATGGCGGACTTCCCTGTCCCGCGGCTCGAAAGCTGTCTCGTCGTCGCCAACCCCCGGGCGGGCTCGGTGACCCGGGAGCTGATCGACGACGTGGCCGAGCGATGCGCCCGCCACGCCGAAGTGCGGCTGGTGTGGACCGCGGGGCGCGGCGACGCCACCGCGATCGCGGCGCAGGAGGCCGCAGGCGCGCGGGGCCCCGGTGTGCGCGTGGTGGTCGCGGTGGGCGGTGACGGAACCGTCCTGGAGGTGGTCGAGGGCCTGGTGGGCGACGGCCGGGCGCCGGACGGCGTGGCCCTGCTGGCGGTCCCGGGCGGCACCGGGAACTCCGACTACCGCTCCCACTGGGGCGAGCGCCCCTGGCAGCAGGCCCTGGAACAGGCGCTCGGCGACGGCACGGTGACCCCGCGCAGGCTCGACCTGGCGAGGGTACGGGAGTCGGGCGAGCTGATCGTGCTCGGCGCGGGAGCCGGCCTCACCGCCGAAGTGCTGCGCAGCGCCCGGGGCATCGAGCAGCGCGGCAAGGACCGGCTGCGGGCCGGACTCGACCGCGCGGCGGCGCAGTACACCCCCTTCCCGGGCCGTGTCACCGTCGACGGGATCGTGGTCCACAAGGGAGAAACGGTCCTGGCCAATGTCGGAGGCGGTCGGCACCGGGCCTGGCAGTTCCTGGTCCTGCCGGACTCCGTCCTGGACGACGGACTGCTCGACGTCTGCGTGATGGGAGCCGAGGTCCCCGCCACGGACGTCCCGGAGCTGCTGCGCACGGGTGCGCACGTCGGCCTCGACGGCACGGTGTACACCAGGGGGCGCAGGGTCGTCCTCGAACGCACCGACGGGCAGCCCCTCTGCTTCGAGCACGACGGCGAACTGATCGCGGACTGCGGATCCCGCCTCACCGTGGACGTCCTGCCGGGGGCCCTGCCCGTACTGTGCGCCCCGGCGGATCCCTCGGACCCCCGGTGACGGCGGCCCCGGGCTCCCTCACCGGGGAGCTGGCGAACTGGGCGAGCGCCCTGCGCGTCGAGGACGTCCCGGACCGCGTGGTCGCACTCGCGAAAAGCCAGATCGTCTCCCAGCTCGCGGCGATCCGGGCCGGCGCGACGCACCCACTGGGCGCCAAACTGGTGCGCGCCTTCGGCAGCCCGCTGCAGGCCGACCCCGCCCGGGCGGCCTGTGTGCTCGCGGGCCTGGGCTCATGGCTGAACCTGGACGACACCGCCTACGCGGGCCACCTGTCGAACTCCACCGTCGCCGTCCCCCTGGCGTTCGCCCGGGCCGGCCGGATGGACGGTGCCGCGCTGCTCGGCGCGGTGGTGGCCGCCAACGAGTGCGCCGCCCGGATCACGGCCGCCGCCACCCTGGGACCGTTCCGGGGCCAGACCGCCGCGCACACCAGTCTGGCCGGTGCGGTGGCCGGGCGGCTGCACTGCACGGGTGCCCCGGCATCCGAATGGCGCGAGGCGCTGGGGCTCGCTCTCACGATGCCGCCCTGGACGCTGATGCACGGCTTCCTCGGTGGCGAGGCCCGGCTGCTCTCCGCCTTCGCCCCGGTACGGATGGCCATGGACGCGTGCGACGCCGCAGCCGTCGGAGTGACCTCGGCACCCGACATCCTGGAACATCCGCAGGGTTTCCTCGCCCGGTTCGCCACGGTGCCGCTCCCCGAGGCGGTCACGGCCGGACTCGGTCGCCGCTGGCACACCGAAACGCTGTCGTTCAAGGTCCGGCCGGGCGGCCCCGGCATCGACAGCGCGGTGGACTGCGCCCGGGAGATCCGGCGGCAGCTGGCGGCACGACAGCCCGCCGACGTGCCCGGCTCCCCGGAGGCGACCGGCACCGCCGACCCGGAGAACATCGAGGAGGTGGTGGTGGAGACGTCGTACTACACGATGCACGCCGCCCGGCTCGCCGACGCGCACGACCAGCAGTCACTGACCCCGGCGAGCGTACTGCCGCTGTCCGTCCCCTACGCGGTGGCGACCGCGCTGATCGAGGGCGACCTCGCGGTGGCCGACTTCGCCGCACCGGCCACCGAGGACGCCCGGCGGTGGCGGCTCGCGAAGCGGGTGCGGATGGTGGAGGACCCGCTGATGACCCGCGACCTCCTGCACAGCGAAGCCCCGTTCGGGGAGGCGCTCCGCCAGGCGGGGGACCGCGGGGCGGAGTGGCTGCACGGGTTCGCGGGTCCGCAGGCGGCCCGGCTCCTCGGCCGTCCCGGTGAGCCCGTCCCCGACTTCCGGCACGCCACCAAGCACACGGGGGCGCGCGTCACCGTGCGATGGGCCGACGGAACGTCGCTCTGCGCACGCCGGGACATCCCGATCGGCGCCGCGGGCCCGGACACGCGGGCCCACCACCGGGCACTGGTCGAGGAGAAGTTCCGCGCCGTGGGAGGAGGGGCGGAAGTCGCCGGGGCCTGCGCGGAGCTGGAGTCGGCGGGGCCCGACCAGGTGTCGGCCCTGCTGACGGCCGCTCTGACGGCCGACTGACCGCGAGCGGCCGGAACGGGTGACGGACGGGGAGGGCCGCCGCCCCTCCTCGTCCGTCACCCGTTCCCTCGTCCGTAACTCAGACCTGACTCGGCTCCCTCAGCAACCGTGCGTCCAGTGCCCGGACGGCCGCGTCCCCCTCACGGGCGAGAGCCTGGTCGTCCGGCAGTCCGATGATCGCCATGAGCAGCTCGACCAGGGAATTCTGCAGGGACTCGATGCTCTGGTACTCCTGGGACATGTTCTTCTCCTCGACTCGGTTTCTCCTGCAGGGTTCGAGACCGGTTCGCGTCAGAACGCGTTGCAGGCACGGAAAATATGTGCAAAGGCAGAAAGCGATGCGTCACCGTCGAAGGCGACGTACTCGGGGATCCGGAGCTGTGGTGCCCACTTCTCCTTGTAAGCCAATTGGGAATTCGCCGGGTAGAGCTGCTCCCCGTGTTCCCAGAGAAAATGCATGAGCCATCTGAAGGAAGGGCTGTGCCCGGAGAGTTCGAGGCTCTCGTCCAGGCCGGTGAACGGAGTGAAGCCGAAATGCAGCCACTCCACTTCCTCGGCCCTGAGCGTCTCGATCGCGTGGGCGTTGATGGCTTCCATGAGGCCAGGTGAACCGCCGGGAATGCGTCGGCTGAGATCGTGCATCCAGCCGGCCCGGCTGCCGAAGACCGGCGCGTACGAGATGTAACCCACGGGCCGGTCGTCGATCGTGCCGAGGAATAACCTCCGGTACTGCTGCGCGGGCCCTCCGATCTGGCCGACCAGGAACTCCAGGGCACGGGCGTCGCTGTTCTTCGCCGCCAGCCAGGCGTTGTCGATCCCGGACAGCTGTTCCCGCCATTCACCGGCTTCGACCTCCGTCACCCGCAGCCCGCTGCGGAGCGCCCGGGAGATCTTGTTGCGCAATTGCATGAATCGGGTGCCGCGCAGCGTGAAGTCGGGCAGGTGCACCGCCCATGAGGCCCCGATCTGGTTCACGGTGAAGCCGTTCGCGGAGTATGCCGCGGCGTCCTCGTGCTGCAGCTGCACGCCCACGACCAGCAGTTCCTGCTGGTGCGCGTACGCCACGAACCGACGCAGCAGCTCTTCGTAGGAGTCCTTGTCCGCGAAGGGGCCGCCGAACTGCACCAGGAAGCGGCCGGCGCGGCGGTAGACGATGACGCCCTCGGCGGCGGGCGAGGTGAAGACCTCGTTCCCGCTGTTCAGCGTCAGAAAGGAGCTTGGGTTCTCGGCCTGTGTGTGCCGGCGGATGGCATGCAGGACCTGAGTGTCCAAGGATGTGGGCGCGGGCATGCTCTGCTCCCTGCTAGGTGTGGCTGGACAAGGAAAGTAGAGCAGTTGCTTTTGCCCGCCGAAAGAGGGGATTCGGAAACGTCAGGCAGGCGTCAGGTGCGTATCAGAAGCATCTGTCAAGGTTATTCCGGAGAACGGTCCGGAGGTTCGGGTCAGGACCGAGGAGAGGTGCCCGGAGTGGCTTATCGGGGTCCACGCGCAGTCGGTGGTCCGGCTCACCCCTCCGCAGGTTGAATCCTTCCCTCTCCGAGTAAAGCAGTCTGCACAAGGCACGCCTCGGCCCGGTCGCGGTGTCAATGCAACCGGGCCATTTGGCGTCCGCTGGACCCTGAAGAAGATCCGGCTACCAAGAGTCAGACTGATGTCAGTGACGGGTCAGGACCCGCTGAAAGGATCGATGTGCACCGCAAGTGATGTGCGGCTGCAGATGGAGTCGATCGGCAGGCCCGCCCCGCGTGCCGGTAAGACCGGGAAGGCATGTTGATGCGTGAAAAGCCACTGCACAGCTACAAACTCTACATAGCCGGCAAGGACATCGACGGCGACGGCTGGGTGTATACGGTCAGTTCCCGGTCCTTGCTGGAGGACATCTTCACCAGCGTCAGCCTGAAGCGGGAACTCGAACGCGATCCGGAATCCGAAGCCGCCGAGCACCCCTACATCGCGGGACGCTGCGCCATCGCGGGCGACGCCGCGATCGACCTGGCGACCGAGGCGGCGGCCGCGGCGGCTCCCGGATGGGCCGCGGTGCCGCTGGACCGCCGGATGAGCCTCGGCGCCCGCTTCCGCGAGGAACTGGTCCGCCGACAGGACGAGTTCGTCGAGATGCTGGTGACCGAGGCCCACCCCGTGCGACTCGCGCGCTGGGAACTGAGCTGCCTGCTCCAGGTCTTCAGCGAGGAGAGCCTGGAGTGGTACCGCAGCCAGATGCACACCGAGTTCCGCCACGGCGGCCGGCGACTGATCGTGCGGAGACAACCCGACGGCGTGGTCGCCTTCAACCCGCCCCAGAACGCGCCCGCCCCCAGCGCGGCCCTGGCCGTGCTGGCGCTGATGTCCGGCAACAGCGTCGTCGTGCGCGCCCCGCGCAGCATCGCGCTGAGCACGATGTGGCTGATGCGCGACGTGGTCGGACCGCTCCTCGACGAGGTCGGCGCCCCGCCCGGCGTGCTCAACGCGGTCTGCTCCAACCCCCGCCAGACACTGAACCGCTGGCTGGAGCACCCGCTGATCGACGACATCTTCTACATCGGCGGCAGCCAGGAAGGACTGCGCTTCCAGGAGCAGTGCGTGGCCGCCGGGAAGAAGCCCATCCTCGAACTGGCCGGCAACGACGGCATCGTGGTGTGGGAGGACGCCGACATCCCGAAGGCCGCCGAAGCCATCTCCGAGGCGTTCTACGGCTCCGGCCAGATCTGCATGGTTCCCAACTACGTACTGGCCCACCCGGGGATCGCCGACCGGCTCATCGCCGAGGTCGCCGCGCGCGCCGCGGAGGTGCGGCCCGGATACCCCGAGGACGAGGACGTCCTGCTGTCCCCGGTACGCCGGAGCGAACGCTTCTTCTCGCTCCTGCAGGGCGCGCTCGACCAGGGCGCCGAACTGGTCACCGGCGGGCGGCGCACCGAGGTGGACGGGACCGAGTCGGAGACCGGCGTGTTCCTCCAGCCCACGGTGCTGCGGGTCGACAGCCTGGTGGCCGCCCGGAGCTTCGACGTCGTCCGGCACGAGACGTTCTTCCCGCTGCTGCCGATCGTCGTCCCCGAGCCCGCCGGCGACGCGGAACTCCTCGACGATTTCGTCGCCTTCGTCAACGACAACGAGTACGGACTGCGCAATTCCCTGTGGGCCACGTCTCCCGAGGTGATCGATTCCTTCGTGCAGCGCATCGTCAACGGCGGGCTGCTGAAGGTGAACGATTCGCACATCGGCTTCCTGCCCTACCTCCCCAGTCACGGCGGAACCGGCCTGACCGGCGGAGTCTTCGGCGAGGCCAACTACCCGATGCTCAAGACCTCGCACGTCCAAGGAGTGAGTATCGCGCACGGCATCAGCCCGCGTGACGCGGTCTTCGGCTCCTGACCCTCCCCCGTCCGCCCCGAGCGCGGCGGCGTACTACTTGGTATTGGAGACTCCATGCGTTCCCTCGAACTCGCCCGTGACCTCGCCGAGCAACGCCTCCCCGGCCTGGTCAAGGCCCTGACGGCCATTCCGTACGCGGAGCGGGAGGCGTCGGGCAGCCAGGTGATCGGTCTCTTCCGCGACCACGGGGGAGCGGGTCTCCTGGTCCCGACGGAGTACGGCGGCCTGGGCGTCGACGTACTGGAGGCGGTGCGGGTGCAGCGCGCCGTGGGATCGCTGTCGCCCTCGCTCGCCGCGGCGACCGCCATGCACCACTTCACGGTCGCGATGCTGTACGCACTGGCGGCGGACCCCGGCCGGCTGACCGCCGCCCAGCTGAAGGTGCTGCACGAAGTGGCCCCGGGCCGCCGGCTGATGGCCTCGGGCTGGGCCGAGGGACGTACCCAGCAGAACATCCTCGTCCCCGCGGTGACCGCGGCCAGGGCCGACGGCGGCTATCTGTTGAACGGCTCCAAGAAGCCCTGCAGCCTCGCGGGTTCGATGGACCTGCTCACCGCGAGCATCGCGGTGCCCGGCGCCGACGGCACCCCGGAACTGGCCCTGGCACTGCTCCCCGCTTCCACCCCCGGTATGTCGGTACGTCCCTTCTGGGCGAACGAGGTGCTGGCCGCGGCCGAGAGCGACGAAGTGCGCCTCGACGACGTCTTCGTCCCGGACGAACTCGTGATCACCACGTCCACCCAGGACCCGAACCGCCTGGAGGACCTCCAGTCGGCGGGCTTCGCCTGGTTCGAACTCCTGGCGTCCGCAGGCTACGCGGGCGCGGCCACGGCTCTCGCAGACCGAGTCATCGAACGCGGGCGCGGCAGCACGGCGGACCGGGCGGACCTCGCCCTGAAGGTCGAGTCCGCCTTCGCGCTGCTGGAGGGCGCGGCCCGCACGCTGCGGGACGGACAACAGGGCGAGGCGGCGGTCGCCACGGTCCTGGTCGCCCGGTACGCCGCCCAGGAATTCCTGACACAGGTCGCCGACCGGTCCCTGGAACTGCTCGGTGGCATCGACTTCATCAGGTCGAACGAGAACGCCCGGCTGGCCGCCGCCGTGCGCCCCCTCGCATTCCACCCGCCGGGGCGCGCCTCGGCACAGGAACCGCTCCTGAAGTGGTTCACCGGCGAACCGCTGGAACTGTCGTGACCCCGGACCGTCACCACCGCCCGACCGCCACCACGCCGCCCTCCGGAGCGCGCCCGTCCACTGGAGCCGTGTGATGACAGCCCTGTCCGAAGACCGAGCCCCGGTGGACACGGAGGAGGAGATCCTCGGTCTCTACCGGGCGCACCTGAGCAAGGGCCGGGCCACTCTCGCCGAACTCTTCGGCAGCCACATGGAGACCGAGTCCTCCGGGGCCTGGCTGACCACGAGCGACGGCGAGCGGTTTCTCAACGTCGGCGGCTACGGGGTCTTCATCATGGGCGCCCGGCACCCCATGGTGATGGAGGCCGTCGAGCGCCAGCTGCGCACCCACCCGACCGCCACCCGGATCCTGCTGGAGCCGACGGTGGCGCGTGCCGCCGAAGCCCTGGTCTCCATCACGCCGCCCGGCCTCGACCGGGTGCACTTCGCGCTCTCCGGCGCCGAAGCGGTCGAGACCGGCCTCAAGCTGGCCCGTGCCAAGGGCCGCAAGCGCACCGTCTCGATGTCCGGCGGGTACCACGGCAAGACCCTCGGGGCCCTGTCGGCGACGGCGAAGGAGGTGTACCAGAAGCCCTTCCGGCCGCTGGTCCCCGACTTCACGCACCTGCCGTACGGCGATGCCGACGCCCTGAAGCAGGAGCTCGCCGCACACCCCGGCGAGGTCTGCGTCATCATCGAGCCCGTCCAGGGCGAGGGGGGCGTGATCCTGCCGCCCAAGGGCTACCTCAAGCGTGTCGAGGAACTCGTGCGGGAGTACGACGGCTTCCTCGTCCTGGACGAGGTGCAGTCCGGCTTCGGCCGCCTGGGGGAGTGGTGGGGGGCCGACATCGACGGCGTCGTCCCCGACGTCCTCCTCACGGGCAAGGCCCTGGGCGGCGGCGTGCTCCCGGTCTCGGCGGCGGTGGCCACCCGTGAGGCGTTCCGGCCCTTCGACAAGGACCCGTACGTCCACACGGCCACGTTCTCCGGACAGCCGGTGCTGATGGCCGCGGTCCAGGGAGCGATCCGGGCCATGCAGGAGGAGCGGCTCGTCACCCGGGCCGTCGACCTGGGGGCCCGGCTGCTGCCGCGGATCACCGAGATCGCCCGGCGCAACATCCCCGACCTGCTCGTCGACGTACGGGGCCGAGGGCTGCTGATCGGCGTGGAGCTGGTCGAAGCGGGGCTCGCCGGCGAGCTGCTCATCGAGCTGTTCAACCACGGGGTCGTCGCCAACCACTCCATGAACGGCAGCTCGGTGGTGCGCTTCACCCCGCCGGCCATCCTCAGCGACCACGACGTGAACCATCTGCTCGACTCCTTCGACAAGGCCACCCGCGACCTCATCAGTGGCTCGGCCACGCTGCCCGGAAGGCGGTAACCCCGTGCGACACGTCGAACTGGACGTCACAGTGCGCTCGGAGAAGGCACTGACCGTGTACGACAACGTGCTGCGCTGGGAGCGGTATCCCGAACTCGCCCCGCACGTGCGGTCGACCACCGTGCACGCCACCCACCCGGCGGAAAGGTGCAGTTCCAGCTGGGAACTCCACTTCCGCAGCGGACTGTTGCGCTGGACGGAGGAGGACCGCTTCGACCGCGACGGGCTGGAGATCCACTTCGCCCAGGACGACGGGGACTTCGACAGCTTCACCGGCACCTGGCGGATCGTGCAGGACGGCGACGACGTGACCGTCCGCTTCGAGGCCGAGTTCGACTTCGGCATCCCCAGCCTCGAAGGCATCCTCGACCCGATCGCCGAGCGGGTCATCAAGGAGACCGTGGCCTGGGCCGTCACCGGGCTGTTTGCGCAGTCCGAGGTGCACGGCGACATCGACCTGTCCGCTCCCGGCGCCGGTGTGCCCGCCACCGCTTGAGCCCGTTCGCCGCGCACCGCGGCGAGAATCAGGAGACCAACCGTGGACCAGGCCAATCCCTTCGAGACCCCCAGAACCTTTTCGCTGCACCGCGCCGAGTACCTGGTCGGCCTCGCGGTGTCGACCGGGCTGATCATCGCGCACCTCGACGAGATCCGATGGCTGCCGGCGATCGCGCTGTTCCTCTACATCGACCTGATCGGCTACATCCCGGGAGCCATAGCCTTCCGGCGCAGTGGTGGCAGACCCATCGCCAAGACGTACTACGTCCTCTACAACGTGATGCACAGCCTCATCACGCAGGCCGCCGTCGCGGCCCTGTGGTGCTGGCTGATCGGGCCGGAGTGGGCGCTGCTGGTGCTGCCGTTCCACCTGTTCGGCGACCGCGGGCTGTTCGGCAACTTCATGAAGCCCTTCGCGTTGCCGTTCGAACCCGTGCGGCAGAAGGGGTACCTGAGGCTCCTGGACGACCTCGGTGTCGCCCACCCGAAGCCTGTCGGACACGAGCAGGAACCGGAGCCCGTCGGCCATGTGCCCGCCGCCCGGAGGACCGTCGAGGTGCCGGAGCGGACCGCGGCCGAGGGGCCCCGGTGACCACGGCCACCGGGGCCCACCCCGTGCAGCGCGAGGCACTGCGGCGGCTGGCGGCGCCCGTGGCGGTCCTCACCGTCTCCCACGGGGGACGCCCGCACGGCACGACCGTCAGCAACGTCAGCCGGGTCTCCAGGGTCCCGCTGCTGATGGGCGCCTGCCTGCGGTCCGGCTCCTCCTTCGCCGAACTGGCGGCCGCCGAAGGGCGATTCTCCATCAACGTGCTCGACAGCGAACAGGAACACCTGGCGCGCTGGTTCGCCGACAGCGCCCGCCCCGAGGGCGTCGAGCAGTTCGCCGGACTGCCCTGGCTCACCGACGAGTTCACCAGGGCTCCCCGGATAGAAGGGGCCCTCGCGCACTACTCCTGCCGGGTTTCCGGCCGCTTCGTCATCGGCGACCACGAGGTGCTGCTCGGCCAGGTGGTCCGCGCGGACCACGGCCCCGGGGAACCGCTGCTCAGCTATGCGGGCGGGCTCTTCGCCGCGGGCCTGCGACCGGCGCGGGCCCGCGGGCCCCAGGACGTTGCCGTGCCCAAGACGCTCTCCCCGGAAGGATGACGCAGGACGATGGCCACCACTCCCCACGACACCACCACGTCGCCCGAGGCCGACTGGGATGCCGCACCAGGGCTTCTGGAGGGCGCCATGAAGCTCACCCTCGGGCCGGGCGACTGCGACCTCGGCTACTGGATCAACTCCGTCGCCCAGGGCACCCTGCGCGACCGCGGGGTGACCGGGCACCACCGGGACGCGGGCGTACCCGAGTTCCTCAAGGCCCCCGGGCCGCTGCGCGAGGCGCTCGTCCTGGAGTTCGGGTTCCGGGGCCTGTCCGAGGAGATCGCCACCCGGCTGCTCGGTCACTACGTACCGATCGCCCCCGGCATCCCGGAGATGGAGTTCTACTCCACCCAGTTGATCGACGAGGCCCGGCATGCCCGGGTGTTCCGCAACCACCTGGTGGAGCTCGGAATGCCGGCGGCGACGCTGGTCGAGGACATCGACGAGATGGCCGCCGACTACCGGCGCCGGGTGCTCCAGCCCGTGGAGGACTTCACCCTCGACGTCGTCCGCGACCGGGGGGACTTCATCGGCGGCGTGGCCGTGTTCGCCATCGTCATCGAGGGCGTGCTGGCCCCCGCGGCCGAACTGAGCGAGCGCAAGTGGACGCCGCTGTCCCCGGCCACCGGCGAGATCTCCCGAGGCACCGCGATCGACGAGATCCGGCACCTGACCGTGGCCAGCACCATTCTCAAGGACCACCTGGTCGCGCACCCGGAATCCCGCGACAGGGTCCTGGAGATCATCCGCGACGGGGCGCGGCTGTGGGACGAGGTCCCCGACCGCGAGTTCGTCATCCATCGTGAGGAACTGTTCCAGGAAGGGATGCGCCGGCACGCGGAGGCGATCGGCGACTACGAGATCTGGCCCGGCGTCCGGATGCTCGACACGACCCCCGAACAGCGCTACGACATGGCCGAGCAGTGGACGGACGAGATGGCGCGCAGCCGGCTGGAGTACATGGGCCTGCCCCTGGACGTGCTCGACGTCCCGGCCCCCGGGGCGTCGGCGTGAGCGGCACGCCTCCCGGCGCACCGGGGCGCACCGGACCGGCGGCGGTGATCACCGGGATCGGTTCCCACCTGCCGCCGGACGTGGTGACCAACGACGATCTCTCGGCCCGCCTCGACACGAGCGACGAGTGGATCCGCAGCCGTACCGGAATCGCCACCCGGCACATGGTCTCCCCGGGCACGGCCACCTCCGATCTGGCGGCGGAGGCCGGCGCCGGGGCGCTGGACTCGGCGGGCGGCCCCCGCCCGGACGCCCTGGTCCTCGCGACCACGACACCCGACCGCCCCTGCCCGGCCACGGCTCCCGAGGTGGCCGCGCGGCTGGGGCTCACCGGCATCGCCGCCTTCGACATCTCGGCGGTGTGCACCGGCTTCCTCTACGGGCTGGCGACCGCCGGGGGGCTGATCGCGTCCGGAGTGGCCGAGCGGGTGCTGCTGATCGCGGCGGACGCCTTCACCACGATCATCGACCCGCTCGACCGCGGCACCTCCGTGATCTTCGCGGACGGAGCGGGCGCGATGGTCCTGCGTGCGGGTGCGCACGACGAGCCGGGGGCGATCGGCCCGACCGTGCTGGGCAGCGACGGGACGCTCAGCGACCTGATCGAGGTCCCCGCAGGCGGCTCCCGGCAGCGTTCCTCGGGCATCGCGGCCGGCCTCGAGGACGGCTGGTTCCGGATGCGCGGGCGCGAGACGTACCGGCATGCGGTGGACCGCATGACCACGGCGTCCCGGCAGGCGGTCGCGGCCGCGGGCTGGTCCACCGAGGACGTCGACAGGCTGGCCGCGCACCAGGCCAACGCCCGCATTCTGAGCACCGTCGCCCAGGAGCTGGGCATCCCGGCGGAGCGCCGGCTCTCCAACATCGAGTACGTCGGCAACACCGGTGCCGCGTCCGTCCCGCTGCTGCTCGCGCAGTCGGCCGCCGAGGGCTCTCTGCTGCCCGGCCACCGGGTGCTGCTCACCGCCTTCGGCGGCGGGCTGGCCTGGGGCGCGAGCACCGTGGTCTGGCCGGACGTCAAGCCCGGCTGACGAGAGGCGGGCCGGACCCGTCCGTCGGCACGCACAGAAACCGAACCCCGAGGAGGACGACATGTTCGAGACACTCAAGGAAATCCTGGTCGGAAAGCTCAAGGTGACGCCGGAACAGGTCACGCCCGAAGCCACCCGCGAGGACGTCGAACTGGACTCGCTGGCGATCGTCGAGCTGTCGCTGGTCCTGGAGAAGGAGCTGGGCGTGGTCATCAGCGACGACGAACTGCTCGAACTTCCCACCATCGGGGCCATGGCCGAGCTGATGGAACAGCGGAGCGCGAAGGTCTGATGGCACACACCGACATCGCGGTCAGCGGCCTCGGCCTGGTGACGCCGGGCGGAGTCGGTACCGGGGCGAGCTGGGCGGCGGTTCTCGCGGGCCGCCCGGCCGCCCTCCTCGACCCTTCCCTGAAGGGTGGACCGGTCCAACTCGCCTGTCGTGTACCGGAGTTCGATGCCGAACAGTTACTGGGCGCCCGCCGCTCCCATCGGCTGGACCCCTTCGTGCAGTTCGCCCTGGTCGCCGCCCGGGAAGCGGTGGCGGATGCCGGGCTCGACCCGGCGAAGTGGGACGGCGCCCGGGTCGGTGTGGTGCTCGGCTGCGCGGACGGCGGCCCCGGCACCGTGGAGACCCAGCACCGGGTGCTCCTGGAGGAGGGCCCCTCCCGGGTCTCCCCGTTGCTGCTTCCCATGCAACTGCCCAACATGCTGGCCGGACAGACGGCCATCGAGTTCGGTGCCACCGGCCCCAACCTCGTCGTGGCCACCGCGTGCGCCTCCGGGGCGACCGCCATCGGCACGGCGCGGGACCTGTTGCTGCTCGACCGCTGCGACATCGTCCTGGCCGGGGGCAGCGAGGCCATGATCACCCCGCTGGTGATGGCCGGCTTCGCGAAGATGGGCGCGCTGTCCCACCGCGAGGACGACCCGGCGAGTGCGTCCCGGCCGTTCGACGTCGACCGCGACGGATTCGTGGCGGGCGAGGGCGCCGGAGTGCTCGTGCTGGAGCGCGCCGCGGACACCCGTGCCCGCGGCGCCCGCGTCCGGGCCCTGATCGCCGGATACGGTGCCGGTGCCGACGCCCATCATGTGACCAGCCCCCATCCCGACGGCCGGGGGGTCGAGGCGGCGGTGCGGCGGGCCCTGGCGGACGCGGGTGCGCATCCGCAGGATGTCCACCACGTCAACGCGCACGGCACCTCGACCCCGATGAACGACCTGGCAGAGGCGCAGGCATTGCGTCGCGCGCTGCCCGGTGGGCCCCTGGTCAGCTCGACCAAGGGCGTCACGGGTCACCTCCTGGGTGCGGCCGGCGCGGTGGAGGCTGCATTCGGCGTCCTGTCCGTCGAGCAGGGAGTGGTCCCGCCCACCGCGGGACTGCGTACGCTCGATCCACGGATCGACATCGAGGTGCCGACCGTGGCAACCCGCGCCCGCGTCGACCTGGTCCTGAGCAATTCCCTCGGTTTCGGCGGGCAGAACGCGGTCCTGGCGATCGCGAGACCCTGACCTTCGGCCGGACGGTGGGCCGCACGGCTGGAACAGGGCCGCCGCCCGACGGTTCGGTGACGCCTTTGAAAGCACCGGGTCCGTATACCGGTTTCGGCGGGATCGGGCACGACGGCGCCACCTCCCGAAAAGGCGAGCGGTCGTCTCCCGGACGGCGGCTGACTGCCGGCGCCCAGGAGACGACCGGGGCCTCCTACCGCGCCAATGGCGAAAGGTGCAGCGAGGGCGCCTGATTGAGTATTTCCCGAAAGCGCAGCTCGAGTTGCTGGGACGGTTCCATGCCCAGCTCGTCGACCAGCCGGATGCGAACCCGGTTGTAGGCTTCAATTGCCTCCGCCTGGCGGCCGCACCGGTAGAGCGCCAGCATGAGCATTTCGGTGATGCGTTCCCGCCAGGGGTGCATGATGCTGACCCTTTTGAGTTCCCCGATGACACGCACGGGGTCGTCGCAGTCGATACCGAGAGCGAGTTTCTCCTCCAGTGTGCTGAGGTACTCCTCTTCCAACTGGAGTGCCACGCTCTGGCACAGCGGACCCGAGGTCGCGTCCTGCAGCGGCGATCCTCGCCACAGGTTCAAGGCCTTGTCCAGTGCCGTGTAAGCCAATTGCGGATTGTGCGGCGCGGCGGCCCGCGCTTGTGCTGTGAGTTCGCGGAAGACATTCAGATCGAGAGCCTCCGGTCGGATCTCCAGAACGTAGCCCGTGGCGCGGGTGACCAGTAGTGGCGGACCGCTCTCGCTGCCCGCCAGTCCATGAAGAGTCCGACGCAGTCGGTAGACGTGGGCCTGCAGGGAGTTCTCTGCGGTGGGGGGCGGATTCTCGCCCCATAACTCCGTGTACAGCTGAGGAGCGGAGACGGGCCTTCCGGTACTCACCAGCAGGCTGGCCAGCAGTGCGCGCTGTCTTGATCCGGATATGCTTCGGAAGCGCCCTCCCGCCTCGACTCCGACGGAGCCGAGCACTTTAAACCTCACGTTCGTTTCTCCTAGCACGCAAGACCTATCCTTAACGGGGCGTTAAGGAGTTGGATGTCTGAGGCGGGGCTTCGATCCATCGGGGCTGCCGGCTGGGAGCTGAATCCCAAACCGTCCTTCGTTTCGTTTCGCCATCACCAACTCCGTCGTGAACGGACAACTCGACCGTCGGGCCTATTTACGTGCATTCCTCGTGTGACCCGCAAGAGTGAATCTCGAATTTTCATCGAGAATGAGACAAGTGAGGTCAGGTGGATTCGGGGGTCCGGGATGGCAGTGCAAAGAGGTTCATAAATGGTCACATCGGCCGGGAGTGGCGGCCCGCGAGTCGGCTCCGGTGCTCGACACTATGGCTGGTTGTTTGTCATCCGAGGGAATATGGATGTTTCGACCCCGGGTTAGCGCCTGAGGAGTGGGTGATCGCCTGCGATTCGCTGAATCCTTATTACCTGACACGTAATTGACGCGGGCTGTCGAACCAGGGAGCATAGAGGAATGGCTTTCTTCACGTCCAGTGACGGGACAAGTCTCTTCTATAACGACTGGGGTACCGGAAAACCGGTCGTTCTGCTTGGTACCGCCATGATGGGTTCGCGCATGTGGGAGTTCCAGGCACCTTGCCTGGCCGCTCATGGGTTCCGGTGCGTCACGTATGACCGGCGTGGTTGCGGACGCTCGGACCAGCCCTGGGAGGGTTACGACTACGACACCCTCGCCGACGATCTCGCGGCTCTTCTCGGCCACCTCGACCTCGTCGACGTGACCCTCGTGGGCTATGCGGTGGGCGGCGGAGAGGCGGTGCGCTACCTGAGCCGGCACGGCACGGACCGGGTCTCCCGGCTTGCCCTGGTCGGTTCGACCACGCCGTTCATGATGAAGACGCCGGACAACCCCGAAGGGCTGGACCCGGAACTCTTCGAAGGCCTGGCGGAGGGGATGGCCAAGGATCGGCCGCGCTGGGCCGCCGAACTCGCCACGCAGTTCTTCGGAGGAGCGGACACGGGCCCGGACCGATCGCCCCTCTCGCCCGAACTCACGAACTGGTTCGCGGAGTTGGCCCTGGACTGCTCACCGCGGGCCGCCCTGGAGATCTATCGCACCCTTTTCACCACCGACCAGCGCAGCGAAGCCGCCAAGATCACGCTGCCCACGCTGATCGCTCACGGCACCGCCGATGCGGGCGCCCCCTTCCGTCTGTGCGGCGAGGCGACCGCCGCGTTGATACCCGGGAGCGCATTCATTCGTTACGAGGGCGCGGCGCACGGGTTGTTCGCCACTCATGCGGACCGGCTCAACGCGGATCTGTTGGCCTTCTTGGCGGAGTGATGAGCGGCTGGAGGGATGCGATTCCGGACGTGTCGTTCTGTTCGAGCCGTTCCCTCGCGGCTGCTTCGAAAGCGCCGGCCGTCTGCCGGTCGGCAGGATGCATCGTTTCCAGGGAGAGTTCTGCCACGGTGATGTCTGTGGCGCAGCCGAAGGTGGCGATGGTGCTGAACAGTCTCAGCTCGGTACCCAGTCCTCGCACACGGATCAAAGCGACGATCGTGTCCGACAGGTCGTGCCCGTCGCCGGAGCCGAGGGGAGTGTCGGGCCAGTACGCGGTGACCTCGTCGTACAGCTGCTTGAGGCTCTCGCGCCCCGAGTAGATGGCCTGCCGGTAGAGGCGTCCGATGAGGTGTCTGCGCCATTCCTCGTGATTGACCACCTGGCGGACGAGGCCTTCGGGGTGGAGGCAGATCCGCATGACGTTGCACGGCGGGACGAGGAGTTGGGGCGAGACCTCGCTCAGGAGCAGCTCCGTCCCGATGTTCATCGCGGCGATGTTCTCGTCGGCGTCCACCGCGAGTGCGGGGTACGGGGCGTGGGCGCCCAGGATCCGGTCCATCGCCTCTCGCACGATCTCCAGCCGCGGCGCTTCCAGCGGGGTTTCCTGGAAGGACGGGGAGTAGCCCGCCGAAACGAGCAGTGTGTTGCGCTGCCGCAGGGGGATCTCCAGCTGGTCCGCCAGTCGCAGGACCAGCTCCCGGCTGGGTCGCGACCGGCCCGTCTCGACGAAGCTCAGGTGCCGGGCGGAGGTGTTGGCGCGCTGTGCGAGCTCCCCCTGGGTGAGCGTCATGCGTTGGCGCCACTCCCGCAGGAGTGCCCCGATGCTGGTGTCCGTGCCTAAGACCGTCACGACGCGCAGTGTAGCAATCACTCTTGGCTGTCGTCAGTTCGCCCGAGGACGGGGGAGTCGGTCTCCCGAAGCCTGCTCGCGATCCGCCTCCCAGCGGTCGTCGCTCCGGGCTCCGGGTCCGGCCGGCGTGGCGTCCGGTGCGCTCGGACCGGTGATCAGGAGGACCTGCGCCGCGGGAGACCGGTCGGCCGGACGGTGGCATCCGCGCGATGACCCGGCATCAGTCGGGCATCAGCCGGATGTCAGTGGGCCGGTGCAGTCTTGTGGATGTGAACGGGGCGCGACCGGCCCGTTCGAGGAGAGATGCCCGGAGCGGCTTATCGGGGTCCGGAACATTGTTCCGGTCGGGCTCAGGCCCTCGCAGGTTCGAATCCTGCTCTCTCCGCACTGATGGAACGCCCGGGACCGGGCCGTGCTCACCTCGCCGTCAGCACACGGACCCACCACCCGGCCCCGCCCCGACCGCGTCGGCCGACCGGACACGCCTCGTTCTGTGGCCGACGAGTCGCCGAAGCACGCCAGGGCCTGCCCCGAGGCCGAGTTGCCGTGGGGCGGTCCGGCACCGAAGGACGGTTCCACGTGTTGAGGCACACGTATGCGTCCCTCGTCCCTGAGACAGGAGAGTCGGCCGTCACGCTCGCCAAGCGGCCGGGGCACTCGTCGCCGACCATCACCCTTGACCACCGGGCCAACTTCATGCCGGAGGCGGGGAGGAAGGGGCGCAGGGCGATCGATAGTCTTCTGGGCGAGCGGGAGAGCCCGGGCGCAGACTCCCCGGACTCTCCCCAGGATCGATCCTGAGTGCCTGTCATCCGGTCCGATGTACGCGAACAGCGAGATGAGAGACCCTGTGTTCACCACTCGTCCCACTCTCCAGGGCACCTTCGGCATGGTCTCCTCCACCCACTGGCTCGCCTCGCAGTCGGCGATGGCCGTCCTGGAGGGCGGCGGCAACGCCTACGACGCGGTCGTCGCCGCCGGATTCGTCCTTCATGTCGTCGAACCGCACCTCAACGGCCCGGCCGGCGAGGTGCCGATGATCCTGGCGCCGAAGGACGGCGAGGTGCGGGTGCTCTGCGGTCAGGGCCCTGCCCCCGCCGGTGCGACCATCTCCCACTACCGCTCCCTCGGCCTCGACCTGGTCCCCGGCACCGGACCGCTCGCCGCGGCCGTGCCGGGCGCCTTCGACGCCTGGATGCTGCTGCTGCGCGACCACGGCACCAGGACCCTCGCCGAGGTGCTGCGGTACGCGATCGGATACGCCGGGGACGGCCACGCACCCGTCGAGCCGCTCGGCCGGACCGTGGAGACCGTCCGAGAACTCTTCGAGAGCGAGTGGCAGTCCTCCGCCGACGTGTACCTGCCGGGCGGCAGGTCGCCCAGGCCCGGACGGCTGTTCCGCAACCCCGCGCTCGCCGCCACCTGGCGCCGGCTGACAGCCGAGGCGGAGGAGACCGGCGGCGCGGACCGGGTCGCCCAGATCGAGGCCGCCCGCCGGATCTGGCGCGAAGGCTTCATCGCCGAGGCCCTGGTCCGCCAGGCCGCCCGCCCCACCATGGACACCAGCGGCTCCCGCCACACCGGCACCCTCACCGCCGCCGACCTGGCCGGCTGGTCCGCGTCGTACGAGGCACCCGCCACGTACGACTGGAACGGCTGGACGCTAGCCAAGGCGGCCGGCTGGAGCCAGGGCCCCGCCTTCCTCCAGCAGCTCGCCCTGCTCCCCGCGGAACTGCCGCCCTACGGCAGCGCCGACTATGTGCACCTGCTCATCGAGGGCTGCAAGCTCGCCATGGCCGACCGCGAGGCCTGGTACGGCGACGCCGCCGACGTACCGCTCGACACCCTGCTCTCCGAGCCGTACAACGCCGAGCGCCGCGCCCTCATCGGCGCCGAGGCCTCGCACGAGCTGCGCCCCGGCAGCCCGGACGGCCGCACCCCCGTGCTCAGCGGCCACGCCCACGCGGTCGCCTCCGGCAAAACCGGCCCCGATGCCATGGACATCCCGGCACCGGGCGCCGGCGAGCCGACCGTGGCCAACGACGGCACCACGCGCGGTGACACCTGCCATGTCGACGTGGTCGACCGCTGGGGCAACATGGTCTCCGCCACGCCCAGCGGCGGCTGGCTCCAGTCCAACCCGGTCGTACCCGAGCTCGGATTCCCGCTCGGCAGCCGGCTCCAGATGGCCTGGCTGGACGAGGGCCTGCCGAACTCCCTCACCCCCGGCCGCCGCCCCCGCACCACCCTCACCCCGTCCCTGGCCCTGCGCGACGGCGTCCCCGTCATGGCGTTCGGTACGCCCGGTGGCGACCAGCAGGACCAGTGGCAGGTGCACTTCTTCCTGGCGGTGGCCCTGCGCGCCGGGGTGCGCGGCGGACTCGACCTCCAGGGCGCCATCGACGCCCCGAACTGGCACAACGACAGCTTCCCGGGTTCCTTCTTCCCGCGCGGGATGCGCTCCGGCAGCGTCACCGTCGAGGCCGGCATGGACCCGGAGACCGTCGCGGAACTGCGCCGCCGCGGCCATGACGTCACCGTCGGCGCCCCGTGGTCCGAGGGCCGGCTGTGCGCCGTGGCCCGCGACCCGGAGACCGGGGTGCTGTCCGCGGCCGCCAACCCGCGAGGCATGCAGGGGTACGCCGTAGGACGCTGAGCGGCCACTTTCCCGACATGACCAGGTCGTCGGTTCCCCGGAGCGGCATGGTTGGCTGGAGGCATGATCGATGAATTCCTCACCGGGGACCTGACCGAGGTCGAGGCGGCGGTACGCGCAGCGGCCGCCGCCGAGATCATGCCGCGCTTCCGGCAGCTCGCCGCGCACGAGATCGTCGAGAAGAGCGGCCCGCACGACCTCGTCACCACCGCCGACCGCCTCGCCGAAGAACACCTCACCGCGTCCCTGACCGCGCTCCTGCCCGGCTCGGTCGTCGTCGGCGAGGAGGCGGTCCACGCCGACCCGGCGGTGTACGACGCCCTGGGCGGCGACGCGCCCGTGTGGATCGTCGACCCGGTCGACGGCACCCGGCAGTTCGTCCGAGGCGAACCGGGCTTCTGCACCCTGGTCGCCCTCGCCCACCGCGGCGAACTCCTCGCCTCATGGACGTACGCCGCCGCCCTGGACGAGATGGCGGTCGCGGTGCGCGGCCGCGGCGCCACCCTCGACGGCAGGCGGATACGCTCCGGCTCGCCCGCGCCCGGGGCCGTTCTGAGCGTGGCGATGTCGCACCCCGACTACACCACCGACGCCCAGAAGCGTGCCCTGCTCGGTCTGCGCACCGAGGGGATCGACGCCCGTCCCTGCGGGTCGGCGGGCCTCGAATACCTCGATGTCGCCCGCGGCGACCAGGACGCGATCGCCTTCAACTGGGAGTACGCCTGGGACCACGCGGCGGGCCTGCTGCTGGTCACCGAGGCGGGCGGCGCCCACGCCACCCTCTCCGGCGAGCCGTTCCGCATCACCGGCGGCAACGTCCTGCCGTTCACGGCGGCCCGCGACGGGGCGACCGTCGAACGCGTCCTGCACGCGCTCCGCG
Organism: Streptomyces sp. NPDC002403; assembly: GCF_053593015.1. NCBI lineage: Bacteria > Bacillati > Actinomycetota > Actinomycetes > Kitasatosporales > Streptomycetaceae > Streptomyces > Streptomyces sp. NPDC002403. The sequence continues at coordinate 84,631 of NZ_JBSFBQ010000019.1, read as the reverse complement.
ACGGGGCCTGACCGGACGGACCCCGATCAGGCGAGCAGCTCACGGGTCAGTGCCCGCAGCCGGGCGCGGGCCCGAGGGTCGTACGCCTGCTCATGGGCGGCCGTGTCCGTGAAGCGGTCGAAATACCTGCCGGTGACATCGGACAGGGCCGGATCGGTGATCAGCCGGACGGTCGGGCGGACACCCTCCTCGACCGGGACGGCCGGCGTGAGTCCGTACTCCCGCACGCCGGGGGTGTCCATCAGATGCGCCGGGTGCAGGGCGTTGACCGTGACCCCGCTGCCCGCCGTCCTGTCGGCGAGATCGAAGGTCGCCATGATCAGCGCGAGCTTGCTGCGGCAGTACGCCTCCAGCCCCTCGTAGCCGCGCTCCATCATGACGTCGTCGAAATCGACGGGGGCCTGGCCCATCGAGGCCACATTGACCACCCGTGCGGGCGCGGACGCGGTCAGCAGCGGCAGCAGCTCACGGGTCAGCAGACAGGGCGCCAGACAGTTGACCGCGAACCGGAGCTCATGGCCCTGACGGCTCAGCTCCCGCCGGAGCGGGGCGGCACCGCCACCCACCACGGCGTTGTTGACCAGGACGTCGAGCCGGGGCTCCCGCTCGCGGATCCGTGCGGCCATGGCCCGGACCTGGTCCAGGTCGGCCAGGTCCGCGAGGAAGGTGCGCACGTCGGTCCCGGGCGAGGCCGCACGGGCCTCGGCGGCGGCTTCGTCCAGGCGGGCCCGGTCCCGGCCGTGCAGCAGCAGCGTCGTACCCCGGCCGGCCAGGTCGAGTGCGAGACTGCGGCCCATTCCCTGGGTGGCACCGGTGATCAGAACGGTCTTGTCGAAGACGGCATCCCGTCGAGTCTCCATGGTCTGAGTTATATCAAGGTCTTGATACTGCATCCATGCCTGATCGATGGCCGGGCCCTGCCTGTACGCTCGCCGCCATGGGATCGGGAATGACCGCCGGCGAACGCCTGGGCGCGGACATCAAGCGCGCGGAACAGGCCCTCATGGCGGCCAAGAGCGCCGCGCTGAGGGACGCGGCGGGCGTGACGGTCGCCCAGTACGCGGCGCTGTTCGCCCTCGCCGACAACCCCGGCATACCGGGTGCCGCGTTGGCGCGGGCCTGCCTGGTCACCCCACAGGCGATGGCGGCGGTACTGAAACACCTCGAAGAGCGCGGTCTGGTCGTCCGCACGGCGCACCCCTGGCACCGGAAGATGCTGGAGACCCGGCTCACCGAGGCGGGCCGCGAAACGCTCCGGCTCGCCGACGAGCAGGCGGTACGGATCGAGCGCCGGCTCGCCGAGGAGTTCGCCCCGCAGGAGCGGGACGCCCTGCGGGCCCTGCTCGCCCGCTGCGTGACCGCCATCGGGCGGGACTGAGCGCGCCGGGCCTCACCGCTCCTCTCGCCGGCTCACCTCATCCGCCGCAGGCCGTCCGTACGTCCCGCACGATCTCCGCGGCCATCTCCACCGCCTCCTCGTCCAGCCCCCGCAGCGCCGCGCCGATCCGTTCGGTGAAGTGCGCCGGGGTGTCCGGCAGAGCGGCTGCCGCGGCCGACGCGCCCTTCTCGTTCAGACACCAGGTGCGGTGGTGGGCGTGGAGGGACTGGGCGAGGATGCCGAACGCCCGTGACAGGCACAGGGAGACATGGAGCAGGTCACCGCCGGGAGCCGATTTGCGGGCGGCCGCCACCGAGAACTCCGCCTCCCACGCGGCCTCGACCAGCGCGGTGCGCAGCGGCTCCGGATAGGTGCGGGTCTCGTTCCGAAGTGCCGTCAGCTCCCCTTGCGGATCGGAGAGCACGCGCCCCAGCGCCACCTCGCCGGGGTAGGCGGGGGACCAGAAGCCGAGCGGATGGCCGGGCTGTACGCCCACCTCGAAGCGCCCCTCGCGGCAGTCCGCCCAGACCGCCTCCACCCGGTCCAGATCGCGCAGGATCCAGTCCACCGGGACACCGTCCACCCGCAGCCAGGCCCCGCCGTCGACCCAGGGCCCCCACCCGCCGGGACCGGCGACCTCGACGGGGCAGCCCTGTACCTCGGCCGCCAGCGCGGTCAGCGCGGCCACATCGACGGTGCCCCGGTAGTACACGCCCAGATCCCAGTCGGAGTCCGGGCGGTGGGTGCCACGGGCCCGGCTGCCGCCCAGTGAGACGGCCCGGATGCCGGACACGGCGGTGAGCCGGGACGCCATGCCGGCGATGTGGGCGGGGACGACGGCTTCGTGGGCCGCCACGGGCGCGGTCCGTGAGTTCGGTGTGTTCATCGCCGGGTGACCCTACCCGCGACCGTGCTGTCGGTGCCGCGGAATATCCTGGGTGTCCTGGCCGCCGGCTGACGAAGGAGTCCGAAGGTGCCGTCGATGCTCGATGCAGTCGTCGTGGGGGCGGGCCCCAACGGGCTGACCGCCGCGGCCGAACTGGCCCGCCGGGGCTTCGCCGTGGAGGTCTTCGAAGCGGAGGAGACCGTCGGAGGCGGCGCCCGTACCGAGGAGCTCACCCTTCCCGGCTTCCGCCACGACCCCTGTTCCGCCGTCCACCCACTGGGCATCGGCTCGCCCGCGTTCGACGCGATGCCGCTCGCCCGGCACGGCCTGGAATGGCTCCAGCCCGAGCTGGCGCTCGCCCACCCGTTCCCGGACGGCACGGCCGCCGTGCTCACCGGCTCGGTGGGGGAGAGCGCCATGTCGCTGGGCGCCCGCGACGCGGGGGCCTACCGCAGGCTCGTCGCCCCCTACCTCGGCCACTGGGACACCCTCGCCCAGGACTTCCTGCGCACCCCGTGGGACGGGCTGCCCCGTGATCCCTACCGCTGGGTGCGCTTCGGTCTCGACGCGCTCCAGCCCGCCTCACTGCTCTCCCGCCGCTTCGGCGGCGCGAAGGCGCGCGGCCTGTTCGCCGGGCTCGCCGCCCACGCCATCGCACCCACCAGCGGCCTGGCGACCGGCGGGATCGCCCTGCTGTTCGCCCTGGCGGCGCACGAGAAGGGGTGGCCCTTGCCGCGCGGCGGATCGCAGGCCGTCTCCGACGCCCTCGCCTCGTACATACGCGAACAGGGCGGCACGATCCGCACCGGCACGGAGGTCAAGCGGCTCGACGAGCTCCCGCCCGCCCGCGCCTACGTCTTCGACACCTCGCCCACCGCCCTCGCCCGCATCGCCGGCCTGGGCCACGCCTACCGCGGCTACCGGTACGGCGCGTCCTGCTTCAAGATCGACTACGCCCTGTCGGGTCCCGTCCCCTGGACCGCCGAGGAAGCCCGCCGGGCCGGCACGGTCCACATCGGCCCCACGGCCGGCGAGATCGACGCCGCGCTGACGGCCGCGGTGACGGGACGCGACCCGAGCGTGCCGTTCCTGATCACCGCACAGCCCAGCCTGGTCGACCCGTCCCGCGCGCCCGAGGGCCGTCATGTCTTCTGGGTGTACGGACATGTCCCGTCGGGATGGGAGGGCGACGCCACCGATGTCATCGAGCGGCAACTGGAGCGCTTCGCCCCCGGGTTCCGCGACCTGGTGCTCGCCCGCGCGGTGGCCGGACCGCCCGAGCTCGCGAAGCGCAACGCCAACTACGTCGGCGGTGACATCGCGTGCGGCGCGTTCTCCGGTCTGCAGACGGTGCTCCGGCCCAAGCTCGCCCGCGTGCCGTACGCGACGGCGCATCCGGCGGTGTTCCTGTGCTCCTCGGCCACCCCGCCCGGCCCCGGGGTGCACGGCATGTCGGGCCACCACGCGGCGAGGGCGGTCTGGCGGCGTCTGCGGGCGGCCTGAGACGGCACAGGGCATGATGTCCGCCATGCGTACACCCGAGGGCGTCACCGTCACCCTGGTCCGGGGCGACATCACCCTGCAGTCCGCCGATGTCATCGTCAACGCGGCGAACTCCTCCCTGCTCGGCGGGGGCGGCGTCGACGGCGCGATCCACCGGCGCGGCGGCCCGGACATCCTGGCCGAGTGCCGGAAGCTGCGCGCCTCGCACTACGGAAAGGGCCTGCGCACCGGCCAGGCGGTCGCCACGACGGCCGGGCAGCTGGACGCGCGATGGGTGGTACACACCGTCGGCCCGGTGTACGGGGGTTCCGCCGGCGATCCCTCCCTCCTGGCGTCCTGCTACCGCGAGTCCCTGCGCGTCGCCGACGAACTCGGCGCGAAGACCGTGGCCTTCCCCGCGATCTCGGCCGGTGCGTACGGCTGGCCGCTGGACGACGCCGCGCGCATCGCCGTGGAGACGGTGCGGGCGGCCCGCACGGCCGTCGAGGAAGTCAGGTTCGTCCTCTTCGACGAGCGGGCCTACGAGGCGTTCGCCGCACAGCTCGGCTGAGAGGCGGGGAGGACCACCGGGTATGTGCGGCGGGGCGGAGCCGGGGGGAGTCCGTACGTGTCGCGGGCCCGAAGGCTGCGGAGTACAAAGGACGGAGAGGGCCACTGATGATCGAGTTCGTCACCAGGACAGCGCGGGACATGGCCGATGACCTGGCCGGTCTGTACCGGGATCTGCACCGGCACCCGGAGCTGTCCCTGCAGGAGACCCGGACGGCCGGAGTGTTGGCGCAACGCCTTCGGGACGCCGGCTTCGACACGGTCGCCGAGCAGGTCGGTGGTACCGGTGTGGTGGGGGTGCTGCGCAACGGGGACGGCCCGGTCGTGATGGTCCGGGCGGACTTCGACGCGCTTCCGGTCGAGGAGAAGACCGGCCTGCCCTACGCCTCCACGGCGCGCGCGGTGGACCACGAGGGCAGGGAGATGCCGGTGATGCATGCCTGCGGGCACGACATGCACGCCACGTGCCTGGTGGGCGCCGCCACCCTGCTCGCCGCCGCCCGCGACCGGTGGAGCGGCACCCTGCTGGTGGTCTTCCAGCCGGCCGAAGAACTCGCGCTCGGTGCGCGGGCGATGGTCGACGACGGACTGTTCGAGCGTTTCCCCAGGCCGCGGATCGTCCTCGGGCAGCATGTGGCCCCGCTGCCCGCGGGGTTCATCGGCTACGGCACCGGAACGGTGATGGCCGCCGCGGATTCCCTCGACGTGACACTGCACGGCCGCGGCGCCCACGGCTCCCGCCCCGAGGCATCGATCGACCCCGTGCTGATGGCGGCCAATGTCGTCACCCGGCTCCAGGGCATCGTCGCCCGGGAGGTGCCGCCCGCCGAGTCCGCGGTGGTGACGGTGGGCCGCCTGCAGGCCGGCACCAAGGACAACATCATCCCCGACACCGCGGAACTGGGCATCAACATCCGCACCTACTCCCCGGCCGTACGCGCCCTGGTCCGTGCCGCGATCGAACGCGTCGTCACCGCCGAGACGCAGGCGAGCGGTGCGCGGAAGGACCCCGAACTCACCTGGTTCAGCGCGGCCCCGGCGCTGGTCAGCGAGCCGGAGGCGACGAAGACGACGGTGGCCGCGTTCACCGAACACTTCGGGGCGCAGCGGATCATGCCGATGCCGCAGGTCAACGCGAGCGAGGACGTGGGCGTGTTCGGGGAGGCGATCGGCGTGCCGACCGTGTTCTGGTTCTGGGGCGGCCTGGAACCCGAAACCGTCCTCACCGCCCTCGCCGAGGACCGCATCGACACCTTGCCGGGCAACCACTCCCCGCACTTCGCCCCGCTCGTCGAACCCACCCTGAGCACGGGAGTGCAGGCTCTGGCCGTCGCGGCTCTGGCCTGGCTGCACTCCTCCGACTGACCCGGGTTCAGGGGATCGGGTCGAGGAACGAGCCGAAGGGGGCCGGGAGCCGTTTCCACGCCTCGGCCCCCGCGGCGTACTCGGCGTCGGTGAGCAGACAGGATTCGAGGAGCCCGGTCAGCCCGGCCCGGTCGAGGCCGGGGGAGGTGAAGACGAGGTGCTGGCCCCGGTCGCCGTGCTCGGGATGCCAGTCCAGGGCGGCCGCCGCCCTGCGGACGGGAGGCACCAGGTCCCAGGCCGCGTCCGGCAGCGAGGCCAGCCACGGGCCCGCGCTCTCCACGCAGAGCGCACCGCCCGCGGCATCCCAGGCCAGCAGGGTGTCGGGGCGGTCGGCGAGCCAGAAGCGGCCCCGGCTGCGCGCGGCCGCACAGCACAGGTCCTCCAGCGCCCGGAAGAGCCGCTCCGGATGGAAGGGGCGGCGGCGCTGCCAGACGAGCGTGGCGACCCCCGACTCGTCCGCCTCCTGCGGCAGCAGCGCGCACGCGGGGTGCTGGGCGGCCGCCGCCGCTTCCACGTCGAAGCCGGCGAAGGCGACGCGGCCCAGTTCGGCCGAGCCGGCCGGGATCTGACGGGCCGTCGGGTGGAGCTGGGCGAGCAGCGCGCGGTCCTCGTCGCAGGCAGCCCCGCCGTCGACGACGGCGAGCACGGGCGCGTACTCCAGCTGTCGTGCCCAGGTGTCGCCGACGGTCCGCCGGTCCGTGGCGGCCGCCGCGAGGCCCGCCTCGGCCAGATCGTCACCGTTCCCGAGGCAGGGCAGCACGAGAGCGGGGTCGACGGCCGTGATCACATTGGTGAGTTCGAGTACGTCGCCGCCGTGCGCGACGACGACCTCGGCCATCGTCCGGGGTTCCATGGAGTCCCACAGCTCGACGACCGCGAGCCGGACCGTCCCGCCGGCGGCCAGTCGCGCCAGCTCCGGAACCAGGTCCTCGCGCAGCGCGCAGCAGGCGCAGTCGTCGACGAGTGGGGCCCTTCCGCGGGACAGTTCGCCCGATGCGTCCCGTACGAGGCGCCGCACGGTGCCCTCGGCGGCGGCGGTCAGATCGTGGTGGAGCGCGACGCTGCCGGGGACGGTGCGCAGCAGCCGGTCCACGACCTCCCTGCGGGCGTCGGAGTGCAGCCCACCGACGATCACGACGGGCAACCGGCCCTCGTCCCGCATCAGTTCGCCCCGTCCCGGGGAGCGGCGGGACCGTACGCGGCGCGGTTTCCTGGCTTCATGAAGGTGTCCTTCTCGATCGGAGGAAGTGGGGGGGCGGGTCAGCGCTCTTCGCGGAAGCCGACGTGTCTGCGGGCGACCGGGTCGTACTTGCGCAGCACCATCCGCTCCGGGTCGTTCCGGCGGTTCTTGCGGGTGACGTAGGTGTAACCGGTTCCGGCGGTGGAGCGGAGCCTGACGACCGGGCGCAGTTCGTTGCGAGCCATGACCGCTACTATATGGCAATGATTTCCATTTCCAACAAGTGGTTCTCCACGGGAAGCAGGCAGCACCATGTCCGCCCATTGCCAACTGACCGGCGCCCGGCCGGGTTTCGGCAACACCATCTCCCACTCGCACCGGCGCACCTCGCGCCGCTTCGACCCCAACATCCAGCGCAAGCGGTACTGGCTGGCGAGCGAGGGCCGGCATGTCCGCCTGACGCTCGCCGCCAGGGCGATCAGGACCGTCGACAGCATCGGGATCGAGGCGGCCGTCGCCCGCGTCCGCGCCAGGGGAGTGAAGGTCTGATGGCCAAGAAGAGCAAGATCGCGCAGAACGAGAAGCGCCGGGCGACAGTCGAGCGGTACGCCGCCCGCCGCGCCGGACTGAAGGAGGTCATCCGCAGGCCCTCCGCCACGGACGCCGAACGCCGGGCCGCCGCGGACGAGCTCCGTCGCCAGCCGCGTGACGCCAGTGCGACCCGGGTGCGCAACCGGGACGGTGTGGACGGGCGGCCCCGCGGTCACCTGCGGAAGTTCGGTCTGTCCCGCGTCCGGGCACGCGAGCAGGCCCATGCCGGATTCCTGCCGGGGGTCACCAAGTCCTCCTGGTGACCCCCGGCGCCGGCGCGACCCGGCGGAGCCCCGGCGGCCGCACCGGCGCCGGGGCCCTCGCGGGGGCAGGGGCGCGGAGAAGTCCTGGCAGCGTGACGTCCATGTCGGATTCTCGCCAGCCCTCGTGCCCCGGGTGGCGGATGCTTGAGCCATGTACACCGACACCGAGCGCTGCGTACGGGCCGTCCGGTCCAAGGACGCCCGCTTCGACGGCTGGTTCTTCACGGCGGTCCTGACCACCCGGATCTACTGCCGCCCCAGCTGCCCGGCCGTACCGCCCAAGGTCGAGAACATGACCTTCTACCCCAGCTCCGCGGCCTGCCAGCAGGCCGGATTCCGGGCCTGCAAACGATGCCGGCCCGACACCAGCCCCGGCTCCCCGGAGTGGAACGCCCGCGCCGACTCCGTCGCCCGCGCGATGCGGCTCATCCGGGACGGTGTCGTCGACCGCGAGGGCGTCCCCGGGCTCGCCGCCCGGCTCGGCTACTCCGCCCGGCAGATCGAGCGCCAGCTCCTCGCCGAGCTCGGCGCCGGTCCGCTCGCCCTGGCCCGCGCGCAGCGCGCCCAGACCGCGCGGCTGCTCATCGAGACGACCGGACTCCCCATGGCTGAGGTCGCGTTCGCCGCCGGGTTCTCCTCGATCCGTACCTTCAACGACACCGTCCGCACGGTCTTCGCGCTCGCCCCCGGCGAGCTGCGCAGCCGCGCCACCCGGTCCGCGAAACCACCGGTCACGCCGGGAGTGATAGCGCTGCGCCTGCCGTACCGGGCCCCGCTCAGCCCCAGCAACCTCTTCGGCCACCTCGCCGCGACCGCCGTCCCCGGCGTCGAGGAGTGGCGCGACGGCGCCTACCGCCGCACGCTCTCCCTGCGGCACGGACACGGCATCGTCGCGCTCACCCCGCACCCCGACCACATCGCCTGCCGTCTCTCCCTCACCGATCCACGCGATCTCACCCTCGCCATCAGCCGTTGTCGCTGGCTGCTCGACCTGGACGCCGACCCGGTGGCCGTCGACGAGCAGCTGGCCGCCGATCCGCTCCTCGCGCCCCTGGTCCGCAAGGAGCCGGGCAGACGGGTGCCGCGTACCGTCGACGGCGCCGAGTTCGCCGTACGGGCGGTGCTCGGCCAGCAGGTCTCGACCGCCGCCGCCCGCACCCACGCGGCCCGTCTGGTCACCGCGCACGGCCTGCCCGTCGACGATCCGGAGGGCGGCCTCACCCACCTCTTCCCGGACCCCGGGGAACTCGCCGGTCTGGACCCCGAACGGCTCGCCCTGCCGCGCAGCCGCCGCACCACCCTCACCACCCTCGTCGGCGCACTCGCCGACGGTTCGCTGCGGCTGGGCACCGACACCGACTGGGAGCAGTCACGGGCCGAACTGACCGCCCTGCCCGGCTTCGGCCCCTGGACCGTCGAGGTGATCGCGATGCGGGCGCTCGGCGACCCGGACGCCTTCCTCCCCACCGACCTCGGCATCCGGCGCGCGGCCGAGGAGCTCGGCCTCCCCTCGACACCGGCGGCGCTCACCGCCCGCGCGGTCGCCTGGCGCCCATGGCGGGCGTACGCGGTCCAGTACCTGTGGACCGTCGACGACCACCCCATCAACCACCTGCCCACCTGAGGAAGCCCGGGAAGCCCAGCCATGACAGCGACACATCCGCGTACGACGACCAGGCAGCACACGGTCGTCGACAGCCCGTACGGTCCGCTCACCCTCGTCGCCACCGACGGGGTCCTCGCCGGCCTCTACATGACCGGCCAGCGGCACCGCCCGCCCGAGGAGACCTTCGGCGAGCGCGACCCGCGGCCCTTCACCGAGGCCGTCCGCCAGCTCGACGCCTACTTCGCCGGGGAACTGCGCACCTTCGATCTGCCGCTGCGCCTGGACGGCACCCCGTTCCAGCGCGGCGTCTGGGCGCAGCTCCAGCTGATTCCGTACGGCGAGACCCGCTCGTACGGCGAACTGGCCGAGAACCTCGGCAAACCGGGTGCCTCACGTGCCGTGGGGCTCGCCAACGGCAAGAACCCGGTGGGCATCATCGTCCCCTGCCACCGGGTCATCGGCGCCTCGGGCAGCCTCACCGGCTACGGCGGCGGACTCGACCGCAAGCAGCGGCTGCTGGCCTTCGAGAAGGGCACGGAGAACGACACCCCGGCACTCTTCTGACGACGCCCCGCGCCCCCGGACGCGAGAACGGGCCCGGACCTCGAAGGGTCCTGGCCCGTTCCCACGTTCCGAAGTGCCGTACGGGTGTGCCGTCAGCCGGTGAAGATCTCCACCAGGGTCCAGATCGCCAGCCCCAGCATGCAGAGCCCGCCGATCCGCTGGACCGTCTTCAGCGGCACGCGCTTGGCGATGAAGCGCCCGGCGAGCAGCGCGAGCGCCGAGACGGACATCAGGGCGGCCGCGGACCCGATCGCCGTGGACCAGGTGCCGTTGCTGGCGGCCAGGTTGGCCGTGGTGATCTGGGTGAGGTCGCCCCATTCGCTGATGAAGACGGCCATGAACGCGGTCGAGTAGACCGGCCAGAAACCGGTCACCGTCTTCGGGGCGCCGTCCTCGTCGTCGTCATCGCCCCCGCCGGAGCGCAGCAGCATGAAGGCCCCGAACGCGAAGAGGGAGGCGGAGACGAGCTTGACGATCCAGTCGGGCAGCAGCCCGATCAGACTGCCGGCCCCCACCGCGATGGCGACGTGCACGATGAACGCGGACGACGTGCCGAACCAGACGTACAGCGGTCGCATGCGGGTGCCCATGGCGAGCGACGCGAACATCGTCTTGTCGGGGAGTTCCGCGAGGAAGATCAGCCCGAAGGCGGTGAGAATCGCCAGGGGGTCGAGGTGCATTCCGGGTGGCTTTCTGTAGGAGCCGGGCCCCGGGCCTTCGCGAAGCGCCACTCGGGCTTCCGGAGGACCACTCGGCCCGGCATGACGTCAGCGCCCACGGGGTGCGGGCGTGTCATACCTGACCGAAGGTCTCGCCCGCCCGAGGTCATCCACGGGCCCGGCCACCGGGAACCCGGGGGTTCCAGTGTGTCGACGACCGGTTTGCGGGGCTACTCCCCTTCGCAGCCATCCACTGTACCCCACGCGCTCACGGGGGGAGAGCAGATGTTCGATCCGGTGGCCGGGGCGGTTAGAGTCCCCTGGTGATCATCCGCGCCCGCACCGGAAGCGTCCCCGCATGAGCCGCCGCACCCGGCGTCCCGTCCCCGACCGGGGGACGCCGCGGCCCACCGTCAGCGTCTGCCGCGGCTGCTGCTGCGGCACGCCCAAGATCCCGGACGTGGACCACGCCGGCCAGCTCGCCGAGCTGCGGCGCTCGCTCGGCGAGTCGGCCACGGTCCGCGCCGTGGAGTGCCTGGACGCCTGCGAGCAGGCCAATGTCATCGTCGTGCAGCCCTCGTCCGAGGGCCGCCGTGCGGGCGGCCGCCCGGTCTGGCTCGGTCTGGTCAACGACCCGGAGGCCGTGACCGACATCGTCACCTGGGTCGGGGCGGGCGGTCCGGGGCTGGCGGACCCGCCGGAGATCCTCGACCTGTACACGTTCCGTCCCTCGCGCCGCGTACAGCAGGAACTCGAACGCTAGGTTCTCCGCGGCGCCCCGGGCTTCACCATCAGGAAGAAGGCCTGCGGGGTCCTCTCCCGCTCGTCCGCCTCACGGACCAGCCTGGCCTGCACACGGAACCCGGCCTTCACGAGCATGTCGGCCACCGCGTCGGGCGCGAACCGGTGGACGTCGAGCGTCACCGCGTGACCGTACGCCCGCTCCAGGCGCACACACTCCTCGCCGACCTTGAAGGCCATGAGCAGATGGCCGCCGGGCGCCAGGACGCGATGGAACTCGGCGAAATACCGCGGCAGTTGCTCCGGCGGGGTGTGGACCAGGGAGTACCAGGCGAGCGCACCGGCCAGGCTGTCGTCCGCCAGGTCCAGGGCGGTCATCGACCCCTCGGCGAAGTCGAGATCCGGGTACGTCTCGCGCGCGACCGCGATCATGCCCGGCGAGAGATCGATGCCGAAGGCGGTCAGCCCGAGGTCGCGGAGAACCGCCGTCACCCGGCCCGGACCACAGCCCAGATCGCCCACCGGCCCGCCGCCGCCCGTCGTCACGAGACCGGCGAAGGCAGCCAGCATGGCGCGGTCGTACGGCTTGTCCGCCAGCTCGTCGGCCAGCAGTGCGGCGTAGTCGGCGGCGACGGTGTCGTACGAGGCGCGGGTGAGGTCGAGGGACGAGGGCCCTGTCATGACTTCGCTCCGGCGGCCAGCCGCTCCAGCAGCGCGGGCAGCGCCGTGCCGATGGGTTCGCGGATGACCGCCTCGGCGAGCTCGTCGTACGGCGTCGGCTCCGCGTTCACCACGATGAGCCGTGCCCCGTTCTCCACCGCGAGCCCGGCCAGCGACGCGGCGGGCTGCACCTGCAAGGTCGTACCCACCGCGACGAACACCTCGCAGGCCTTCGCGATCGACACCGCCTGGCCCAGCACCACCGGATCGAGCCGCTCACCGAACATGACCGTGGCCGATTTCAGGATGCCGCCGCAGACCGTGCACGGCGGGTCGGCCTCTCCTGCCTCCACCCGGGCCAGCGCCTCGGCCATCGGGGAGCGGGCGTGGCAGCGGGTGCAGACCACCTTGCGCGCGGTCCCGTGCAGTTCCAGGACCTTGCGGGCGGGGAGGCCGGCGAGCTGGTGCAGCCCGTCGACGTTCTGCGTGATCACCCGTACCGGGGTGCCGGAGCGCTCCAGCTCCGCCACCGCGCGGTGGGCCGCGTTCGGCTCGGCGGCCCAGGTGGCGCTGGTGCGGCGCATCTGCCAGGAGCGGCGGCGGATCTCCGGATCGGCCATGTAGAAGTCGTACGTGACGAGCTTCTCGGCCTCCGGGTCCTTGCGCCAGAGACCGTTGGGCCCGCGGTAGTCGGGGATGCCGGAGTCCGTGGAGATGCCGGCGCCGCTGAGGATCGCGACGAGAGTCATGCCGCGAGCGTACGCAGCGCCGGACACCTCCGGCGAGGCCGATTCGGCCTCGGGCAGCCGTCTGCCCCGTGGCGGACGTCAGGCCGCCGGGCCGGCGGGAGTGAACGGCGACGGGGTCAGGCCCGTCCAGGTGTTCAGCACGGCGCTCGCGGTCTGCTTGGTGACGCCGCCGTCCTGGACGGTGCCGCTCCTCGCGACGTAGAACCGCCCGTCGTCGAGCGAGACCAGGCCGTACTGTCCGTACTGACCCGGCGCAGGCCACCCGTACGTACCGGTCGTGCTGTCGTGCGCGCCCTCGCGCAGCAGCGGGAGCAGCAGCCCGCGCTCCGGGCGCTGCTGCCCGCGCACCCAGCTGCGCACCGGCTTGCGCGCACCGTCCAGCGCGAAGACCGAGTAGTTGGGGAAGCCGGGCTTGGAGCCCTTGTAGGCGGCCATCAGCCAGTTGCCGCTGTGCCCGTCGTACTCCAGGTTCTGGACACCGTAATTGGTGTTCCCGGTGTACGCGAAGAACTTGCCGTCGACATGGGCGGGTCCGCTGGTGTGCGGGGCCGACTCGGTCAGCGGACGCTCGTACTTCTTCCACCGGGTGACGTCGTACTGGAGCAGCACCTGGTGGTCGTTGTCCGTGCGGCCGGTGTTGGCGTACACGCCGTAAGCGACCGTCAGCTTCCTCTCGGCGCGCTTGCCGCGCCGGTCGCCGAAGGCCGGACCGAACGCGACACCGTCGATGCCGCTGCAACCGTAGCGGTGGTCGGGAGTGTTGCCCGTGTCGCCGTCGAAGACGCCGTCGCCGTTCATGTCGGCGGTGAAGTCCTTCACCACCTCCCTGAGGTAGACGGTCGAGACGACGCCCGTGGACTGGGCGTCCATGTCCATCCTGGTGATGCGGTCGACGTCGAGGATCGCGATGTAGAAGGACTTCGCCTCCTTGTACTCCAGGGAGCCGTAGACCCGGCCGTCCTTCTCGTCGAAGTCCAGATCGCCGAGGTGGCCGGTGAATCCGGTGACCGAACCGACCGGGTTGCCCCGGAGGTCGGTCTTGACCAGCAGGTTGGTCATCGAGAAGTACATGAAGCCCTTGCGGCGGTCGATGGCCATGCCCTGGACGTGGCCGGACTGCCAGGCGCCGCCGTCGACCGACAGCGGCAGCCTGCCGTGTGCGGCCGGGGCCGACGCCGGTTCCGCGAGTGCCGTCGACGCCGTGGCGACAACTGCCGTACAGGCGAACGCTGCGACGATCGTGGCCAGCAGCCCGCCGAGGTGTCCCGTGTGCGTACGCATGATCCCTCCGCTGTCGTGGAGTCCGGATGATGCCGGTCGAGCGTGCACTGCGGACCAATGGCACATGAACTCACGAGTCCGGCAGCCGTCGACCGGCCTACCAGGTGACGGCAAGTCAGCACAACGGGACACAACGGGAATACGGGCTGTATGCGGCGAGCGGGGGAGCGTGGGGCCGGCGCCGGCCCCCGCGTGTCAGCCGTTCACCGGGCACCCGTCCTCCAGCTCCACCGCGCCACCACCGGATTCGAGCACCTCCAGCGCCGCCTTCACGCGCAGCGCGAGCGGCCCGCGCAGATAGCGGTCGATCTCCTCGGGCTCGACCAGCTTCCAGGACAGCAGTTCCTCCTCCTGGAGCCGGATCTCCTTCAACTGCGACTCGTCCAGCACTCCGCCGTCGTACAGATAGGCGGTGATCGGCGGTCGCCGCGGGCCACGTGCCCAGTCGACGGCGAGCAGCCGTCCGGGCCGCAGATCGAGGCCGATCTCCTCGGCGGTCTCGCGTCGCGCGGCCTGTCGCGGGCCCTCGCCGTCGTCGGACTCGATCGTTCCGCCGGGCAGTGCCCAGCCCTCCCGGTAGTTCGGCTCGACGAGCAGCACCCGGCCCCGGTCGTCCCGGAACACGGTGGCCGCGGCGGCCAGTACCCGGGGGAGCCCGGCGATGTAGGAGGCGTAGTCAGTGGTGGTCACGCGGGCAGCGTAGTGGCAGGGGGCGCAAGCGGAGCGACGACGGCTCTGGGCAGCGGGTATCCGCTGCGGATAGGGTCGGGGGCGGCGCGACTGCCTGTTCGAAAGCAAGGGATGCAAGGTGGCGGACGGAGCAGTGATGGAGACCGCACGCGTGCTCGTCGCGGCGGACAAGTTCAAGGGCTCGCTCACGGCCGTGCAGGTCGCGGAGCGGGTGACGGCCGGGCTGCGGCGCGTCGTCCCCGACGTGCGGGTCGAGACCCTGCCCGTGGCGGACGGCGGCGACGGCACGGTGGCGGCGGCGGTGGCCGCCGGATTCGAGCGCCGCGAGGCACGGGTGACCGGCCCGCTCGGGGACCCGGTGACCGCGGCGTACGCGGTGCGGGGCACCACGGCGGTGGTGGAGATGGCCGAGGCGTCGGGCCTCCAGCATCTGCCCGCAGGGGTGTTCGCCCCGCTCACGGCCACGACCTACGGCTCCGGCGAGCTGCTCGCCGCCGCGCTCGACGCGGGTGCCCGGACGATCGTGTTCGGCGTCGGAGGCAGCGCGACCACGGACGGCGGCGCGGGCATGCTGGCCGCGCTCGGCGCCCGCTTCCTGGACGCGGACGGCAAGCCCGTCGGCCCCGGTGGCGGCGGCCTCGCCGAGCTGGCGGAGGCGGACCTGTCCGGACTCGATCCGCGACTGGCCGAGGTGGACCTGATCCTCGCCAGCGACGTGGACAACCCGCTGACCGGCCCGAAGGGCGCCCCGGAGGTCTACGGCAGGCAGAAGGGCGCGACCGAGGACGACATCGCGACCCTCGACGCGGCGCTCGCCCACTACGCGTCCGTCCTCGGCCCGGAGCACGCCGCGCTGCCCGGAGCGGGAGCCGCGGGCGGCATCGGCTACGGGGCGCTGGTCGCCCTCGGCGCCCGCTTCCGCCCAGGCATCGAGGTCATGCTCGACGTTCTCGGCTTCGCCCCGGCGCTGGCCCGGGCCACCCTGGTGATCACCGGGGAGGGCTCGCTCGACGAGCAGACCCTCCACGGCAAGGCTCCGGCGGGAGTGGCGGCGGCGGCCCGCGCCGCGGGGATCGAGGTCGTGGCGGTCTGCGGCCGACTGGCCCTGCCGCCCGAGGCGCTGACCGCGGCGGGCATCCGTCGCGCGTACGCCCTCGCGGATCTGGAGCCGGACCCCGCGGTCTCGATGGCCCAGGCGGGGCCGCTGCTGGAACGGGCCTCCGAGGCGATCGCACGCGACTTCCTGCTGTAGCCCGCGGCACCCGGCCCACGGGGATCAGGGCAGCCCCGCGGCCGAGGACACGACGGGGCCCGCGGGGCGGGCCGGTTTCGGGGACGGGCGGGCAGGGGGCGGCTCCGCACAGCGGAACCCACCCCTGCCCAGCGCCTCGCTCGCCCAGTGCCTCGGTCGTCCCGGTCAGCCGGGCCGGCCCACCGAGGGTGCCCCGTCCCAGCCGCCCCCTGCGTCCCTCGTGTCCTTCATGCCCCTCACGTCCTGAGCGTCCCGGACATCCCACGCGTCCCGGCCGCCCCCTGCATCCCGCACATCCCTCATGTCCTGGCCGTCACGCAGGGCGCCCGGATCGACCGCATCCGCCTCCGCGCCGCCCTCGCCGCTCAGCAGATCAGCCAGGCACCCGAGCTCCGTAGGCAGGTCCCGGCGCCAGGCCATCATCACGAACGGCGCGAGAATGATCATGCCGCCGTCCAGATGGGGCTTGACCGAGACGGTGACCGTCGTGCCCTCCCCGTTCGGGCTCAGCCGGAACTCCAGCTCCGGCGAGTGACGGCCCAGTGGGGTCCACATGCCCGCACCGCGGAAGGCCAGGTACTCGACGGGGGTGCTCGCGGTGCACCGCAGGCGGTGCGCCCGCCGTCTGCCCGGGAACTTGCAGGTGTACTCGTCACCCAGTTCGGTGGCGATCGGGCCCTCGATCACCCGGTCTATGGTCGAGGACCACTCGGCCAGGTTCCGCGGATCCCGGAGGAACGAGAATATCTCGTCGGCGGGGCGGGATACCTGGACATTCGCAGACACATGGGGCATGGCTCCACCTCTTACGGCGCCCATCCGCCGGAGTACCGGCTTCCGGTTGCCCTTGTCGCGGTGCCGTCGCCCATCAGCCTGCTTCGGATCGCCCGTCCGCGCACCCGTCGCAGGACCGATGGAGTGATTCATGGGTCCTGTCGGGTCACCTTCTCGGCGAGCTGCGTACAGAGCCGCTTGATCTCGCGGTAGGTGCTGTTGCGCTCGGTGACGACCGCGGCCAGCAGCAGGGCGGTGAGCGCGGTGGAGCCGTTGAAGGCCTGGAGGGTGACCATGTTGGTGAGCAGGCCGTGGTGCGCGAAGGGACCCGCCATCCGTCCGGCGGCGAGGATCGCGAGGGTGGACACGCCCAGCGCGCAGCACGCCGCGCCGGCGCGCTCGAAGCGGAAGGCGGCCCAGATCAGGAACGGGGACACGAGGAAGAGCAGCGAAGCCCCGGCGTCGGTCGCCAGCAGGGTGACGGCCAGGGTGCACACCCCCAGCGCGATGGCCTCCGCCCATCTGGCCGGGCCGATGCCGAACGGCAGGCGGAACCGGCGGACGGCGAGCAGGAACGGTGTCACGACCATGACGCCCATGGCGTCGCCCGTCCACCAGACCGACCAGGTCTTCCAGAAATCCTCTGCCCGGACCGCGTCCGCGAGGACCAGGGTGCTGGTTCCCACGGTCGCGCTGATCAGCATGCCGGCCAGCGCCCCCAGGAAGACCAGCGCCAGTGCGTCCCGCAGCCGGTCGAGCTCGTCGCGGAAGTCCGCGCGCCGCAGCAGCCAGTAGGAACAGAGCGGGGCGGCCGTGTTTCCGGCGGCGATGACCAGCACGGGCAGCACGGAGGGTCCGATGAGGATGTTCGCCGCGAGCGCGCCGAGAGCGATTCCGGGCCAGATCCGCGGCCCGAACACGAGCAGCGCCGCCAACGCGATCCCGGTCGGCGGCCACAGCGGGGTGACCTGACCGCGTACCAGTTGCTGGAGCAGCCCCAGACGGGCCGTCGCGTAGTAGCAGGCGGCCACCGCGAGGACCGTCAGGAGCTTGGCCGTCTGCTGCCGGAGCCGTGCACTGTCCACCACCACAGCATCAGACACCACACCGCCGCCCGCCGCCCGGACGGGCGCGCCGGGACCGCGCCCACGAAGACGGTGAACGGGGTACCTCCCGGCCCCGCGCCACCGGCCGCGCACGGGAAGGTGTCAGGGCCTGTCCGGTGCACCGTCGTAGCGGACGACGAGTACGGCGGCATCGTCGTCGTGACCGGTCAGGTCCGCCACCTCGATCACCCGCGCGGCCAGCTCGCCGGGATCGGCCCCGTCCGCCGCGCCGACCACCTCCGACACCGCGGCGAGCCCCTCGTCGATCGGGTACGACGGCCCCTCCACGACCCCGTCGGTCAGCAGGACCAGGTACCCGGGCTGCGCCAGCCGCCGACGGGTCACGGGGTAGCGCTGGTCGCGCAGAATGCCCAGGGGTACGCCACCGGCGTCGAGGGAGACGCCGGAGTCACCGTCGTCGGTGCCCCACACGATGGGCACATGCCCGGCCCGTGCCACGGCCAGCTCGCCGCTCTCCGGGATGACGCTGACCAGGCAGCAGGTAGTGAACAGATCGCCGCCCAGCGAGATCAGCAGATCGTTGGCGCAGGCCAGCACCATGCCGGGGTCGACCGTGACGCTGGCGAGCGCCCTGAGGCTGGCGCGGGCCTCGCCCATGAAGGCGGCGGCCTCCACCCCGTGCCCCTGCACATCGC
Organism: Streptomyces sp. NPDC002403; assembly: GCF_053593015.1. Classification (NCBI taxonomy): domain Bacteria; kingdom Bacillati; phylum Actinomycetota; class Actinomycetes; order Kitasatosporales; family Streptomycetaceae; genus Streptomyces; species Streptomyces sp. NPDC002403. The sequence goes on along the minus strand of NZ_JBSFBQ010000019.1, from coordinate 66,178 downwards.
CGATGGCGATCCCCGCCGCCCCGTCCAGCATCGCGAACGCGTCGTAGAAGTCGCCGCCGACGGCCAGGCCGTCCTGCGAGGGGGAGTAGCGGGCCGCGATCCGGAGGCCCGGGAAGTCGGGCAGCTCGGCGGGGAGCATGTGCCGCTGGAGGGCCAGGCCCAGCTCGGCCCGGGCGCGCTGACGCCTGATGTTCTCCAGGGCCTGATCGACGAGGCGCCCGAGGGTGAGGAGGAGTTCCTGGGCGCTGTCCTGTTCCTTGCTGTGTCGGTGCATGGCGTCCCTGAGCGGTCCGATGCGTCCCTTCTGAAACCTTAGCCTCCCGCCGCCGTCCGCAGGAGGGCGTGGCAGGGACCCGGAGGTCCGTGGTGCACGGTCGGGGCACCGGTCTCCGGCGGCCTCGGCCACCGGAACATCCTTTGACATACCTATCGGACCATATCTATTCTCACGAGCATGCCCGCTTCCCGCGCGTCCGCCCAGGATCTCGACCGCGTCGCCTTCGCGCTCGCGGAGTGCCTGCCCGCGCTGAACCGGGCCCTCGACCGGCGGATCGCCCAGGACTTCGAGCATCCCAAGCCGCCCGAGGGGCAGCTCGCGCTGCTGCGCTTCGTCTCGCAGCAGGAGGGCGTCACCGTCCGTGAGGCCGCCCATGCCCTGCTGATGCGGCCGAACAACGTCAGCGCCCTGGTCTCCCAGCTCACCGAGCAGGGGCTCCTGGAGCGTCGTCAGGACACCGGCGACAAGCGGATCGCGCATCTGCACCTGACCCCCAGGGCCCGGCGTGAGCTGGCCGAGGTCCGGCATCTGGAGGGCGCGCACATCGCCCGGGCCCTCCGCCACCTCACCGGGGGAGAGCTCGGCGCGCTCGGTGAGGCCGTCGGTGCGCTGACATCGCTCACGCGCCACCTGCGCCCCGCGCCCGCCGCGGAGTAGAGCCCGCACTCCCCGCCGAGGAGACACGACCGACCGCGCGCACGGCCGTCTCCGTGCCCGTGTTTACCGGCGCTCTCCCGCGTCCGCGGAGCGGCCCCTGCTCCTGACGCCTTCTTTCCAGCACCTTCCGACAGACAAGGCACACCCATGCCGTCCACCACCGTGGATCACTCCTCCCTGCCCGCCGCGTCCGCGCCGTCGGCGGAGCCGTCCCGGGGCAGGCGTTCCAACCCCTGGCTGACCCTGCTCGCGGTCGCCTTCGGCCTCTTCATGGTCCAGCTCGACGCCTCCGTCGTGGCGATCGCCAACCCCGGGATCGGCCGCGCCCTCCAGGCTTCCACCGCGGATCTGCAGTGGGTCACCAACTCCTACCTGCTCGCCCTGGCGGCCTCGCTGATCCTCGGCGGCAAGCTCGGCGACCGCTTCGGGCGGCGCACCTTCTACATGGCCGGCATCGTCGGTTTCACCCTCGCATCGGTGGCCATCGGCCTGTCGGGCTCGATCGACGGCGTCATCGTCTTCCGGGCCGCGCAGGGCTTCTTCGGCGGCCTGCTCATGCCCAACACCCTGGGTCTGCTGCGCGCCGCCTTCCCGCCGCGCAGGTTCGGCATGGCGGTGGGCATCTGGGCCATGGTCTCGGCCGTCTCCACGGCCCTCGGCCCCATCGTCGGCGGGCTCCTGGTCGAGCACGTCGACTGGGAGTCGGTCTTCTACATCAACGCCCCGATCGGCGTGATCGCCCTGCTGGTCAGCGCCGCCGTACTGCCGCAGAGCCACAACCGGGCCGGCCACCACCGCTTCGACGTACCCGGCGTCGTCCTGCTCGCACTCGGCCTGCTGTGCGTGGTCCTCGGCGTCGTCAAGGGCGAGACCTGGGGCTGGGCCTCGGCCGGCACGCTGGGCGCCCTCGCCGCCGGTGTGCTCGTCCTGGCCGGCTTCGGCTGGTACGAGAACCGGATCGAGCACCCCCTCCTGCCGATGCGGCTGTTCCGCATCCGGGCACTGACCGTCGGCACCGTCATCACCGCGCTCAACTTCTTCGTGATGCTCGGCGTGATCTTCTTCGTGATGCTCTACCTCCAGAACGTACGCGGCTTCTCGCCCGTGGAGGCCGGGGTGCGCACACTGCCGCTCAGCCTCGCCTCGCTGGTGGCCTCCCCGCTCGGAGCGGCGCTGACCGGGCGTTTCGGGCCCCGGCTCACGATGCCGCTGGGCATGCTGCTCCAGGCCGCCGCGACCTTCGGCATGCTGAGCTGGGACACCGGTTCGTCCTACGCCACGATGTGGCCGCCGTTCGTCGCGCTCGGCCTGGGCGTCGGCATGGTGCTCTCGGCCTCCTCGGACGCCGTCGTCGGCCAGGCTCCCGTACGGGACGGCGGTGTGGCGGGCGGCCTCCAGGCCACCGCCCTCCAGATCGGCGGCGCGCTGGGCACCTCGGTGCTGGTCTCGCTGATCAGCAGCCGGGTCGGCGCCACGCTGACCGGGGAGCTGACCGGGGCGGGCGTCCCCGCGGACGTCGCGGCCGGGCTGGAACGGTCCCGGGACGCGGTGGCCATGGGCATCGCACCCGTCTCGTCCGGGATGCCCGCCGGGTTCAGGGCAGCGGTCGTGGAGGGCAGCGGCCAGGCGTTCATGAACGGTGTGCACACCGCCGTACTCGTCACCGGCGTCCTCTGTCTTCTGGGAGCAGCCGTCGCAGCGGCCGGACTCCGGGGTACGTCCCGGGGCACACAGCACTGAGACGCGGCCGGTGCCCGCCTGCGCGGGCACCGGCCGTACCGGGCCGCTACTGGATGAACCGGGGGAGCCACCTGGCCCGGTACCCGGGGTGGCCGGCGTGTTCCGCGGCCAGCTGCCGTACGGCGAACCCCAGCCCCACGGCCCGGCCGGACCCGAAGTCGTGCTCGGGCCGGTCGGTGTCCAGATGGGCGATCTCCGCGTACTCGTCGAGGAGCACCCGGCTCGTCTCGATACGGCGCAGTGTGCGCGCGGGGTCCTGGAGGGCGATGTGCTGGTCGAAACCGTGATTCCGCACGCTGAACGCGATGGCCCCCGACCGGTCGTGGACCTCGCCGGGCACATCGGCCGGACACCGCCAGCTGTCGCCGCCCGCCGCCTGTGCGATGCGCTCCTCCTCGGCGAGGCGTTCCCGAACGAAGTCGATCATGTCCGAGTTGTCTGTCATCGAGGTTCCGAGTCCTTCGTCGTCATGGTCTCCGTCGCTCCAAAGCCGTTATGCGGTCGGCGAGTTGGAAACGAGCGGTGGACCCCGGTCCGGGTGCGTCCGTGGACGCACCCGGACCGTGTCCGCGGAGGGCGCTGTCTCATGGACCGGGCCGAAGAGCACCCAGTGTCGTGGACCGTACCGGAGCAGATCAAGCTCCGGACGCCGCGCCGGACGAAGATCATGCGGGAGACCGGGACCGGCCTTCGGCGCCGTGGCCCGGTGGCCGTTCCCCGCCCTCGGGCGCCGTACGCGGAAGGACCCGGGTGCTGGGGAGCACCCGGGTCCTTCTCATGTGTTCTGCGTACCGCTACGGCAGCTGTGCCGTCCGTGCCTCGCGCCGGTTGTCGCGGAAGGTGTTCACCCGCCGGGCGGTCGCGAAGAGCGGGATGACCGCACCCAGGACCACCTGGAGCGCACAGCCGGTCTGGAGGAGCAGCTGACCGCCGGGGGCGTCGAACGCCCACGCGGCGAGGAGCCCCATCGCGGCCACGATCCAGCTGAGCATAGCCACCGCGAGGACACCCCGCGGCTTCGGGTACTCGACCCGGCTGACCATCAGCCACGCCACCCCGACGATCGCGAGCAGCGTCGGGACGAAGGGCAGCTCCAGGAGCACGATCGAGACGACCGTGAGCGCTCCGAAGGGGCTCGGCATGCCCTGGAACATGCCGTCCTTCATGGTCACGCACGAGAATCTCGCAAGCCTGAGCACCACCGCCAGCAGCACCACGATCGCCGCCAGCGCCGACACCCGCTGGTGCGCGTCGTCCGCGACCATGCCGTACACCAGCACGAAATACGCCGGGGCGAGCCCGAAGCTGATCAGGTCCGAGAGGTTGTCCAGCTCGGCACCCATCGGCGAGGAGCGCAGCTTGCGCGCCACGAGCCCGTCGAACAGGTCGAAGACCGCCGCCAGGAGCATCAGGATCACGGCGGTGGCCGCGGAGTGCCGGGCCATGCCGCTCTCGTCGCTGCCCGTGAGGTGCGGGATGAGGATTCCGGTGGTGGTGAAGTACACCGCCATGAAACCGGACGTCGCGTTACCGAGAGTGAGGGTGTCCGCTATCGACAGCCGCAGAGAGAGCGGCATGTCCTCGCCGGCGTCCTCCTCGGACTCCGACTCGGGCACCCAGCCTGCCTGTGTATCAGGATCAATCACGGTCAATTCGAGTCACCCCCGCGGTGGTGGCCTGGCCGACCTCGACCGCGACCTCGACACCTTCCGGAAGGTAGATGTCGACCCGCGAGCCGAAGCGGATCAGACCGATGCGCTCGCCCTGTTCCACCTTCGTGCCCTGCGGGATGTACGGGACGATGCGCCGGGCTACCGCGCCCGCGATCTGCACCATCTCGATGTCGCCGAGTTCGGTGTCGAAGTGCCAGACAACGCGCTCGTTGTTCTCGCTCTCCTTGTTGAACGCCGGAACGAACCCACCGGGGACGTGCTCGACCGAGGTCACCGTGCCTGCCAGGGGCGCACGGTTGACGTGGACATTCAGCGGGCTCATGAAGATCGCGACGCGGGTACGTCCGTCCTTCCACGGCATGATGCTCTGCACCACGCCGTCGGCCGGCGAAATGACCCGGCCCTGGGTGATCTCGCGCTCTGGGTCGCGGAAGAACCACAGCATGCCCGCCGCGAGCGCGGTGGTGGGCACGGCGACCGCGGCCCAGCGTCCGGACCTGCGGGCCCGGGTGAGGCTGAGCGCCGCGGTGGCGACGGTCGGGAGGAGCCACGGCGAAGCTCCGCGCGCAAGGCGGACCCCGCCGCGTGATGCAGAGGTTTGGCTGTCGGGCATGGATGACCTTCGTAGCGGATGATGCCGCGCTGGCAACGGGGGACGGCGGCTTTTCCGGCGATGTTATCGGTTGCGAGCAACAACTGGGCAAGCCAGCAGCCGAGTCGGACGGCTTGAAGGCACCGGCCGAGGATGACAGGGTGTGATCTTCTTCGCGACTAAATCGCCTCGAAAGGGACAATCACCCCTGGAACCGGTACTCCTCGAGGAGTCGGCGCCCGATGATCATTTTCTGGATCTCGGCGGTACCTTCACCGATCAGCAGCATCGGGGCCTCCCGGTAGAGGCGCTCGATCTCGTACTCCTTGGAGAAGCCGTAACCGCCGTGGATACGGAAGGCGTCCTCGACGACTTCCTTGCAGTATTCGGAGGCGAGGTACTTCGCCATCCCTGCCTCCAGGTCATTTCGTTCCCCGGAGTCCTTTTTGCGCGCTGCGTTTACCATCATCGCATGGGCGGCCTCGACCTTGGTGGCCATTTCGGCCAGCTTGAACTGGATCGCCTGGTGCTGGGCGATCGGCTTTCCGAAGGTCTGGCGCTGCTGGGCGTAGGAAACGCCCAGCTCGAATGCACGCTGTGCGACACCGCAGCCACGCGCGGCCACATTCACCCGGCCGACCTCGACTCCGTCCATCATTTGGTAAAACCCCCGGCCGGTCGTGCCGCCCAGTACCCGATTGGCCGGAATTCGTAGCCCGTCCATGATGAGTTCCGTCGTGTCGACGCCCTTGTAACCCATTTTGTCGATTTTGCCGGGAATGGTGAGTCCGGGTCGGACCTCGCCGAATCCGGGCTCCTTCTCGACCAGGAACGTGGTCATCGACTTGTGCGGGGCGGTGCCCTCGGGGTGGCCTTCGTCACTCCGGCACAGAACGGCGACGAGCGAGGACGTGCCGCCGTTCGTCAGCCACATCTTCTGCCCGTTCAGGACGTACTCCTCGCCGTCCCTGACGCCCTTGGAGGTGATCGCCGAGACGTCCGAGCCCAGCGCCGGCTCGGACATCGAGAACGCGCCCCGGACCTCGCCCAGCGCCATGCGCGGCAGGAAGGTGTCCTTCTGCTCCTGGGTGCCGTGCTGCTTGAGCATGTACGCCACGATGAAGTGCGTATTGATGATTCCCGACACGCTCATCCAGCCGCGGGCGATCTCCTCCACGCACAGCGCGTATGTGAGAAGCGACTCACCCAGACCCCCGTACTCCTCGGGGATCATCAGCCCGAACAGGCCGAGCTCCTTGAGTCCCTCGACGATCTCGGTGGGGTACTCGTCACGGTGCTCCAGCCCGGTCGCGACCGGAATGATCTCCTTGTCGACGAAATCCCGGACCGTGGAGAGGATTTCCTGCTGGACGTCGTTGAGACCGGCGGTCTGGGCGAGTCGCGTCATGGCTACTTCTCCGCGTTCTTCTGGGACGGCTGGTTCAGCTCGGGACGGCCGGGCTGCTCGCCGCCGCGCTCCTTGATGTACGTCTCGGTGGGGACCATCACCTTGCGACGGAACACGCACACCAGCGTTCCGTCCTGCTTGTACCCCTTGGTCTCCACGTGAACGATTCCGCGGTCGCTCCTGGACTTTGACGGAGTCTTGTCCAGAACCGTCGTCTCGCCGTAGATCGTGTCGCCGTGGAAGGTCGGGGCGACGTGCTTCAGCGACTCGACCTCCAGATTGGCGATCGCCTTTCCGGAGACGTCCGGGACCGACATGCCGAGCAGCAGCGAGTAGATGTAGTTGCCGACGACAACGTTCCTTCCGAAATCAGTCGTCCGCTCCGCGTAGTTGCTGTCCATGTGCAACGGGTGATGATTCATGGTCAGCAGACAGAAGAGGTGGTCGTCGTACTCGGTGACCGTTTTCCCGGGCCAGTGCTTGTAGACCGCACCGACCTCGAACTCCTCATATGTGCGTCCGAACTGCATGATCAGGCCTCCGGAGCTTCGAACTTGGAGGTGCGCTGCATGCCGGCCGCGCGGCCCTTGCCCGCGATGACGAGGGCCATCTTGCGGCTCGCCTCGTCGATCATCTCGTCGCCGAGCATCGCCGAGCCCTTCTTGCCGCCCTCCTCCGAGGTGCACCACTCGTACGCGTCGAGGATCAGCTCCGCGTGGTCGTAGTCCTCCTGCGAGGGCGAGAACACCTCATTGGCCGCGTCCACCTGGCCCGGGTGCAGCACCCACTTGCCGTCGAAGCCCAGCGCCGCCGCCCGGCCCGCGACCTCGCGGTACGCGTCCACGTCACGGATCTGCAGGAAGGGGCCGTCGATCGCCTGGAGGTCGTGCGTACGGGCCGCCATCAGAATGCGCATCAGGATGTAGTGGTACGCGTCCGCGCCGTACCCGGGCGGCTGCTGACCGACGACCAGGGTCTTCATGTTGATCGACGCCATGAAGTCGGCCGGGCCGAAGATCAGCGTCTCCAGGCGGGGCGAGGCGGCGGCGATCGTGTCGATGTTCACCAGGCCCTTGGCGTTCTCGATCTGCGCCTCGATGCCGATCCTCCCGACCTCGAAGCCCATCGTCTTCTCGATCTGGGTGAGCAGCAGGTCGAGGGCGACGACCTGCTCGGCGTCCTGGACCTTGGGCAGCATGATGCAGTCGAGGTTCTGGCCGGCGCCCTCGACGACCGTGATGACATCGCGGTACGTCCAGTGCGTGGTCCAGTCGTTGACCCGCACGACCCGGGTCTTGCCCGTCCAGTCGCCGTTGTTCAGCGCGTCGACGATGGTGTGCCGGGCGCCCTCCTTGGCGAGCGGCGCGCAGGCGTCCTCCAGGTCGAGGAAGACCTGGTCGGCGGGGAGGCCCTGGGCCTTCTCCAGGAACCGCGGGTTCGAGCCGGGCACTGCCAGACACGAACGGCGCGGACGCAGGCGGTTGACGGCAGTCATGCGGGGACCTCCAGAGGGTCGAGCTTGTTCGCTTTCCGGATCTCGTCGACGATACGGCCGATGATCTCCGTGATACCGAAATCCTTCGGGGTGAAGACGGCGGCGACACCGGCTCCGATCAGGGCCGACGCGTCGGCGGGCGGAATGATCCCGCCCGCGATGACCGGGATGTCGGCGGCGCCCGCCTCGCGCAGCCGGGTGAGCACGTCCGGTACGAGTTCGGCGTGCGAGCCGGAAAGGATCGACAGACCGACGCAGTGCACGTCCTCGGCGAGGGCGGCCGAGACGATCTGTTCGGGGGTCAGCCTGATCCCCTGGTACACGACCTCGAAACCGGCGTCGCGGGCCCGTACGGCGATCTGCTCGGCGCCGTTGGAGTGCCCGTCCAGGCCCGGCTTGCCGACCAGCAGCCGCAGCCGTCCGGCACCCAGGTCGGCCGCGGTGCGGGCGACCTTCTCGCGGACATGGGCCAGTGGGGTGCCTGCCTCGGCCGTCACCGCGACCGGCGCGGACGAGACGCCCGTCGGGGCCCGGAACTCGCCGAAGACGTCGCGCAGTGCCCAGGACCACTCGCCGGTGGTGACACCCGCGCGGGCGCACTCCACGGTGGCTTCCATCATGTTGTCGGTGCCCGCGGCGGCCTTCTTCAGCGCCGCCAGCGCCTCGGTGGCGCGGGACTCGTCGCGGTTGTCGCGCCAGTCGTGCAGGGCGGCGACGACGCGGGCCTCGTTGGCGGGGTCGACCGTCATGATCGCCCCGTCGAGGTCCGCGGTGAGCGGGTTCGGCTCCGTCGTCTCGTAGATGTTGACGCCGACGATCCGCTCCTCACCGCCCTCGATCCGGGCCCGGCGGGCGGCGTGCGAGGAGACCAGCTCGGACTTCAGATAGCCGGACTCCACGGCCGCCATGGCGCCGCCCATCCGCTCGATCCGGTCGATCTCGGCGAGCGACTCGGCGACCAGCTCGTCGACCTTGGCCTCGATGACGTGCGATCCGGCGAAGATGTCCTCGTACTCCAGCAGATCGCTCTCGTGCGCGAGCACCTGCTGGATACGGAGCGACCACTGCTGGTCCCAGGGCCGCGGGAGTCCCAGCGCCTCGTTCCAGGCCGGCAGCTGGACGGCGCGGGCGCGGGCGTCCTTGGAGAGCGTGACGGCCAGCATCTCCAGGACGATGCGCTGGACGTTGTTCTCCGGCTGTGCCTCGGTCAGCCCGAGGGAGTTGACCTGGACGCCGTAGCGGAAGCGGCGCTGCTTGGCATCGGTGATGCCGTACCGCTCGCGGGTGACCTGGTCCCAGATGCGGCCGAAGGCGCGCATCTTGCACATCTCCTCGATGAAGCGGACGCCCGCGTTCACGAAGAAGGAGATGCGGGCGACGACATCGCCGAACCTCTCCTTCGGCACCTGTCCCGAGTCACGGACCGCGTCGAGCACGGCGATCGCCGTCGACATGGCGTACGCGATCTCCTGGACCGGAGTGGCCCCCGCCTCCTGCAGGTGATAGCTGCAGATGTTGATCGGGTTCCACTTCGGGATGCGGTTGACCGTGTACGTGATCATGTCGGTGGTCAGCCGCAGCGAGGGACCGGGCGGGAAGACGTGCGTCCCGCGCGAGAGGTACTCCTTGACGATGTCGTTCTGCGTGGTGCCCTGGAGTCTGGTCGGATCGGCCCCCTGTTCCTCGGCGACCACCTGGTAGAGAGCCAGCAGCCACATCGCGGTGGCGTTGATCGTCATCGAGGTGTTCATCTGTTCCAGGGGGATGTCCTGGAACAGCCGGCGCATGTCACCGAGGTGCGAGACGGGTACGCCGACCCGGCCGACCTCGCCGCGGGCGAGGATGTGGTCGGGGTCGTACCCGGTCTGCGTCGGCAGGTCGAAGGCGACCGACAGGCCGGTCTGGCCCTTGGCGAGGTTGCGCCGGTAGAGCTCGTTGGACGCCTCGGCGGTCGAGTGGCCGGCGTACGTCCGCATGAGCCACGGGCGGTCCTTCTGACGCCCGCTCATGTCAGACGTTCCCGGTGTGCTTGTCGGTCCGCTCCGCCGGTGTGTCACGGAACAGGTTGATGGCGTCGATGTGCCGCTCGCGCAGTTCCTCGTTGCGCACGCCCAGTCCTTCGCGCGGTGCCAGCGCCAGTACGCCGACCTTGCCCTGGTGCAGGTTGCGGTGGACGTCGTACGCGGCCTGGCCGGTCTCCTCCAGGGAGTAGACCTTCGACAGCGTGGGGTGGATCCTGCCCTTGGCGATCAGCCGGTTGGCCTCCCACGCCTCGCGGTAGTTGGCGAAGTGCGAGCCCACGATCCTCTTCAGCGACATCCACAGGTAGCGGTTGTCGTACTCGTGGTTGTATCCGGAGGTGGAGGCGCAGGTGACGATCGTGCCGCCCTTGCGGGTCACGTACACCGAGGCACCGAAGGTTTCCCGGCCCGGGTGCTCGAAGACGATGTCCACGTCCTCGCCGCCGGTGAGTTCACGGATGCGCTTGCCGAACCGCTTCCACTCGCGCGGGTCCTGGTTGTGCTCGTCCTTCCAGAACGTGTAGCCCTCGGCGGTGCGGTCGATGATCGCCTCGGCGCCCATCTTCCGGCAGATGTCGGCCTTCTGCTCGCTGGAGACGACACAGATCGGGTTGGCGCCGCCCGCCAGGGCGAACTGCGTGGCGTACGAGCCGAGTCCGCCGCTGGCGCCCCAGATCAGCACGTTGTCGCCCTGCTTCATGCCCGCGCCGTTGCGCGAGACGAGCTGGCGGTACGCGGTGGAGTTGACCAGGCCCGGGGCGGCGGCCTCCTCCCAGCTGAGGTGCTGCGGCTTCGGCATCAGCTGGTTGGACTTGACGAGCGCGATCTCGGCCAGGCCGCCGAAGTTGGTCTCGAAGCCCCAGATGCGCTGCTCGGGGTCGAGCATCGTGTCGTTGTGGCCGTCCGAGGACTCCAGTTCGACCGAGAGGCAGTGCGCGACGACCTCGTCGCCGGGGTGCCAGGCGTTGACGCCGGGACCGGTGCGCAGGACGACGCCGGCCAGGTCCGAGCCGATGACGTGGTAGGGCAGGTCGTGGCGCCTGGTGAGCTCGCTGAGCTTTCCGTAGCGCTCCAGGAAGCCGAAGGTGGACATCGGCTCGAAGATCGAGGTCCAGACCGAGTTGTAGTTCACCGAGCTCGCCATGACGGCGACCAGGGCCTCGCCCGGCCCGAGTTCGGGCACCGGGACCTCGTCGAGGTGCAGTGACTTGCGGGGGTCCTTGTCGCGAGTGGCGAGCCCGTGGAACATCTCGGTCTCGTCCTTGTGCACGGTCACCGCGCGGTACGACTCAGGAATGGGCAGGGCCGCGAAGTCTGCGGCTGTGCTGTCCGGCGATTGGATCGCGTCCAGGATTTCCTTCACGGTGTGCCTCCGGCGGATGGGGGCGCTGCGGGATCGCTTGGGAGTCCCTGCGAGCAAGAGGGGAGCGGTGTGGTGTGGAGGTGGTGCCGTCGGTTCGGCTGTCAAAGCTTCGGCTTGCTCTGTGGAGCAGAAGGGTTCGCCTGTGACGCAGGCGTCCGGGCGCGCAGGCACATCGCTTGCGGGGACAGCCGGCGTACGAGAGATCCCGGCACGCCGGCCGCCCGGACAACTTCAACGTATGGCACTCCGTGACACCTGGCAAGGCACTCGGTGCCAACAATTTCTCTCACTTGTCACCCGCAGGGCACCGATGAGCGGCATGGAGGGTGTTCTGCGGGGATACGCCCCGGAAAGAACCGCGAATGATCGATCAGCGCGACCGGTACACATAGGGGGTCGTGGTGCTCAGGGCCACGAATCCGAGCCGTCGGAGGATGGGGCTGCTCATCTCGGAGGCGTCGACCTGAAGGTAGCGCCACCCGCGCTCCGCCGCGATCCGGGCGCGGAAGGCCACCAGGGCCCGGTAGACGCCCTTGCCGCGCCACGCCTCGACCGTTCCGCCGCCCCAGAGCCCCGCGAAGCCCGTGCCCGGGTACAGCTCCATCCGGGCCGAGCTCACCGGCTCGTCGCCCACCATGGCGAGGACGCCGACGAAACCGTCCGGGTCCTCGGCCAGCCTGGCCAGCACCTGATGCCGCAGCCGCGACCAGTCCGAGCCGAACGCCCGCTCATGGGCGCGGGCCATCAGCTCCACGTCGTCCGCGTCCCGCACGGTGCGCAACCGCACGCCCTCGGGCAGCTCCACCGCCGTCGAGAGCTCCTCGACGGGGGCGACCAGCAGGGTCTCCGGCTCCTCCGCCTCGAAACCGGCCGCCAGCAGCCGGTGCGCCAGACCGGCCGGCCGGTCGTGCGCGTACAGCTTCCACTCGAACTCGCCGTGCCCGAGCGCCGTGTAGTGCGCCACCTGGGCCGCGATCACCGCGTCCGTCCGCGCGGGGTCCAGGTCCGGGGCCGACCAGACGACGCCGTTCCAGTCGTCGGCCGCGCCGACCTGCCGTACGACGTCGCCGGTGCGCTCGACCCGGACGCCGGGGCCGTCGGGGCGGGCGTGCTCGCGCATCTCGCGGTCGAAAAGGGCCAGCAGTGCTTCGGGATCACGATTCATCCGCCCACCACAGCATGGGCGTGGGGGCGCGGCAACCAGGTTTCGGTGGGGGGCGTGCCGGCGGCACGCCCCCCCGCTCAGCGGTCCTGGAGCGCCTGCTGGATCGTCCGCATCACTTCGTCGAGCGGTGCGTCCGTGCGCGCCACGGCGACCAGCACCTCGCCCTGGGACGACACCGAGGCGGCCGGCTGCTTCGCGGGCTCGGCGCCGACGGCGCGGCCGGCCCCGATGCCGGTCCCGAAGGTGTCGCGGACGATCGCGAAGGCATGGTCGAGCTGCGTCTCCACATCGCCCTCGCCGCCCGCCCGCAGCCAGCGGCGCAGTACATGGTTGTGCGCGGTGACGACGGCGGACGCCGCGACCTCCGCCAGCAGCGGGTCGTCGTTGCCGACATGGTGGTCGCGCTCGTCGAAGTGGCCCAGCAGGTAGCGGGTGAACAGTCGCTCGTAGCGGGCCACCGAGGCGATCTCCGCCTCGCGCAGGGTGGGCACCTCGCGGGTCAGTTTGTAACGGGCCACGGAGACCGCGGGCTTCGCCGCGTACATCTTCATGACTTCCTTGATGCCGCGGCAGACGGTGTCGAGGGGGTGCTCGTGCGCCGGTGCGGCATTGAGGACGGCCTCGGCCCTGACGAGGGTGTCGTCGTGGTCCGGGAAGATCGCCTCTTCCTTGGAGCGGAAGTGGCGGAAGAAGGTCCGCCGGGCGACTCCGGCGGCGCCCGCGATCTCGTCGACCGTCGTCGCCTCGTACCCCTTCGTGGCGAAGAGTTCCATCGCCGCGGCGGCCAGTTCACGGCGCATTTTGAGCCGTTGGGCGGCGGCGCGCGTGCCTGCGGCACTTTCCTGGGTGTCGGGCGCGGCGGAGACACGGGGGGACCTGGCGGGCTGGGACATGGTGTGAACGTACTGCATGACGTCGGGGGAGTGCGCCCGCGGGGGCGGGCCGCCCGACGGATCGAGCAGCCCTCCCCACCCGGCTCCCGGCTGAGCCCGCTCAGCGCCGGGCATATTCGCGGAAGCCGCGCCCCGTCTTGCGGCCGAGGCAGCCGGCGGCCACCAGGTGTTCGAGCAGCGGGGCCGGGGCCAGGCCCGGGTCGCGGAACTCGCTGTGCAGCACCTTCTCGATGGCCAGCGAGACATCGAGCCCGACGACGTCGAGCAGCTCGAACGGGCCCATCGGGTAGCCGCCGCCCAGCTTCATCGCGGCGTCGATGTCGTCGAGCGTCGCGTAGTGCTCCTCGACCATCTTGATCGCGTTGTTGAGGTACGGGAACAGCAGCGCGTTCACGATGAAACCGGCCCGGTCGCCGCAGTCCACCGGGTGCTTGCGGACCTTGCCGCACACCTCCCGGACGGTGGCGTGGACATCGTCGGCGGTGAGCACCGTACGGACCACCTCGACCAGTTTCATCGCCGGCGCAGGGTTGAAGAAGTGCATCCCGATCACGTCCTGCGGGCGCGCGGTGGCCCGCGCGATCGCCACGACCGGCAGCGACGAGGTGGTGGTGGCGAGGACGGCACCCGGCTTGCAGACCTTGTCCAGGGTCCCGAACAGCTGCTGCTTGACCGCCAGGTCCTCGGCGACGGCCTCCACCGCCAGATCGACATCGGCGAAGGCGTCCAGCGAACCGGCCGCGGTGATCCGGGCCAGGGCCCCGTCCCGCGCCTCGGCCGTCAGTCGCCCCTTGGCGACGGAACGCTCCAGCGACTTGGCGATCCGGCCCTTCGCCGTGTCCGCCTTCTCCTGGCCGCGGGCGGCGAGCACCACGTCGTACCCGGCCTTGGCGAAGACCTCGGCGATCCCCGAGGCCATCGTCCCGGAACCCGCGACACCCACCGAACGCACCGTGCGCCCGGCCACCGCCGACCCGGCGTCCCCCGGGGTCAGCGCGTCCGGCACCACGGTCCGGCTGCCGGCCTCCAGGTACGTGTAGAAGCCACGCCCCGACTTGCGGCCGGTCAGCCCCGCCTCGCTGAGCTGCCGGAGCACCGGGGCCGGGGCGTGCAGCCGGTCGTGCGTCTCGGCGTACATGGCCTCCAGGACGGTGCGGGCGGTGTCGATCCCGATCAGGTCGAGCAGGGCGAGCGGGCCCATCGGCAGGCCGCAGCCGAGCTTCATCGCCGCGTCGATGTCCTCCCGGGAGGCGTAGTTGGCCTCGTACATCGCGGCGGCCTGGTTGAGGTAACCGAACAGCAGCCCGTCGGCGACGAAGCCCGGCCGGTCGCCGACCGCGACCGGCTCCTTGCCCAGGCTGCGGGCGAGCGCGGTGACGGCCTCGACGGCCGGCGGCGCGGTCAGCACCGAGGAGACCACCTCGACCAGCTTCATCGCCGGTGCCGGGTTGAAGAAGTGCAGACCGAGCACACGCTCGGGGCGCAGCGATTCGGCGGCCAGCCGGGTCACCGACAGGGCGTTGGTGCCGGTCGCCAGGATCGCGGTGGGGGAGACGATCCCGTCGAGCTCCCGGAAGACCTGCTGCTTGATCTCGTACGACTCGGGCACGACCTCGATGACCAGCTCCGCCTCCGCGGCGGCCCGGAGGTCGGCGAAGGTACGGAACCGGGCGAGGACCTCGCCCCGCTCCTCCTCGGTGATCCGCCCGCGCCGCACGGCGCGGGCGGTCGAGGCGTCCAGGGCGGCGACGGCCTGGCGGGCGGCCGCGTCGCTGATGTCGATGCCGACGACCTCGTGGCCGGCGAGGGCCAGGACCTCGGCGATGCCGGTGCCCATGGTGCCGAGACCGACGACGGCGATGGTGCTGAGAGGGGTGTCCATCACGGGACTCCAGAGAATGAGTGACGACTGTGAGGGAGCACGGCGCGCGCTGAGAGGGAGAACCGGCGCGACACGTGCGGGAATTGCGTGTCGTGGTGCTCGGGGCGGGGCGCGATGAGCACGCCAGGACCCGGAAGGGGCGACGGACTCTGTCCCGGAGTCACGTCTCGCAAAACTGCCGAACCGACAAGCACTCCGGGTGGCTGCGTCACCAGGCCACCGGAGCAAGCGGGGATCGTGTCCCGCTCACATGAGGTTAACTGTCGGGTAACGAGCGCGCCAGCCCCCGGCCGCTGTGCCCCATGCCACATTTCCCCCGCCCCTCGATACACAGAGTTCCCGCCGATACGCTGACGGTCATGGACGAGGAGTTCCGGTCACTGGCGGACCGGCTTGCTGACGAGGCGGACGCGGCGGGGGAGTCGGCTGCGTACCGCGCACTGCTCGCCGCCGAGGACGGGGAGGAGCTGGCCCGCGTCCTGGTGGAACGCGAACGCCCTCTCTGGGCCCGCGAGATGGCCGCCTTCCGGCTCGGCTGCGACGGAGACCGGCGGGCCTTCGAGGCGCTGGTCCTGCTGCTCAACCACCGCGACCCGGAACGCTGTGTCTCCGCCGCCCACGCCCTGGTGTGCCTCGGCGACCCCCGCACACCCCGGGCCGCCGCGGCCCTCGCGACCAACGCCCTGCGCACCGCGTACGCCCTGCACCCGGTGCGGCTGCTCACCGCGCTGCGCGCCCCGGAGTCCGTACCGGCGCTGATGAGCACCCTGGAACGGCTGCTCGCCCCGGGCGACCCGCACTGGCGGGTGGCGCTGGCCTGTGTGGAGGGGCTCGGGCAGCTGGGGGACGAGCGGGCCCGTCCGCTCCTGGCGGCCGCTCTGCCGCACCCGAGGCTCGGTGGCGCGGCCCGCGACGCGCTCGTCCGGCTGGACACGGCCTGAGGAAGCGCCGGGCCCGTCAGGCGGCGGGACCACCGAGGGGACGCACGTACCGCACCTCGGGCACCAGCGCGCCGTCCGCCTCGAAGGACTCCTCGGCGCCGTCGGGACGGAAGCCCGCGCGCTCGTAGAAGCGGCGGGCCCGGGCGTTCTCCTTCAGCACCCACAGCGCCAGGTCCGGGAAGCCGTCCGCCGCGGCGCGGGCGAGCACCTCCGCCATCAGGGCGCGGCCCGCCCCGGTCCCGATCTGTTCGGGCGTCACATAGACCGCGTACAGCTCTCCCCGCGCCGACGGTCCGCCGTTCTCCCGGTACGGGCCGTAGCAGGCCCAGCCGATCACTCCGGGCTCCGGCCGTTCGGCCACCACGTTCACGAGCGTGGTGCCCCGGGCCAGGGACGCCCGGCGCCGCTCCACGTCCTCGGCGAGGGTGTGGTCCATGCCGTCCAGGTAGGACCGCGGCACCAGTCCCGCGTACGCCGCCTGCCAGCCGCGCATCCGGAGCCGGGCGACCGCCTCGCAGTCGTCGACGGTCATGTCCCGGACGTGTATTCCGGCGGGCGCGGTCCGTGTCGTCATACGGGCCATCCTGGCGCATCCGCCGGGACGGCCCGTACGCGAGGCGGGCCGGGCCGGTCAGCCGCGGAAGCCGAGCAGCCCGTGCAGGACGGCGCCCCTGCTGCCGGAGGCCGCCCGCCGTACCGACTTCGCCGCCGCCTCACCGGTCAGCGGCTGCGGGTCGGGGGACTTGGCGCACACCGCGTCCGCGTCGGCCCTGCTGCCCTCGCCGCGCGGGACGATGCCCTTGGCGAGATAGTCCGCCAGGTAGGTGTCCAGGCAGTCGTTGCCGCTCAGCGTGATGCCGTGGTTGCCGCCGCCCTGCTCGACGACCAGGCTGGAGCCGCGCAGCCTGCGGTGCAGGGTGACGCCGCCCTCGTACGGTGTGGCAGCGTCGTCGGTGGCCTGGAAGAGCAGCACCGGCGGGAGCGCGCTGTTGGAGACACGCACCGGATTGAGCGGTTCCACCGGCCAGTCGGCACACGGGGCGTTGTACCAGCTGTTGTTCCAGGTGAAGAAGGGCGCCTTGGCGTGCACCCTCCGGCTGTCGCCGCGCCAGGTGTTCCACTGCCGGGGCCACTGGGCGTCGCGGCACTGCACGGCCGTGTAGACCGAGTACCCGTTGTCGCCCTCGGCGTCGACCGCGCCGAACCTCTTGTACGCCTTCACCAGCGCGTTCTGGTCGCCGTCGTTGGTGTACGCGGCGAACGCCTCGGCCAGACGCGGCCAGTACCCGTCGTAGTAGCCGCCCGGCAGGAAGGTGTCCTCCAGTTCGCTCGGGCCGACCTTCCCGCCCGCGGGATGCGCCTTGACGGCCGCACGCATCGCGTACCAGGCGCTCTCGACCTCCGCCGGGTCGGTGCCGAGCCGGTACGTGGAGTCGTGCTTCGCCACCCAGGCGGCGAACGCCTTGTGGCGGGCGTCGAAGGCGTAGTCCTGGCCGATGTTGTCGTCGTACCAGACACCGTCCGGGTCGACGTTCGAGTCGAGGACGAAGCGCCGCACCCGGTCCGGGAACAGCTTGGCGTACACCGCGCCGAGGTAGGTGCCGTACGAGTACCCGAAGTAGTTGAGCTGCCGGGCGCCGGTGGCCCGGCGGATCACGTCGAGGTCCTTCGCGGCGCTGACCGTGTCCATGTGGGGCAGCAGATCCGGGTACGCGCGCCCGCACGCCTCGGCGAACGAACGGGCCCGGTTCCGGTTGGCCTGCTCGGTGCCGGGCGAGTCCGGCACCGAATCGGGGCGCAGCGGATCGAAGTAGTTCGGTACGCAGTCCAGCGCCGGCCGGCTCCTGCCGACGCCGCGCGGGTCGAAGCCGATCACGTCGTACTGGGCGGCGACCGCCTTCGGCAGCGAGGACGCCACGAATCCCGCCATGGTCAGGCCGCTGCCCCCGGGGCCGCCCGGGTTGACGAGCAGGGGGCCCTGGAAGGTCTTCGCGGTGTGCGGGATGCGGGACAGCGCGAGGGTGATCCGCCGGCCCGACGGATCGTCATGATCGAGCGGAGCACTGACCGATGAGCACTGCAGCCGCGGATAGGACTTGGTGCCGCAGTCGGTCCATTCGAGCTTCGTCGCGGCGGGCCGCGCGCCGTTGTCGGCGGTTGCCGGTGACGGCGCGGCGGTCACCAGACCGGCGACCGTCGCACCGACGGCGAACAGAATTCCTGGACGTTTCGTCATATGGCCTCCCGTGGTGGGGGAAACACGGCTGCGGGTGGCGCAGCCCCCGCCGCATGCTCCCCGCATTCGCGCCAGGAAGGACCTGTTATGTCAAGAGTTGACCCGTTTGCCCGCGTTGGCTCCGCCGGGACCGACGCGACGGTTCCGGCGGATCAGAGCAGGGTCAGCTGGGTTGGCCCGGGGCCGTCGAGCGGCGCCCGCTGTTCCTTCCGCACCGGGAGCCGCCGGGCCGCGCCGCGGTGCGAGGGTCCGATGCCGAATTCGGCCGCCAGCTCGTGGACGTACCGGGTGATGCGGCGCTGGTACCACTTGGGTGCGTAGGGCCCCTCGGCGTACAGCCGCTCGTACCGCCGCACCAGATGGGGGTGGTGGTTGCCGAGCCACTGCATGTACCACTCCCGCGCGCCGGGCCGCAGATGGAGGACGAGCGGGGTCACCGAGGTCGCCCCGGCGCCGGCGATCGCGCGGACCGTGGCGCGCAGCTGGTCGGGATGGTCGCCGAGGAACGGGATGACGGGGGCCATCAGCACGCCGCAGTCGATGCCGTTCTCGCTCAGGGTGCGGACGGCGTCGAGGCGGCGCCCGGGGGAGGGGGTGCCGGGCTCGACGGTGCGCCACAGCGCGTCGTCGACGAAGCCGACCGAGACGGAGATGCCGACATCGGTGACCTCGGTCGCCTGCCGGAGCAGTTCCAGATCGCGCAGGATCAGCGTGCCCTTGGTCAGGATCGAGAACGGGTTCGCGTGGTCGCGCAGCGCCGAGATGATGCCGGGCATCAGGCGGTAGCGGCCCTCGGCGCGCTGGTAGCAGTCGACGTTGGTGCCCATCGCGATGTGCGCGCCGTCCCAGTGGCCGGACGCGAGCCGGCTGCGCAGCAGCTCCGGGGCGTTGGTCTTGACGACGATCTGGGAGTCGAAGCCGAGGCCGGCGTCGAGATCCAGATAGCTGTGGGTCCTGCGCGCGAAGCAGTAGACACAGGCGTGCGAACAGCCCCGGTACGGATTGACGGTCCATTCGAACGGCATCCGCGATGCGCCCGGCACCCGGTTCACGATCGAGCGGGCCCGGACCTCGTGGAAGGTGATCCCCCGGAACTCGGGAGTGTCAAAGGTGCGCGTGGTCACCGCTCCGGCGGTGAAGAGCGCGCTGTCCCCGGTCGTGGCGGGGTTCTCGACCAGATTGTCCCAGCGCATGGACGCCTCCTCGGTAGTACTGGACAGAGAATAGAACACTTGTTCCCTTGATCGTTTTCTCCCCTTCGTCCCGGACCGGATTTTGAGCGGCGTGCCGGAGGTGGTTGGCTCAGCACACCCCCGAACAACCGAGTGCTGGAGGAACAGCCATGGCGCAGGTCGAGGCCACGACAGAGCGAGTCATCGCGGCGGACGCGGAGACGGTGTTCGACGCGCTGGCCGACTACAAGGAGGTCCGGGGCAGGGTGCTGCCCGGACACTTCAGCGAGTACGAGGTGCGCGAGGGCGGTGACGGCGAGGGCACCCTCGTCCACTGGAAGCTCCAGGCCACCAGCAAGCGGGTGCGCGACTGCCTGCTGGAGGTCACCGAGCCCACCGACGGCCAGCTCGTGGAGAAGGACCGCAACTCCTCGATGGTCACCACCTGGACCGTCACGCCGGCCGGTGAGGGCCGGTCGAAGGCCGTCGTCTCGACCGTCTGGAACGGTGCCGGAGGCATCGGCGGATTCTTCGAGAAGACCTTCGCACCCAAGGGGCTCGGCCGGATCTACGACGAGCTGCTGCAGAACCTCGCCGCCGAGGTCGAGAAGTAGCCCGCCCCGCTCTTGACCGGCCTCACCGGTTCGGGTGGTTTTCCCGGCCCGCCCGGTGGTGCGCCGTAGTGGCTCTCACCGGGGGCTAAGCCCCCCGAGTGCGCTGCCGGCGCTCCCCGTCGCGTTTGCTCTCCCTTCTTTCGCAATGGCAGAAATGGGCGGCGCAGACGCGACGAGGGGAGCGGCACGTGGTGGGTGGGATCACTCTGTTGGAGGAGGAGCCGGGCGGTACGGGGACCGCCCGGACGGCTGCCGCGCCGCCCCCGCCACGCCCTGCCGAGGCGGAACCGGTACACGCAGGGGCCCCCGGCGCACCGGACACCAGCCCCCGCCGCATCCGGCTGATCTTCCTCGGGCTGATGCTCACGCTGTTGCTCGCGGCGCTCGACCAGATGATCGTCGCCACCGCGCTGCCGAAGATCGTCGGTGAGCTGCACGGCCTGGAGAAGATGTCCTGGGCCGTCACCGCGTATCTGCTCGCCTCCACGATCGGCCTGCCGATCTACGGAAAGCTCGGCGACCTCTTCGGCCGCAAGGGCGTCTTCCAGTTCGCCATCGTCGTCTTCGTCATCGGCTCCGCGCTCGCCGGCTGGTCCCGCACCATGGACGAGCTGATCGCCTTCCGTGCTGTCCAGGGCGTCGGTGGCGGAGGGCTGATGATCGGGGTCCAGGCGATCATCGCGGATGTCGTGCCGCCCCGGGAACGCGGCCGGTTCATGGGGCTCATCGGTGCCGCGTTCGGCCTCGCGTCCGTGGCGGGCCCACTGCTCGGCGGCTTCTTCACCGACCATGCCTCATGGCGCTGGTGCTTCTACATCAACGTCCCCTTCGGTCTGGTCACGCTCGCCGTCATCACCGTCGTGCTGAAACTCCCCAGGCCCACGGTCCGGCCCCGCCTCGACGTCCTGGGCGCGCTGCTGCTCGCGGCCGCCTCCACCTGCCTGGTGCTGCTGACCAGTTGGGGCGGCACGGAGTACGCGTGGGGATCGCGCACCATCCTGGGGCTGGGGGCCGGAGCCGCCGGAACGACTCTGCTGTTCCTGTTCGTCGAGCACCGGGCGGCCGAACCCATCATTCCGCTGCGGCTCTTCCGCGACTCGATCTTCAATGTCACCGCGCTCGTCGGGGCGGTCGTCGGAGTGGGGCTGTTCGGAGCCGCCAGCTATCTGCCGACCTTCCTCCAGATGGTCGACGGCGCCACGGCCACCGAATCCGGACTGCTGATGCTCCCGATGATGGGCGGCATCGTCATCGCGTCCGTCGTCTCCGGGCAGATGATCTCCCGCACCGGCCGCTACCGCATCCACCCGATTGTCGGCGGTGCGGTCTCGACGGTCGGGATGTGGTTGCTCTCCCGCCTCGAAACCGACACCCCGCGCTACGAGTACAGCATCGCGCAGGCCGTGCTCGGCATCGGGATCGGGCTGATCATGCCGGTGCTGGTGCTCGCCGTGCAGAACTCCGTCGAGCCCGCCGACATCGGCTCGGCCACCAGTGCCAACAACTATTTCCGGCAGATCGGCGGCAGCGTCGGCGCCGCCGTCTTCGGAACGCTCTTCGCCGGCCGCCTCGCGGACGCGCTCGCCGTCCGCCTGCCGTCCGGTGCCGACCTGCCCGACCCCGAGTCGATCACCCCGCAGCTGGTCCATGCCATGGAGCCCGCGCTGCGCGACAGTTACGTCCAGGCGTACGCCGACGCGATGCCGCGGATCTTCCTCTACCTCGTGCCGGTGCTCGCGCTCGGCCTGTTCTTCGCCTTCTTCCTCAAGGAGAAACCGCTGGTGTCCCACCACAGCCCCGAAAACGCCGCCGAGTCCGTGACCGTGCCGGCCGCCCGCATCACCACGACCACCGAGGCCGCCGTGCCGCCGCCCGTCTACCTGTCGGGCGTGCCGGTGTGCGGCAGCGTCCAGCACCCCGACGGCACGAAGGTGCCGCGCGCCGCCCTCACCCTCATCGACGGCCAGGGCCAACAGGTCGGACGGGGCGCGAGCGGCGACGACGGACGGTACGCGCTGAGCGTGCCCGGCGCCGGTTCGTACGTCCTCATCGCCGCGGCAGGCGGACACCAGCCGCAGGCCGTCAGCGTCACCGTCGGCGAACGGCCCGTCGAACTCGATGTGGTGCTCGGCGGGGCCGGGCGCCTGGCCGGGACCGTTCTGACCGCCGACGGCATCCCGGTGCGCGATGCCGCCGTCACCCTCACCGATGTCCGCGGCGAGGTCGTCTCGTCCACCCGCAGCGGCCGCGAAGGCGGCTATGTGATCACGGAACTGGTGGCGGGCGAGTACACCCTCGCCGCCAGCGCCCCCGCCTTCCGGCCCGCCGCGCTGCCGGTGAGCGTGCAGGCGGCAAGGGAGACCCGGCAGGACATCGAACTCGCCGGCGGCGCGGTGCTGCGCGGCATCGTACGGGCGACCGGCGGCCGGCCCGTCGAGGACGCCCGGGTCACGCTCCTGGACGCGGCGGGCAATGTGGTCGACACACTCACCACCGGGCCCGACGGGGCCTTCCGGTTCGTGGACCTGTCCACCGGCGAGTACACGGTGATCGCGGCCGGGTACCCGCCGGTCGCCACCGTTCTCCAGGTCGCGGGCGGCGGACGTACCGAACGTGACCTCCAACTGGGCCACGAGGACTGACCGTCGGGGAGGCGGCGGGACGGCCGGTGGTCCGCCGGGCCGGCCCGCCGCAGGACCCGGGGGGCGCGTCCCGCTGCGCCGGGCGCACCACCCGGGGGCGATTGGGCCGATGACCGGCGGGCGCCGGACACGGAGTCGTACCGTGGAGTCACGAACCGCAGAACGTTGCGGTGGGGAAGGAGCCCTCCACCCATGGATCACGATGTGCCGACGCAGCGGACACCACTGCCGTCCGACGCCGTGACGGGCCGCGTCCCGCTGGCCGTCGCGGTGGTCGACGGGGACGGGCTCGTCTCCCACTGGTCGAGCGGCGCGAGACGGCTCTTCGGCGTCTCCCGACAGGCCGCGGTCGGCAGCCCGGCCGGTGAACTCCTTCCGGTATCAGGCGTGTTGGGCAGGGCGGAGGAGGGCGCCGGATTCGGTCCCGAACTCGACGGCGCACCGGGCGGGAGCCTCTCCTGCCCGGCGGCGGGGCGGGCCCGGGTGGACGAACCGGAGCGCGGCCGGATCGACGTGCTGTGGTGGGCCTATCCGCTGGTCGGCCCCGGTGCCGAGCGCCTCCTGGTGCTCGCCGCGGACGCCGGCCGGCTGGGCGAGGGCGACCGGGGCGACGGCCGGGCCACCGGGACGGTCGCCCCCGCCTTCGCGCTCCACACCGACTTCCCCGGCTACCGGGAGCTCGCGGGCCGGCTGCCCGAGATCCTGCCCAGCATGAGTGTCGGCGAGGCGACCGGAATCGTCGCCCAGGTACTCGAACTCGGCTATCCCGTCCTGGAGTTCAGTCACCGCAGCCAGGTCCCGGTCACCCCCGACTGGGGCGTGCCGCGACGCACCTCCCGGCACCCCGCCCAGGACCCGCGGAGCGAATCCGGCGGATCGCCCGCGCCCCGGACCGCGCCCCGCCCAGAGCTGGACCTCGAATACGCGGCGGTCCGCGAGCGGCTGGAATTCCTCAACGAGGTCAGCGGCCGCATCGGCACCTCCCTCGACCTGGAACGCACCATCCGCGAGGTCACCAGCGCCGCCGTACCCCGCTTCACCGACTTCGCCGGTACGCACCTGCGCGCCGCCGTCCTGGCCGGCGAGGGCTTCCCCGACGGGCCGCCCGACGTCACCACCGTCTGGCACCGGGTCTGGGTCGAGCACAACGACGAACCGGGCCGCTGGGACGACACCGTCCCGGTCGGCGAGTCCATCGCCTTCCCCGAACACACCCCGTTCTTCCAGTGCATGGTCACCGGCGAACCGGTCCTCGTCCCGCACGTCACCGAGGAGATGAGCAACCGGATCTCGGGCGAGTTCGAAAAACGCGACCTGCGCCCGCTGATCACCCACCGCTCCCTGCTGATCGTCCCGCTCAAGGCTCGCGACGTGGTCCTCGGCTTCATGGTCCTCATGCGCCGCCCGGACCGCGAGCCCTTCGACGACATGGACCGCACCACCGGCGCCGAACTGGCCGCCCGCGCGGGGCTCGTACTCGACAACGCCCGCATGTACACCTACCAGGAGAACGTCGCGGAGACCCTCCAGGACAGCATGCTGCCCCAGGTGCCGTCCCGGATGGCCGGCTGCGACATCGCAACCCGCTACCTGCCCGGCGCCCGGCTCGGAAGGATCGGCGGCGACTGGTTCGACGCGGTGAAGCTGCCCGGCTCCCGGACCGCGCTCGTCGTCGGCGACGTCATGGGGCACGGCCTCAACTCGGCAGCAATGATGGGCCAGTTGCGCACCGCTGTGCTGACCATGGCCACCATGGAGATGCCACCGGCCCGACTGCTGCGCAACCTCGACGACCTGGCACAGCGCCTCGGCGAGCAGCATCTGGCAACCTGTCTCCACGCCGTCTACGACCCGATCCGTTCCGAGGTCCAGATCGCCAACGCCGGGCACATCCCGCCCGTGCTCGTCCGCGCCGAGGACGGCCGGGCCGAACTCCTGACGCTGCCCACCGGTGCCCCGATCGGTGTGGGCGGCGTCGCCTTCGAGACCGCGACCGTGCGGGTGCGGCCAGGAGACCGTCTGATCCTGTGCACCGACGGCCTCGTCGAGGTCCGCGGCCAGGACATCGGAGCCGGGCTCGCCGCGCTCTGCGCCTCGGCGGCCCACCCCGCCGCCTCCATGGACGACGCCTGCGACACGATCATCCGGGCCCTGAACCCGCGCGGCGGCCGCAAGGACGACGTGGCGCTGCTGATGGCCCGGCTCAACGGAATCCCGGACGCGGATGTCGCCGAATGGCAACTCGCCCTGGACCCGCGCGAAGTGGCCCGGGCGCGGCGCCTGGTGCAAGGGAAGCTGCTCGACTGGGAGCTGCCGGACGCGGTCGAGGCGGCGGAGCTGATGGTCAGCGAGCTCGTGACCAACGCGGTGAAGCACGGCCGGAGCCATCACATCGGGCTCCGTCTGGTCCGCACCGGCGCTCTGCTGTGCGAGGTCAGCGACGACGAACCCGCCCCGGCCACGCTGCTCGACGCGGCCTCCCACGACGAGTCCGGCCGCGGCCTGCTCCTGGTGAGCAGCCTCGCCCGTGAGTGGGGCACCAGCACCACGGCGCACGGCAAGACCGTCTGGTTCGAACAGGCACTCGGCGGGATCCCGCGTCCCCGGTCGCACACCTGGTGAAGGAGTCGCCCCGAGAGGCCGGATGCTGTGCGCGCTCTTGCCGGGGCCGTCCCGGGACGGTAGTCCGGTCCTGAACGAACGCCGCAGGACGAACGGACCCGGGAGTGCGCATGGACGTGTCACAGCGTTACCGCGAGGCGTGGGAGGGCTACTGGTCCGCCACCTCGGACACACCCGGCGAGGCGATCTGGGACTCCGACCCGTCCCTCACCGCCATACCCCACACCGAGCTGCTGCTGCCGTACGCCGATGCCTCGCTGCCGATCGTCGACCTCGGCTGCGGCAACGGCACCCAGACCCGCTACCTGGCCACCCGGTTCGCCCGCGCGATCGGTGTGGACCTCTCGCACGCGGCCATCGGGCACGCCCGCCGCGCGGACCCCAAGGGCGTCGCCGAGTTCGATCGGCTCGACCTTGTCGACGCGGACGCGGTGGCGGCCCTGCGCAAGCGGATCGGTGACACCAATGTCTATATGCGTGCGGTGATCCACCAGAGCGAGCCCGAGGCGCGGCCCGCCGTCGCCGCGGCGGTCGCGGCGCTGGTGGGGGAGCGCGGACGTGCCTTCGTCGTCGAGCCGACCCCGGCCTCCAAGGACGTGCTCCAGCAGGTGGCGCAGGGCCCGGACGGCCCGCCGGAGAAGCTGCGCCGGGTCCTGGCCCACGGGCTCAAGCCCGCGAGCGCCACGGAGGAGGAGGTACGGCGACTGCTCCAGGAGGCCGGGCTCACCGCACTGGCCGGCGGTGCGACCGCCCTGGCCCAGACCGAGTTCCTGCCCGACGGCACCAGGGTCGAGCTGCCGTCACGCTGGTTCGTGCTGGCGCTCGCGGAGCACCGGGGCGGAGACCGGCGATAGTGCGGCGATCCTGATTCCGGCCCGGCGGGGAAGGGGGCCGCGGCGGGTCAGCGGAAGGGCCCGCGCCGCCGCGCCGCGGCGGCCAGGGCCGGCCGGCTACTACGCCCTCATCCACGAGGCGGCGAAGGAGGGGGCGGGGGGCGGGGACGCCGACGCACTAGCCACCCGCGTCGTGGACACCCTGCTGCGCGGCGCCGGGGCTCCGGGCGGATTCGCGGGAGTGTGATCGGCCCCGGCGGAAATCACGGGCGCACGCACTGCCGCGCTCGGCATGATGACGCCATGTCTGAAGACACGAGAAACAAGCCCCCGCAGGTGGGCGGCGAGCGTGCGTCACTGAGCGGTTTCCTCCAGTACCAGCGCGAGACCCTGGCCATGAAGTGCGCCGGGCTCACCGCGGCGCAGCTGCGGGAGGCGGCCGTGCCCCCTTCGGGCCTGACCCTGCTCGGGCTCGTCCGGCATCTCGCCGAGGTCGAACGCTCCTGGTTCCGGCGGGTGCTGAAGGACGAGGTGGCGCCGCCGCACTGGCCCGGGCCGAACCCCGGAGAGTTCGCCGAGTTCGATGTGGCGGACGCCGATCCCGAGGAGGCGTTCAGGATCTGGCGCGAGGAGTGCGCGCGCTCCCGGGCCACTGTCGAGGCGGCCGAGTCCCTTGATTTCGCCGGGAGTTACGGCGACGAGGTGTTCTCGCTGCGTTACATCCTCACGCACATGATCGAGGAGTACGCGCGCCACAACGGCCAGGCGGACCTGCTCCGGGAGCGTATCGACGGCGTCACCGGCGAATAGCCGGTCCGCGCCCGGAGCCCGGCGGCGGTCAGACCGGGTCCGCCACCGGTGTCCGTGCCTCGGCCCGCTCGCCGTAGCGATGGGCCCATGGCAGGGCCTCCTCCAGCTGGGCCGATACGCCGAGCAGGAGATCCTCGCGGCCCCATCCGGCCGTGAGCGAGACACCGAGCGGCAGGCCCTGCGAACTCCAGCCCAGCGGAAGGCTGATGGCCGGGAACCCGGTGGCGTTCGCCAGGACGGTGTTGCCCGTGAACGCGGTCATCGCGGCCAGCTCCGCCGCCGGGTCCGTGTCGTTGCGGAGCCGGCCGACCGGCATCGGCGGAGTCGTCACGGTCGGGGTGATCACCACGTCCGCATCCGCGTGGCCGAGTGCCCAGGCGCGGGCGCGGGCCTGCACGGAACCGATCGAGGCGGCCAGCTCGGCCGATGTCAACTCCATTGAGCGGGAACGGAGATGGCGGACGATCGGACGCAGGGGCGCATCGTCGAACGCCATGGTCCTGGACCCGACCAGCGCCGTGAACATCACCCGGAAACCCTCGGTGAGCTCGGGGTCCGGAGCCTGCTCCCGGGCGAACACCTCATGGCCCAGCCCCGCCAGCGTACGGGCGGTGAGTTCGGCGGCCGCGGCGACCTCGGGATCCACCGGGGAGCCCGAGACCGATCCCTGGGCGAGCGCGATCCGCAGTCGTGGCACGGGTGCGTCGCAGGCCCGCTCGTAGCTGTCGACCCGGGGCGGATGCACGGTGCCGACGCCGGTACGGGTGGTCAGCGCGTCCAGGAACGCGGCGGTGTCGCGCACGGTGCGGGCCAGCGGGCCCCGTACGGAGAGCCCCATCCCGTCGTTGCCGGCCGGGCCCGCGGTGACGAGCCCGCGGCTGGGCTTGAGTCCGACCACCCCGCAGGCGCTCGCGGGGGAGCGAACCGAACCGGCGGTGTCGCTGCCCTGCGCGATCGGCACCAGCAGCGCGCCGACCGCCGCGGCCGCGCCACCACTGCTGCCGGCCGCGCTGCGGGACGGGTCGAAGGGGCTGCGTGCCGGGGCGGACACCTCGGGCTCGGTGTAGCAGGCCGCCCCGAACTCGGGAACGGTGGTCTTGCCGAGACTGATCAGTCCGGCGTCGGCCATGACCTCGACGATCTCGTCGTCGTGCCCGGGAATCCAGTCGCGGAACAGCGCGGAGCCCAGTGTGGTGCGCACCCCCGCCGTGGCCTCCAGGTCCTTGATCGCGGTGGGTACACCGAACAGGCGCGGCAGGCCGGCGCGGTCCGACGAGCGCAGGACACGCTCGGCCTCGGCCGCCGCGGCGCGGGCCGGGGCGGCCGACACGGTGGTGAACGCCCCCACCCGGTCGCCGTCCCCGATCCGGGCCAGCAGATGGTCCACCACCTCGGTCGGACTCGTTTCACCGCGCTCGTAGGCGGCGGCCAGTTGAAGAGCGGTGAGGTCGTGCAACTCCGTCATGGGTGCTCCCATTGCTGTTTCGTTACGCGTATCGATATGGTGCGGGCATGGTGGTCGAGAAGGCAAGCACTCCCAGGAACGGCCGTCCCCGGGCGGTGACGCTCGACGCGATCCTGGACGCGGCGACCGAACTGGCCGACGACCAGGGGCTCGATGCCGTGAGCTTCCGGGCGCTGGCCGACCGGCTGCACGTGTCACCGATGGCGATCCACCGCACGACGGGCGGCATCGACGCGCTCCAGCACGCGCTGGTGTCCCGGATCGTCGGCGAGGTGACCCGGTCGGTGGACTGGCCGCAGGACTGGCGCGGCATCGTCCGGCTCTTCGCGGATACCCTCCACGACCTGCTCATGCGGCACCCGGTCATCCTCGATGCGCACCGCCGCGCCTCGCTCGTCGGGCCCGGCGCCGACGACGTCGCCTACCGGGTCGTGGCGGCGCTGCGCGGCGCGGGGCTCGACGAGGAGGCCGCCGCGTACGCGTACGGCACCCTGCACGACTTCGTCACCGGCCATGTGGCGATCCGCCTCGGCCGCGGCGATCTGGAACTGCACCATCTGCCGCCGGAACGACGGGCCGCGTCGGTGTTCGCCGACCACCACGACTACGACCGCCGGTTCTCCTTCGGCCTCGACTTCGTCATCGGCGGGATCGCCGCCGCTGCCGCCACCCCCGTATCCCACGAGGAGCAGAGATGACCCCCTCCCCGCAGGACCTGCCGGAGACGCCGGAGACGGAACGGTCCGGGACCGGCCCGGCCGGGACCGATCTGCCCGAGACGCACCGCCTGACGGCCCCGGGCGGGCGCCGCATCGCGTACTGCTCGTACGGCGACCCCGCCGCCCCGCCCGTGATCGTGCTCCACGGCACCCCCGGCAGCCGCTACGAGGGCCTCGCGCTGCGGCAGGCGGCGACGGACGCGGGCCTGCACCTGGTCTTCCCGGACCGTCCGGGCTACGGCGCGACGGATCCCGTACCCGGTCGCGGCTTCCACCGCTGGAACGACGACTTCGTGGCCCTGCTCGACCACCTCGGCCACGAGCGGGCCACCCTCGTGGCGATCTCGGGCGGCGGCGGGTACGCGCTCTCGGCGGCCCAGAAGCACCCCGCGCGGGTCACGCGGCTGATCCTCGCGTGCGCCGCCGTCCCCGGAGCGCCCCGTTCGGCGTACGCGCGCCGGATTCCGCTGGTCAAGTGGCTGAACCGGATCGTCGTCTGGGCCCCGGCGATCGCCCGGCCGATGCTCGCCGGGAAGGGCGTCTTCAAGAAGACCAGGCGCGAGCCGAACCTCGACGCCTGGCCGCCCTCCGACCGGCTGATCATGAGCACCCCCGCCTTCCGGGCCCTGTCCGAGGTGGACACCGCCGAGGGCGAGCGCCAGGGAGTGGACGCGGCCATCACCGACCTCGCCGGCTACTCCCGCCCACTGCCGGACCCGCTGGGTTCGGTCTCGGTGCCGACCCTCTTCCTGCACGGCGAGGCGGACGGCAACGTCCCCGTCGAGGTGGCGCGCTGGGCGCACGCGCGGATTCCCGGCGCCGAGCTGCGCACCGTCCCCGACGGCGGTCATCTGTTCCTGCTCGCGGACCCGGAGCCGCTCCTGCGCGAACTGACCCGGGCGGTGGGCCCGGAGGTGTGAGGATGGCCGTCATGACATGGACCGCACCTCGCATCGCACGTACGACGGCCGACGGCGAGCAGCTGAACGTTCCGAGCACCGCGGACGAGCGGGCCATGCTGGAGGGCTGGCTCCGATGGCACCGGGAGACGCTGCTCACCAAGTGCGCGGGGCTGACCGCGGCGCAGCTCGCCCGCACCGCCGCCGAGCCCTCCGGTCTCACCCTCCTCGGCCTGGTGCGGCACATGGCGGAGGTCGAACGCTGGTGGTTCCGCCGGAGCTTCGCGGGTGAGCCGATCGGCGATGTCTTCACCGGTCCCGGAGACGGCGACGAGGGTATCGAGGGCGTCGACGCCGCGCATGCCGAGCGCGACTTCGCCGCCTACCGCGCCGAGGTCGGGGCGTGCGAGGCCGCCGTGGCGGGGCGCGGCCTCGACGAGACCTTCGTGAACGCCACCCGCGGCCGGACCGTCAGCCTGCGCTGGGTGTACCTGGTGATGATCCAGGAGTACGCGCGCCACAACGGGCACGCGGACCTGCTGCGCGAGCGCACCGACGGCGCCACGGGTGACTACCCCGCAGCGCGATGACGGTGGCCGGCCCCCACCGGGGGACCGGCCACCACTCGTCCACGATGTGTACGGCGCCGCGCCTCAGCCGCCGTCGGCCCCGGCCGGATACACGGCCGCGAAGGCCGACCGGAACAGGGCGTCGGCCTCCTGGCCGCTGAGCCCCTGCGCCCGTGCCTGGTCCAGCCACTCGACGAGCGACGTGCGCAAGGGGGAGTCGGCGGCCGCCTGGGGCGGGACGAGGGAGCGGGTGATGAAGGTGCCCGCCCCCTGCCGGACCTCGGCGAGGCCCGCGCGCTCCAGCTCGCGGTACGCCTTGAGGGTGGTGTTCGGGTTGACCTTGGTCTCGGCCGCCACCTGAGCGGCCGTGGGCAGCCGGTCACCCTCCTCCAGGGCACCCATGCGCAGCGCCTGTTCGACCTGCCGCACGATCTGGAGGTACGTCGCCACTCCGCTGCGCCGGTCGATACGGAACACGACCACTGCCTTCACCTCCCCTTCGACTGCCGGAACCCTGTGTACCCGCGGTGGCGGGTCCTAGAGGGGGCGACGGGACACCCGCCACAGGACGAACGCGGTGAGTACCGCGGTACCCGCGAGCAGGATGCCCGCCCCGGTCCACTGCATGGCCGGCATCTGGTCGAAGCCGAGGTACTCGTACACATTGTTGACGATGCCGTGTTCCTTGACGCACGCGTCGGAGGCCGCCTCGGTCGTCTTGGCGCACAGGCCCCAGCCGTAGAGATGGCCGTCGGCGGAACCGATCCAGCGGTCCACCTCGAGCGATTCGTGCAGCCGCGCGGGCATGTCCGAGGTGAGCGGGTAGGTGATCGTGCGGGTCGGGGCGAGGTGGGGGATCACCATGTCCCAGGCGACCCCGACGGCCCCGGCGAAGACGAAGGTGACCGCCATGGACATCAGGACGCGGCGGACCAGCACACCGATGGTGATGCCCGCGGCGGTCATGAAGAGACAGAGTGCGGGGAGCACCGGGCCGGTGGCATCGAACACCGACCCGTCCGCCCACTGGTTGGCGAACACCGAACGGTAGGGCTTCCACCACCAGGTGAACAGCGCCGAGAGCACCGCGGCGGTCACGAGCACCGCCGCGTAGACCCAGGCGAACTTCGTCGCCACCCAGCGGCTGCGTGACACGGACTGGGTGGTGACCAGCTGCGCCGTGCCCTGTTCCTGATCTCCCGAGATGAGCGGGGCGCCGATGAAGACGGCGAGGATCAGCGGCAGTCCGCCCAGCACGGTGAAGACGAGACCCACACCGTCCGAGTCGAACGTCGGCTGCGCCAGTTCCTTCCCCGGCCAGCCCGCGGCGTCCAGGAGGTCCTTCATGTGGCTGCGCTCGTAGACGATCCAGATCGAGCCGAGGACGGTTGCCGCGAGGAGGCTGAGCAGGGCGGCCCGGTGCTGGCGCACCACGAGCCAGCTCAGCCCGCGCAGCATGCGGGGCCCGGGGGTGCGCCCGGTGCGGGGGGCGTCGGTCAGGGTGGTGCTCATGAGGTGTGGCTCCCTTCGGCCTCGGTACGGGCACCGGGTGTGTACAACGGGGGCGCGTCCGGCGAGCGGAGATGCGCCAGCAGCACCTCTTCCAGGCTGGGTTCGGAGATCACCCAGTCACCCGACAGGGGGCCGTTCGTCCGCACCAGGGCGTGGAACTGACGGCCCTGGACCCGGCACTCGATCACGGTGTGCGGGGCCAGTGCGGCGGCCGGGTCCGTGTCCGTGGCGAGCCCGGTCACCAGCGCGTGGGCCGGGACGAGCGCGTCCGCGTCGCCCGCCATCCGGATCCTGCCGCCCGCGAGGACGAGCAGGTAGTCGCACATGTCCTCCAGCTCGGTGAGCATGTGGGAGGACATCACGACCGTGGTGCCGCGCTCGACGGCCTCCGACATCAGCAGGGTGCTCATGTCGTGGCGGGCCAGCGGGTCGAGGTCGGACATCGGCTCGTCGAGCAGCAGCAGATCGGGCCGCTTGCCGAAGGCCAGCGCGAACGCGACGCGGGTGCGCTGCCCGCCGGAGAGCGTGCCCACGCGGGCCTCCATCGGCACCTGGCCCGATCGCACGATCCGCTCCGCCGCGGCCATGTCCCAGCCGGGGTTGAGTTCGGCGCCCATGCGCAGCGTCTCGGCCACGGTGAACCGCTTGAACAGCGGCTTGTCCTGCCCGAGGAACGCGAACTTGGGCATCACCTCGGGGTCGTCCACAGGCACGCCGAAGACCCGGAGGTCACCTCCCGTGGGCTGGATCTGACGGGTCGCGATCCCCAGCAGGGTGCTCTTCCCGGCGCCGTTGGGGCCGACGAGACCGCAGATCCGTCCGGCCGGCAGCCGGAACGAGACGTCCTGCAGCGCCCAGCCGCGACCGTAGCGCTTACCCAGTCCGCGGGCCTCCAGGGCCCATGCGCCGGACGCGCCGTCCGGAGTGAATGCGTCTGCCATGCACCTAGCCTCAATTCCATTAGTCAATTAATGGAATCATGGTCTGGGGTAGTGGAAAGTGTCAAGGAGCGCACGGTGGGACCCCGTGCGGATGTCCGTGATGAGCCTGTTCGGGGTGTGCGTCGCACTCTCTTCGGAGGACTGGACCATTGAACGTCTCTGTGGCTCTGGCCTGCCGGTTCACGGGCGCGTACCGTGATCCGGCATGAAGATCCTGATCAGCGCGGACATGGAAGGCGCCACCGGTGTGACCTGGCCGGCCGATGTGCTGCCCGGCACTGCCCAATGGGAGCGGTGCCGTGCCATGTTCACCTCCGACGTGAACGCGGCGGCGCTCGGCTTCTACGACGGCGGCGCCGACGAGGTCCTCGTCAACGAGGCCCACTGGTCCATGCGCAACCTCCTGCTGGAGCGGCTCGACGACCGGGTCCAGATGCTCACCGGCCGGCACAAGTCCCTCTCCATGGTCGAGGGAATCCAGCACGGCGATGTCGACGCCATCGCCTTCGTCGGCTACCACACGGGCGCCGGCGCGGAGGGGGTCCTCGCCCACACCTATCTGGCGAACTCCATCACCGGGGTCTGGCTCAACGGCGCCCGCGCGAGCGAGGGACTGCTCAACGCCCATGTCGTGGCCGAGTACGGGGTGCCCGTCGTCCTCGTCACCGGTGACGATCTGACCTGCGTGGACGCCGAGGGCTACGCCCCCCGGGCCCGCAAGGTCGCGGTCAAGGACTACGTGTCGCGGTATGCGGCGGTCTGCCGCACCCCGGCCCGTACCGCCGCCGACATCCGCGCCGCCGCGAAGGCGGCCACCGCGCTCGCCGTGCGGCACACACCGGTGGAGGGCGGACCCTTCACCGTGGAGCTGGAGTTCGACGCCGAGCACCTGGCCCAGGCGGCCACCGTCGTCCCCGGTGTGGCGCCGAGCGGCGAACGGCGCGTCGCCTACACCAGCGCGACGATGTACGAAGGTATCCGCACGTTCAAGGCGGTGACGACGATCGTGTCGTCCGCCGTGGAGGAGCAGTATGGCTGAGGCGACCGGTCCCCAGGAGAGCGTCGACCAGCGGGCGCTCGACGAATCGGTGACGTTCACCTCCGAACTGATCCGGATCGACACCACCAACCGAGGCGGCGGCGACTGCCGCGAACGCCCGGCCGCCGAGTACGTCGCCGAGCGGCTGGCCGCCGCCGGACTGGAACCCGTCCTGCTGGAGCGGACCCCCGGACGCACCAATGTGGTCGCGCGGATTCCCGGCACCGACCCGTCCGCCGACGCCCTGCTCGTCCACGGCCACCTCGACGTGGTCCCGGCCGAGGCGGCCGACTGGACCGTGCACCCCTTCTCCGGCGAGGTCCGCGACGGCGTCGTCTGGGGGCGCGGCGCCATCGACATGAAGAACATGGACGCGATGGTCCTGGCGGTCGTACGCGCCTGGGCCCGGGCCGGGGTCCGGCCCCGCCGCGACATCGTGATCGCGTACACCGCCGACGAGGAGGCCAGCGCCGACGACGGCTCCGGCTTCCTCGCCGACCGGCACGCAGGGCTCTTCGAAGGCTGTACGGAGGGCATCAGCGAATCCGGCGCCTTCACCTTCCACGCCGGACCGGACCTGCCGCTCTACCCGATCGCCGCGGGCGAGCGCGGCACCGCCTGGCTGAAGCTCACCGCGCACGGCAAGGCCGGCCACGGCTCCAAGGTCAACAAGGACAACGCGGTCAGCGCGCTCGCCGCCGCCGTCGCCCGGATCGGCGAGCACGAATGGCCCGTCCGGCTCACCCCGACGGTCCGCGCCGCGCTCACCGAACTCGCCGCACTGCACGGCATCCACCCCGACCTCGACGCCCCCGGCTTCGACATCGACGAACTGCTCGGCAAGCTCGGCCCCGCCGCCGACCTGGTCGCTCCGACCGTCCGCAACAGCTCCAACCCGACCATGCTGGAGGCCGGGTACAAGGTCAATGTGATCCCCGGCCATGCCACCGCCTTCATCGACGGCCGGATGGTGCCCGGCGGCGAGGACGAGTTCCACGCCACCCTGGACCGGCTGACCGGTCCCGACGTCGACTGGGAGTTCCACCACCGCGAGGTCCCGCTCCAGGCCCCGGTCGACTCGCCGACGTTCGCCAAGCTGCGCGCCGCGATCGAACGCTTCGACCCGGCCGGCCACGTCGTGCCGTACTGCATGTCGGGCGGCACCGACGCCAAGCAGTTCTCCCGGCTCGGCATCACCGGCTACGGCTTCTCACCGCTGAAACTGCCCGCCGGATTCGACTACCAGGCGCTGTTCCACGGCGTCGACGAACGCGTCCCCGTCGAGGCCCTGCACTTCGGCGTCCGTGTCCTCGACCACTATCTGCGTACTGCCTGACCGCAACAGGGGGAATCGACCATGCTGCCCACCGGGGCTTACGGAACCTGGCCGTCGCCGATCGACGCCGCGCTCGCCGCCTCCCGCGACGGCCGCCCGGAGTACGCCGGCACCGTCGGCGACGAGGTGTGGTGGACCGAGCCGCGCCCCGCCGAGGCGGGCCGCCGCGCCCTGATCCGCCGCCGCGCGGACGGGAGCACCGACTGCGTGCTGCCCGCTCCGTGGAACGTACGGAGCCGGGTCATCGAGTACGGCGGAGTGCCCTGGGCCGGGACCGGGCGGGCCGAGGGCGGCCCGCTGATCGTCTTCGTCCACTTCGCCGACCAGCG
Source organism: Streptomyces sp. NPDC002403 (assembly GCF_053593015.1). NCBI lineage: Bacteria > Bacillati > Actinomycetota > Actinomycetes > Kitasatosporales > Streptomycetaceae > Streptomyces > Streptomyces sp. NPDC002403. The sequence continues at coordinate 30,333 of NZ_JBSFBQ010000019.1, read as the reverse complement.
GCTCTACGCCTACGCCCCGGACGGGCCCGACGAGCCACGGCCGCTCACCCCGGTCTCGGCCGTCGGCGGCGGACTGCGCTGGGCCGACCCGCAGCTCCACCCCGACCGGGGCGAAGTGTGGTGCGTCCTGGAGGAGTTCACCGGCGAGGGCCCCACCGAGCTGCGCCGGGTGATCGCCGCCGTGCCCCTGGACGGCTCGGCCGCCGACGACCGCTCGGCGGTGCGTGAACTCACCGACGACAGCCACCGGTTCGTCACCGGGCCGAAGCTCTCGCCCGACGGACGGCAGGCCGCCTGGATCGCCTGGGACCACCCCCGGATGCCATGGGACGGCACCGAGGTGATGCTCGCGGACGTCACCGGGGACGGCACCTTCGACCGCCCCCGGTCCGTCGGTGGCGGCCCCGAGGAGTCGGTGCCGCAGATCGAGTGGGGGACCGACGGGCAGCTGCTCTTCGCCAGTGACCGCAGCGGCTGGTGGAATCTGTACCGCGCCGATCCGCGGCGGGGCGCCGTCGCGCTCTGTCCCCGCGAGCAGGAGTTCGCCGGACCGCTCTGGAAGATCGGACTCAGCTGGTTCCGGCCACTGGACAACGGCCTGATCGCCACCATCCACGGCAAGGGCACCACCACACTCGGCATCCTCGATCCGCAGACCGGCGAACTGGTCGACGTCGCCGGGGACTGGACCGAATGGGCCGAGACGCTCGCCGTGCACGGCAGCCGGGTCGTCGGCGTCGCGGCGAGCCCGCACAGCGCGTTCGAGGTGGTGGAGCTGGACACCGCGACCGGACGCACCCGCGTCATCGGCGCACCGCACCGGGACGCCGTCGACCCGGCGTACTACCCCCGGCCCGAGAACCGCACCTTCACCGGGCCCGACGGACGCGAGATCCACGCCCACATCTACCCGCCGCGCAGCCCCGACCGGTCCGGCCCGAAGGACGAACGGCCGCCCTACGTGGTCTGGGCGCACGGCGGCCCGACCGGCCACGCCGCGCTCGTGCTCGACCTGGAGATCGCCTACTTCACCTCGCGCGGCATCGGTGTCGCCGAGGTGAACTACGGCGGCTCCACCGGCTACGGCAGGGCCTACCGCAACCGGCTGCGCGAACAGTGGGGCGTCGTCGACATCGAGGACTGCGCGGCCGTGGCCGCGGCGCTGGCCGACGAGGGCACGGCCGACCGGCGGCGGCTGGCCGTCCGGGGCGGCAGCGCCGGCGGCTGGACCACCGCGGCCTCGCTGACCGGAACCGACGTGTACGCCTGCGGGACGATCATCTACCCCATCCTCGACCTGACCGGCTGGGGCACCGACGAGACCCATGACTTCGAGTCGCAGTACCTGGAGTCCCTGGTCGGCCCGCTCGCCGAGGTCCCCGAGCGCTACCGCGAACGCTCGCCGGCCAACCGCACCGACCGGCTGACCACCCCCTTCCTCCTGCTCCAGGGGCTGGACGACCCGATCTGCCCGCCCGTCCAGTGCGAGCGGTTCCTGGCCGCGCTCGACGGACGCGGCGTCCCGCACGCGTATCTCACCTTCGAGGGCGAGGGGCACGGGTTCCGGCGCGCCGACACCATGATCCGCGCACTGGAGGCCGAACTCTCCCTGTACGCCCAGACCTTCGGGATCGAGCGCACCGACGTACCGCGGCTGGAGCTGAAGAAGTGACCCTCGTACCACTGACCCGCCCGGCCCGGCTGCGCCCGGGAGCAAGGATCGCCGTCGTGTCACCGAGCGGCCCGGTGCCCGCCGAGCGGATGGAGGCGGGCCTGGACGTACTGCGCGGCTGGGGCCTGGAGCCCGTCGAGGCGCCGCACGCGCGCGAGGTCCACCCCGAGCTGGACTACCTCGCCGGCACGGACGAGGCGCGGGCCAGGGACCTTCAGGAGGCCTGGTGCGATCCGGCCGTGGACGCGGTGATCTGCGCCCGCGGCGGATACGGCGTGCACCGGATGGTCGACCTGATCGACTGGGCGGCGATGCGCGCGGCCGGGCCCAAGGTGTTCATCGGCTACAGCGACATCACCGTGCTCCACGAGGCGTTCGCGCGGCGCATGGGGCTCGCCACCCTGCACGGCCCCATGGCCGGCACCGAGACCTTCCTCAAGGACCCGGACACCCAGGAGTCCCTGCGGGCCACCCTGTTCGAGCCCGAGTCGGTACGGACCCTCGGCCTGCCCGCCGCGCGGGCGCTGGTCCCCGGCCGGGCCCGCGGGATCACCTACGGCGGCTGTGTGAGCCTGCTCGCCGCCGAACTCGGCACCCCGCACGTCCGGACCTCGGCCCGGGGCGGGCTGCTGGTGATCGAGGACACCACCGAGGACCCGTACAGCATCGACCGCATCCTCACCCAGCTGCTGCGGGCCGGCGCGCTCGACGGCGTGGCCGGGGTGGCCTGCGGCTCCTGGGCGGGCTGCGGCCCGTACGAGAAGGTCCGGGCGGTGCTCGCCGACCGGCTGGGCCCGCTGGGCGTGCCCGTGGTGGAGGAGCTGGGCTTCGGGCACGGACCGACGACGCTGACGATTCCGCTCGGTGTGCCCGCCGTGCTGGACGCCCCGGCCGACGGCGGCCCCGCCACACTCACCGTCGAGGAGCCCGCGCTGAGCTGAACGGCGCCGAATCGTAAAGAAGTTGAGCATCGTTCAGGAAACGCCGCCCTGATCGTTGACAGCACTATGACGCATGTCACAGCATGAGCGCGGCTCATTACTTACCGGTCGGTAAGGCGCTCTCGGTGTGGAGGTCCTCGTGTCGCGTGCTGTTTCCCGCCCCCGGTCCGGCTATCGGACGTTCTCCCGGAAGTCGGCCGCCTACGTCGCCGGAGCCGCGCTCGCCGCACCGCTGGTCCTCACCGGTGCGGCACGGGCGACCGCTGCCGAGCAGTCCCCGTACACCGTCTCGCCGCTGAAGTTCACCCTCCAGGCGGGCGGCCGCTCCTGCACCGTCGACGCCGATCTGTACCGCCCCACCGGGGTCGACGCGCGGCACCCGGCTCCCGCCGTACTCGCCACCAACGGATTCGGCGGCAGCAAGTCCGACGGCTCGACCGACGCCATCGGCAGGGCCTTCGCCTCCCGCGGCTATGTCGGACTCGTCTACTCCGGCCTCGGTTTCGGCAAGTCGGGCTGTCTCATCACCCTCGACGACCCGGCCGTCGACGGCAAGGCGGCCGCCGGGCTCATCGACTTCCTCGCCGGGACCCGCGCCGCCGACGACGGGACCGAGGCCGACTACGTCACGCGGGACGGCAGCGGCGACCCCAGGGTCGGCATGATCGGCGGATCGTACGGCGGCGCCGTCCAGATGGCCACCGCGGCCGTCGACCGCCGCGTCGACGCCCTCGTGCCGCTGATCACCTGGAACGACCTGGCGTACGCGCTCGCCCCGAACAACGCCGGTACGCGCAAGGGGGTTTCGTCCGACACCGCCGGGGTCTTCAAGTGGCAGTGGACCAACGGCTTCTACCTGATGGGGGAGGGGCAGACGGTCCTGAACGCGAGCCTCGACCCGTCCCGGTTCAACAACCTCGGCTGCCTGCACTTCGCGTCCCGGGCCTGTGACACCATCCGGCTGCTCAACTCCGGCCGCTACCCGGCCGACCGGACCGCCGAGATGCTCGACTACGCGCGCAGCGTCTCGCCCGTCGACTACCTCGGCAAGGTCAAGGCCCCCACACTGCTCGTCCAGGGCCAGACCGACAGCCTGTTCAACCTGAACGAGGCCACCGCCACGTACGAGACCCTCAAGGCGCAGGGCACCACGGCCAAGATGATCTGGCAGTCCTGGGGCCACAGCGGCGGGCAGGTGCCCGGTGAACTCGACCTGGGCAAGGGCAACCTGGAGACCAGCTACGTGGGGCAGCGTGTCCTCGCCTGGTTCGACCGCTACCTCCAGCACAGGAAGAACACCGACACCGGGCCCGACTTCGCGTACTACCGCGACTGGCAGAGCGGTTACGGCACCGCCGGCTCCGTACCGGCCCTCTCGCAGAAGGTGTACCTGTCCGGCGACGGCAAGCTCGTCGACAACCGGTCCGAGGTCACCCGGGGCAGTCGCCAGTACGCCAACTGGCTGATCCCCACCAGCCATTCGGAGAGCTCGCTGGCCGGAATCCTCGGACTGCCCGACCCCAAGCCCTATGACACCAAGGGCACCTACCTCGGCTGGACCAGCGCCCCGCTGACGTCGCCCGTCGATGTGGTCGGCGCGCCGAAGGCCACCCTGAAGGTCGTCTCGCCGAAGACGGAGCGGGTCCAGAACAGCGGCGACGCCGCCGACAAGCTCGTACTGTTCGCCAAGGTCTACGACGTCGCCCCGGACGGCGGCAGGACGCTCGTGAACCGGCTGGTCTCCCCGGTGCGGGTGCCGGACGTCACGCGCTCGTTCACCGTGCAGCTCCCGGGCATCGTCCACCGGTACGAAGCCGGCCACCGGCTCGAATTCGTGATCGCGGCGAGCGACAGCGCGTACTCCGGCAACCGGGGGATCAAGCCGGTCACCGTGGTCAGTGCCCCGGAGGACACCGGAGTGCTGGAGCTTCCGGTGGTCGGCGGCCGGCTGAAGTGACGCGGACGGGCCGGGTTCGGGCGGCCCTGTTCCGGTCCGGGGGGCTCGTGCGATGACCCTGCTGCTCGCCGGCGCGCACCTGCCCTACCCCCGCACCGACGGATTCCACGCCGAGGGTGAGCGACTGGTGCTGACCCGGTACGCACCGGCCACCGGCGCCACCGGACTCGTCGGCATCCGCTGGCGCGGCGAGGAGCGGGCCGCTCGCACCCTGTACGAGGCATCGCTCAGCACCACGGGTCCCGAGCAGATGCTCTGGCCCGATGTGTCGCTGGCCTCCGAACGAGCGGCCTGGGCCAGGAACGGTGCCCTCCACGTTCTCGACCTGGACTCCGGCACCCCCGAGCGGCTGTACACGCCCGCTCCCGGGCACACCCTGCAGGACCTGTGCTCCCTCACGGCGTCGGGGGACCGGGTGGTCGTGAAGGGAACACCCCGAGGGCCGGGAGGCGCCGGTGACCTGTCTGGCGGTCTCGGTGTCCACCGGGAGGGCCGTCGAGCTGTTCGGCAGGGACTGGTTCGCCAACCACCCGGCTCACAGCCCGCACGACGGGGCCTGGCTGACCTTCGCCCGCGAAGGGCCCGCCCGGGAGGTCCCGGACCGGATCTGGGCCCGGCACCCCACACGGGCACCGGAGGGTCGTTGCGTCTTCGTCGGGCGACGGAGCGCGGAACCCTCGCCGTGGGCCACGAGCGCTGGATGTTCCACGACCTGGGTGCCGTGGTGTGCGCGTACGGCGAGAGAGAGGCGGGACCGCGCGGCCTGTACGCGGTCCATCCGGACGGCCGCTCGCCCCGCCTGGTCAGCGAGGGAGCCCGGGGCCGGCACTGCGGCATCAGGGACAGTCCTCAGCCCCTAGGGTTGCCGGATGTCTGAAAGCGACTATCTGGCCGAGGGGCGGCGTGCGGCGATCCGCCCCTTCACGCAGGCCGATGCCGAGGAGTTCACCACCCGGGCGCGGGAGAGCCGGGAGCTGCACCGTCCCTGGCTCTTCCCGCCCGACGAGATCCGCGCGTACGCCGCCTACGCGGGCCGGCTGACCGAGGACCCCACGAGGGCGGGCTTCCTCGTCTGCGAACGCGGCGACGGATGCGGACCCGGAGGCGCGATCGCGGGATTCATCAACATCAACAACATCGTCGCCGGGGCCTTCCGCTGCGGTGCGCTCGGATACGGGGCCTTCGCCCACGCGGCAGGACGCGGCCTGATGGGCGAAGGCCTGGGCCTCGTCCTGCGGTACGCCTTCGGGCCGCTCGGTCTGCACCGCCTCGAAGCCAACATCCAGCCCGGCAACGAGGGCTCGCTCGCCCTGGTCCGCCGGGCCGGCTTCCGCCTCGAAGGCTTCTCGCCGGACTTCCTCTTCATCGACGGAGCCTGGCGCGACCACGAGCGGTGGGCCATCACCGCCGGGATGACCGACGAGAACGCATAGAAGGCCCCGGACGCGGGCCGGGTACCGCGGCGCCCGGGCCGGTCCACTCCACCGGCCGACCCCGGGTTGAGCAAGTCTTTACCGATGGCCGAATCGGCACCCCCGGCGGGCCCACGAGCCGCTCCCGCAAGGGATCCGGGGCGCGGCGGCGTGTACAGGAAGCGGAAAGCCGCGGCCGAAAGCGGCAGGTGCGCCTCCCCGTCCACGTAACGGTCGTGTTGACCGCAGGCAATCCCGGGTGGACGCTCGTAATATAGATGCTAGATACAACTGGTTCTGCCGGGCTGCGCCTCCGGCACACCGCCCGGATGGTGCGGGCGGCACCGTGCGTACGAGGCTCCCGGGCGGGACCGGATCGGGAGGACGCACATGTGTGGCATCACCGGCTGGGTCTCCTTCGACCGCGATCTGCGGGCGGCCGAGGAGGTCGCGAAACTGGACGCGATGACGCAGACCATGTCCTGCCGGGGCCCCGACGACCGGGGTACCTGGACCGCCGCTCACGCCTCGCTCGGACACCGGCGGCTCGCGATCATCGACCTGCCCGGCGGGCGCCAGCCGATGACCGTCGACACACCGGAGGGGGCGGTCGCGCTCGTCTACTCCGGGGAGGCGTACAACTACACCGAACTCCGTGACGAACTGACCGCCCGCGGGCACCGGTTCACCACCGACTCGGACACCGAGGTGGTGCTGCGCGGCTATCTGGAGTGGGGCGAGGCCCTCGCCGAGCGGCTCAACGGCATGTACGCCTTCGCGATCTGGGACGGCCGCCACGACCGGCTCGTCATGATCCGCGACCGGATGGGCGTCAAGCCCTTCTACTACTGGCCGACCTCCGACGGTGTGCTCTTCGGCTCGGAGCCCAAGGCCGTCCTCGCCAATCCGCTGGCCCGGCCCCGGGTCACCCTCGACGGGCTGCGGGAGCTCTTCACCATGGTCAAGACCCCCGGCCACGCCGTGTGGGACGGCATGTACGAGGTGGAGCCCGGCACGGTCGTCACCGTGGACCGCGGCGGCCTGCGCCGGCACGTCTACTGGCGGCTGGAGACCCGCCCGCACACCGACGACCAGGACACCTCGGTCGCCACCGTACGGTCGCTGCTCGACGACATCGTGCGCCGGCAGCTGGTCTCCGACGTCCCCCGCTGCGTCCTGCTGTCCGGCGGACTCGACTCGTCGGCCGTCACCGCGCTCGCCGCCCGGCAGCTCGCCGAGAGCGGCGAGAAGGTCCGCACCTTCGCCGTCGACTTCGTGGGACGCACGGAGAACTTCGTCGCCGACGAACTGCGCACCACCCCCGACACCCCGTTCGTGCACGACGTGGCCCAGCAGTCGGGCACCCTCCACCGGGACATCGTGCTCGACCCCGACACCCTCGCCGACCCGGAGGTACGGGCCCGGATGATCCGGGCCCGGGACATCCCCATGGGCCTCGGCGACATGGACGCCTCGCTCTATCTGCTCTTCCGGGCCATCCGCGAGCACTCGACCGTCGCACTGTCCGGCGAATCCGCCGACGAGGTCTTCGGCGGCTACCTCCAGTTCTTCGACGAGCGGGCCCGCAACGCCGACACCTTCCCCTGGCTGGTGCGGTTCGCCGAGGACTTCGGCGAGGACTCGGACATACTCCGCGACGACCTCAACCGGGCCCTCGACCTGGGGGCATACATCCGCAGCAGCTACGAGACCGCCGTCGCCGGCATCGAACGGCTCGCCGGCGAGAGCGACTTCGAGTACCGCATGCGCAGGATCTGCCACCTCCACCTGACCCGGTTCGTGCGCGTCCTGCTCGACCGGAAGGACCGCGCGAGCATGGCGGTCGGCCTGGAGGTCCGGGTGCCGTTCTGCGACCACCGGCTCGTCGAGTACGTCTACAACGCACCCTGGTCCCTCAAGTCCTTCGACGGCAGGGAGAAGAGCCTGCTGCGCGAGGCAACCGCCGATGTGCTGCCCCGCTCGGTGTACGACAGGACGAAGAGCCCCTATCCGTCGACCCAGGACCCCAAGTACGCCGTCGCGCTGCAGGAGCAGGCACGCGCACTGCTCGCCCGCCCGGACCACCGCGTCTTCGAGCTCATCGACCGCGACCGCCTCCGCAAGGCCGCCGACCACGGCGCCCCGCAGATCACCGCGGCATCCCGCCGCGGCCTGGAACGCACCCTGGACCTCGCCACGTGGCTGGAGCTGTACGAGCCCGAACTCGTCCTCGGCTGAGCGGGCCGCCCCCGGGAGCACCGGGTGACGGTCAGTCCGATTCGAGCAGCACTCCCTCGTAGGCGAGCCACTGGGCGAAGGAGTGCAGCCCACGAGCCAGGCCCGTCGCGGGCGTCCAGCCGGGGGGCCGCACCGTGCCGGCCGGGGTGTGCCACCCGGGCTCGGCGTCCGGCACGGCCCGTACCGGTACGGGCCGTACGGCACCGTGCACGGCCTGCGCCAGTTCGGCGGCCGTGCACGGTTTCTCGGCGACGACCGCGATGCGGTGGTGCTCCGGCCGGGAACGCAGCACCGCCTCGATCGCGTCGGCGAGGTCGTTCACGTGGACGGGCCACACCTCGGCGTCCGGATCGCCCTCGGCCGCGAGCGGGTGGCTGCGCAGCGCGTCCCACACCATGCGGCCGATCGGCGTGCGGCGTGAGCAGCCGGGGCCGTACAGCTCACCCACGCGCAGGCGGTAGGGGGCCGGGGCGCCCCGCGGATGGACCGTCACCTCCCGTTCGGCATCCTGGAGCCGCGTCAGATCGATCACGGCGGCGGACCGCTCGTGCCGGTCGGCCAGCCTGCGCGCCAGGTGTTCACCGAGCGGGGTCGCCGCCCCGCGCCAGACGAGGCCGCCCGGCCGTCCCGGGCGGGTGCGGTGCTCTGCGGCCGCTTCGCGCCCGGCCAGCAGCGCGCGCCGCGCCACCTCGGCCAAGGGCTCGCGGCGGCGTGCGATGTGGTCCTCCGTACTGGCGTTGCTGATGCCGCCCGGGCCGATCGTCGCCACCGCCTCCGCGTACGCCTCCGAGGCAGCGGGCGGCGCGGCGAGTCCGGTGCGGGCGGCCTCGAAGCCCATGGCCAGAGCCGTCAGCCAGGTCCCTCGCACATCCGCCTCGGCCGACGCGGCGCCGGGCGGGCGCAGCAGCGCGGCGGGCAGTCCGGCACCGCGGAGGTACTGCTCCGCCTCCAGATGCAGCCACCGTTCCGGCCCGGGGCCCGGGACCCGTACCGCGCACTGCGCGACGCCGTGCTTGAAGAACGGCAGCACCGACAGACCGGTGAGGGTCGCGCCCTCCTTCCCGGGCCGGTCCCGCGGTACGAAACAGACCGACCGGCGCGGGCCGCGGAAGGCGTTCCCGGAGATCGAGCCACGGTCCTCGTGCTCGGCGAGACTGGGCACGGCGACATAGCGAGGAACACCGAGGGCGCTGAGATAGCGGTGCATCAGGATGTCGTCGGGCCAGCCGCCGAGCCGCCGTCTGCCGTAGGCGACGAAGCCCTCGGCGATCCGGCGCGGCAGCACGATCGCCACGCACGGGAAGTACTCGTTGACGGCGCCCACCCAGCGGGCGCCCGCCATCGCCCCCAGCCGGACGGCCGCCCCGTTGCGGGAGTCCCAGAGGGCGAACAGGGCCAGCGCCGCGTCGGGCAGTTCCTCGATCGCGAGCCGGACCCGGTCCAGGAAGGATTCGGACAACACCATGTCGTCCTGGACCACCAATTGATGTGTGGCCCCTTCCTCGATCGCCGACCAAGCGGCGAGAGCGGTGCGCAGCACCGACGGAGTGCCGGTGGGGTCGGGGTCCATGACGACCCGCAGAAGGCCGGAAGGCGCGCTCAGGGCCAGTTTCTCGGCCGCCGCCCGGCGTCTGGGATGGGTCATGACCACCGCGCTGAGCCGTTGGCGTGCCATACGTCCTCCCTCTGTCCGGATCGGCCCGGACCGCACCGGGGTATCCGTCCGGAGCCCGTCCGCCAGCCGGATTCGGACAGTACGGGCGGTGCCGACGGCCCGCAAGAGTGCCGAAATGGCCCTCTGGCAGGCGGGCGACGGGCCCATGGATGCTGGGCCCGGCACGCCGGGTCCGTGAACCGCGTGCATCTCCCCCGACGCCGGAAAGAGGCTTTCATGCCTGCGTTACCCCACCCGACCACTGTCGCCGCCGAGGAGACCGTCCGCTCCCGGCTCGACAAGCTCCGCGATGCCCGCGTCGTCGTGACCGGCGGCGGCGGACTCGTCGGCAGCAGACTGGTCGCGCTGCTCCGGAGCGCCGGATGCGCCGTCACCGTCCTGGACCGCATGGACGCCTACCCCGAGTCCGGCCACGAGACCTTCGGCGTGGCGCGCAGCGGCGCCCGGCTGGTCGTCGGTGACATCCGCGACGCCGACACCGTCGGGACACTGCTGCGGGACGCCGACTTCGTGGTCCACGCGGCCGCCTACGCGGACGTCGCGGCCTGCACCCGGCGCCCGGACATCGCCTTCCGCGCCAACGTCGAGGGAACCCAGGTCGTCCTGGAGCAGGCCGCGCGATTCCCGGTCCGTCGGCTCGTCCTCGTCTCCTCGGCGTCCGTGTACGGCAACGGCGCACCCGGTGTCGAGGGGCCGCAGGTCTTCCACGAGGACATGCCGCTCGACCCGGTGTCCGTGTACGCCAACGGCAAGCTCTGGGCCGAGCACCAGACCCGCCTGATGCTCGGTGCCGCCAGTGGTACCGAGTACGCGGTGGTGCGCTACTTCTCCGTGTACGGCGAGCCCCAGATCCCCAAACCGGGCAGCCACTCCTGGATGGTGCCCTGGCTCTCGCTCCAGGCGCGCCTCGGCCGGCCCATGCGGCTCAACGGCGGCGGGAACCAGGTCCGCGACCTCGTCCACGTCGACGACATCGCCGAGGCCACCGCGCTCGCCCTGACCGAGGAACAGATGGCCGGGCAGACCGTCAACATCGGCACGGGCCGCCCCACTTCGGTCCGCGAGGTGGCCGATCTGATCGCCCCGTACTTCCCCGGATCGCGGCGGATCGTCACCCCGCGCCCCGAGGGCGATCCGCTCGGGGGCTACGCCTGCGTCGAGCGCTCCCGCGAGCTGCTGCGCTGGCAGGCCCGCATCGGGGTCCCGGAGGGCGTGGACCGGTACGTGCGGTGGCTGCTGGAGACGCCGGAGGCCATGCCACGCTGGCTGGCCGAGGAGCCCGCTGATCCGGAAGGGGCGTGACACGCTGCGCACCGACGCGCCCATGCGGCGCATGGACTGCGACGAAGGCGACACGCACACGATGAGTTACACCGGTTCCTACATCTGGTCATTGCGCCGGCAGGTCGGCTCCAGGACGCTGCTGGTGCCCGGCGCACAGGTGCTGCTGATCGACAGCGAGGGCCGCGGGCTGTTCCAGCAGCGCGCGGACACCGGGGTCTGGGAGCTCCCGGCCGGCTCCTGCGAGGAGGACGGCGACTTCACCGACGCCGCCGTCCGCGAGGTCGCCGAGGAGACCGGCCTGCGGCTGGAGCGGGAGGACCTGGTGGCGTTCGGGACGCTCTCCGACCCCCGGGTGCACACCCTGACCTATCCGAACGGGGACGTGACGCACTGCTTCGCGCTCTGCTTCGTCGCCCGGCGCTGGGCGGGGGAGCTGTCGCCCGGCGCCGACGAGGTGCGCCAAGCCCTGTTCCGGCCGCTCGACGCCCCGCCCCGGCCACTGCACCCGCCCACGGAGGTGGTGCTGTCCATGTACGAGAGTTTCCGCGTGGAAGGCAGGTTTCAAGCCCGGTGAACGCCATGGATCCGATACGCGCGGTGGCGCCCTGCCGGGCCTGCCTGTCCGGCGAGGACCTGGACTGGCTCGGCGGGGGCCGGTCGGTGAGTCTCGCGCTCGGCCTGATGACGACCGTGGAGACCGGTCCCGGCCCCGCGCCGGGGGAAGGGGCCGAGGACGGCTGGCAGCGGGAGGTGTGGGCGTTCCTGCGCGAGCGGCTGCCCGGACTCGGCCCGCGCCCGCCCGCCGTCACGGTACGCAGCGAGGCACCCGCGGCCAGCGGTCTGTCGTCGTCCACGGCACGGATCGTGGCGCTGTTCCGGGCGTTCGCCGACGTCTCCCTCAGCGGGCGGCGCGTCGGTGACGCCACGATCACGCAGTGGGCGTACGAGTTCGAGTTCGCCGTCTTCAACGGCGGCGGCATGGACCATCTGGCGGTCGTCGAGGGCGGTGCGCTCCTCCTCGACGGCCGCGAGCAAGGACTCCCTGCCGTACGGGACCGGCTGGAGTTCCCCGAGGAGTGGCGGGTGGTCGTCGTGGACTCCGGCACCCGCAAGGACACCGGACACCACATCCGGGACGTGCGGGCGCAGCTCGCGGCGGGCGACCCCGCGCTGGCCGCCTACCGGTCCGCGGCCGACGCGGCCTCGGGCCGGGTGTGGGAGGCGCTGCGCCGCCGGGACCTGGCGGCGCTCGGGGCCGCGATGGCCGATGCCCACGCGGCCATGCGGGACCACCAGCGGATGTCGACGCCGCTCCTGGAGGAGCTGCGGACGGTCGCACTGCGCTCCGCCGGCCTGCCGCTGAAGCTCAGCGGGGCCGGCGGGGGCGGTGCGCTGGTCGGCATCTGCCCGGCGGACGGGGCGGCCGGGACGGTGGACCGCCTCGCGCGGGTCCTGCGCGTCTCCCATCCCGGCGCCCGGGTCGTGCCCACCACGGCTGCCCCGGGCGCCCGGCGGGAGCCGGTGCCGGTGGCGGGAGGTCAGAGGAAGGGGTCGTAGTCCTGCGCGGGCGGGAGCTCGCCGGTTCCGCGGGCGATGCGTTCCAGCTCCAGGTTGGAGCGGTGGCGCGCGCAGTGGAACCGGCAGTCCCGGCTCGGGTCGACGATTCCCCGGCGGTCCGCGTCCTGCCAGATGGTGGCGAGGTCGTCGGTGACGGCGTCGCCGATCTTCGCGAGCGGGTTGCCCCGGTGGTAGGCGCACACGTACACCCCGGACGGGGTGATGAGCGTGCGGAGTTCGGCGACCCGGCAGCGGTCGTACTCCTTGGGCTGGACGGGGCCGGTGTGGCCGCGCAGCGAGGTGAGCGTGGAGGAGTTGACGAGCTGGAAGTGCTCGCTCTCCAGGCGGGCGGCCTCGGCGAGCTGGCGGTCGACGGACTCCAGCATCTCGCCGGGGACCTGCACGATGTGGTGGTCGTCGTCGAACATGGCCTTGGTCTCGAAGTAGTCGCAGCCGATGTCGTGGGCCAGTTCGGCGGCGCGCAGCACCTCGTGGTGGTTGGTGACGGTCTGCCCGCCGGGCTCCTGACGGGACATCACGAGGAAGGAGTAGCCCAGCGCACCGGTCTTCTCGGCGGCGAGCAGCCGCATGTTCTCGATGACCTTGTCGAAGACGCTGCGGCCCTTGCGGTCCGGCCGGAACACGCCGTACGTCCCGGCGGTGCCGGCGTCGACGGAGACCCGGACCCAGCTGGCGTAACGGGCGAGTTCGGCGAGGTTCTGCCGGATCATCGTGCCGTTGGTGACGACCCCGACGGCCAGGCCCGCTTCACCGAGGATGCGTAACACCTTGCGGGTGCCGCGATGGGCCAGGGGTTCCCCGCCGCCTATGAGGACCACCGCCCGTACGGACATGGCGACGAGCTCCTCGGCGAGGGCGGCGAGCCGCTCCGGGGTGAACCGGCCCTGGTTGAGGAGCTTTCCGCTGATGCACTCGGGGCAGGCCAGGTCGCAGAACGTGGTCGGGTCGAGGTCCACGACGAGCGGGGCGCTGGAGGGCTCGCCGGCGGCTGCCTGGAGGATCCGGGGCCAGCCCGTGGGCTGGTACAGCTTGGAGACGAGGTCGAGACGGTCGTGCGTCACAGGGTTCTCCTCTGTGGGGTGTACGGGGTTCGTCGGCGGGGCGCAGCGGATCCGGCCGGGCGGCGCTCAGCCCTTGACCGCTCCGGTGGCCAGCCCCGCGGCGATCTTGCGCTGGACGGCCAGGAAGAAGACGACGACGGGCAGGGCGGTGAGCGTGGCGCCCGCCATCAGCCCGCCGTAGTCGGTGCCGAAGCTGGTCTGGAAGGAGACCAGCCAGATGCTGAGGGTCTGCTTCTCCGGGGTGGACAGCAGGACGTAGACGAGGACGTACTCGTTCCACGCCTGCACCATCGCGAAGACGGAGGTGGCGACGAGTCCGGGCGCGAGCAGCGGCAGGACGATGCGGACGAAGGCACCGAACCGGCCGCAGCCGTCGACCATCGCCGCTTCCTCCAGCTCCGCCGGGATCGCGGCGATGAAGCCGTGCAGCATCCACACGGTGAACGGCAGGGTGAAGACGAGGTAGACGAGGATCACCCCGCCGAGGCTGTCGGTGAGACCGGCGTCGTTGAGCAGCAGGTACACGGGGATGATCAGGGCGGCGAGCGGGATCATCTGGACGGTGAGGATCACCACGACGAAGGCCTTGCGGCCGGCGAAGCGGAAACGGGCCAGGGCGAACGCGGCGAGGGTCCCGACCACGAGGGAGACGAGTACGGTGCCGAGGCCGATGACCGCGCTGGAGCGGACGTTGGGCCAGAAGGTCTCCGTACCCATCGCGCGGGCGAAGTTGTCGAGCGTGGGGCTGCTCGGCCAGAACTCGGGCGGCAGACTGAGGATCTCGGTCGCGGGCCGGAACGCGGTGAGCACCATCCAGTAGACCGGGAATCCGAGGATCGCGGCCACGACGAGGCCCAGCAGGTCGTAACGGCGTCGGGGCCGCCGTACGGCCGCTGCCCCGTGCCCCTTGCGTGCCGCGCTCATTCGGCCTCACCCAGCCTCAGCATCTGCCGCAGGTAGACGACGGCACCGGCGAGCAGCAGGACCACGGTGACCACGGCGATCGCGGCTCCGGTGCTGTAGCGGTTGACGGCGAACGACTCGATGAAGGAGTAGACGCCGAGCAGGTAGTACTCGCGCTCCGGCTGTCCGCCGCGCATCAGCCAGATCTGGTTGAAGACGCCGAAGTCCCAGATCGCCATCAGGGTGGTGACCATCACGAAGAGGGGCTTGATCGCGGGGAAGGTGACGTACCGGAACACCTGGGACGGGCGGGCGCCGTCGATGAGGGCGGCCTCCTCCAGCTCCGGCGGGATCTGGGTGAGCGCCGCGTGCAGGCTGACGGCGGCGAACGGCAGCGCACCCCACACGACGACCGCGGTGATCACGGCGAAGCCCTGCCAGGGATCGGTGAACCAGTTGTGCCGGGCGAGGTCGACTCCGGGCAGCGTCGAGAGGAGCCAGTTGACGAGCCCGTAGTCCGCGTCGAAGAGCCAGCGGAAGATGGCCGCGGCCACCATCACCGGCATCGCCCACACCGCGACGAGCACACCGGCGAGGACCGCCCGCACCCAGGGCGACGTCCGCCGCATCAGCAGCGCGACGATCAGGCCGAGCACCATGGTGAGGGCGACGCAGACGACGGTGAACAGGGCAGTGCGGGCCACCACCGTCCAGAAAAACCCGTCGCCGAGGATCGTCCGGAACTGTCCGAGACCGGCCCAGGGCGGCGTCGCACCGCTGAACAGCTCCTTGCGGGTCATGTCCTGGAAGGCCAGGGTCACCATGTCGACCAGCGGGTAGCCGAGGACCACCAGTAGGGCGAGGAAGGACGGGGCGATCAGCAGGTAGGGCAGAGGGGGGCGCGGCCTCCGCCCGGCCGGATCAGCGCTCATTGATCACCGCGTCGATCCTGCCGTCCGCCTCGCGCGCGGCGTCCCGCACGGACGCCTTTCCGGTGGCGATGCGCTCCAGCATCTCGGGCAGGACGTTGGACTTCTCCACCGAGGTCCAGCCGGGGGCGAGCGGGGTGACCCAGCCCCGCGCGGCGGCCTGGGCGGCCGGACCGTTGATACCACCGGCGGCGACATCGGCCAGCTGCACCGTGTTGTTCGGGAGGGTGTTGGCGGCGATCAGCTTCCGCTGCGACTCGCCGTCGGTGAACAGACGGATCCAGTCGGCGGCCAGCTCCTGGTTCCGCGACTTGGCGGGCACGGCCAGGGTGGATCCCCCGAGGAACGGCGGAAGCAGCTGCCCGGAGGGGCCGGGGAAGGCGAAAGTGGCGAACTTGCCCTTGAGACGCGGGTCGCCTCCGGAACGGGCGTCGGCGGCGGCCTGCGCCTCCCAGGTGTTGCCGTAGAAGACGCCGACCTTGCCCTGCCCGACGACGGCCGGCTGGTCGCCGTTGTCCTTCGCCCGGTCTCCGACGTAGTAGTCGTCCAGGAGCTTCTTCCAGGCGGTGAGCCCGGCGACGGACTTCGGCGAGGAGAGGGCACCCTGCCAGCGGCCGTCCTTCTCCACCGCCATCTCGCCCCCCGCGTCCTTGACGAAGCCCATGGCGGCGTACCAGTAGCGGCCGGGCATGTAGAAGGCCGAGAAGCCGCGGTCCTCGGCTCCGTACTTCGCCTTGAGCCGGTCCAGGCCGGAGATCAGCTCCGGGTAGGTGCGCGGGGCGCGGGTGATCCCGGCGCCCTTGAAGTAGTCGGTGCGGTAGACACCGACGCGCGCTCCCGCGTAATACGGCACGCAGTACGTCCGGTTGTCGTGGCGACAGGCGTCGGCGAGCGCGGGCAGCCACTGCCCGGACCGCTCGAAGGTCTTCGGGTCCAGTGGCGCGAAGGCGTCGTTGACGATGTAGTTGGTGGTCTCGCTGTTGCCCATCTCCACCACGTCGGGCACGTTGCGGCCCGCGAGGACGGCGTCCAGCTTCTGGTTCTTCGTCGTCCACTGCTGGTACTGGACATCGACCTTCACGCCCGGGTGCTGCTCCGCGAACCGCTTGTTGGCGGAAGCGACCATCTCCGGCCAGCTCTCGCGGGCGTCCACGGTCAGCCACACCTTCAGATCGCCGCCCGCGCTCCCGCCCGGCGCGCCGCCCTCTCCCGAGCTGCACCCCACCACCGTGAACAGCAACAGGGCTCCCAGGATCCCGGATCGGCGGGGCAGACGCAGTGTCATGGATTCCTCCGTGCGGGATTCATCGAGACGTACGGGACTCGGGCGACGGTCTTCTCACTACCCCGCGGACCGGGGCTCCCCGCCACGACACGGAGTTTCGGCCGGAAGACAACGGTGTGCTTCCCACCAAGGGCCCAGCGTTCCCCCGCTGCGCTGCGCCGATGTCATCGGCCGCCCGGGGGACGGGGGCCGTACTCAGGCCACGGTGACGCGAATGCCCCGGTGCGTAGCCGAGTGACTCTTGACGGTGACGGTGCGCTGCCCGCAGTTTGAGCCCCTGCGGCACTCCACGACCCCGATCGAAGGGCTTGTACGTGACCGAGCAGACGACCACCGCGTCCGACACCTCCGCCCCCGCCGGCTCCGAGCGCCCCGTGCGGGTCAACGCATGGAACGGCTGGGACCCGCTGCGGCATGTGATCGTCGGCCGCGCGGAGGGCACCGTGGTGCAGGCCCCCGAACACGCGGTGCGCCGCGACTACCCCGACGACGGCTTCCCGCTGGGGACGTACGGCCCCATGCCGGCGGACATGGTGGCCGAGGCCGAGCAGCAGCTCGACGACTTCGCGGACATGCTGCGCCGGCGCGGCATCCGGGTGGACCGCCCCACCCCGGTCGACTTCACCCAGGAGGTGTCCACGCCGGAGTGGACGCACGACTCGATGTTCGGCTGCATGCCGCCCCGGGACCTGCTGCTCACGGTCGGCAACGAGGTCCTCGAAGCGACCATGTCGTACCGCAGCCGCTGGTTCGAGTACCTGTGCTACCGGCCGGTGCTGCAGAGCCTGTTCGACGCCGACGACCGGATGCGCTGGGAGGCCGCGCCCAAGCCACGGCTCACGGACGCCTCCTACAGGACCGGGTTCTGGGACACGTACAACGACCTGCCGACCGAGGAGCAGCTGGCCCGGGTCCGCGACTACGACCTGGTGCTCACGGAGGCGGAGCCGCTCTTCGACGCCGCGGACGTGGCACGGTTCGGCAAGGACCTCTTCGTGCAGCTGTCGTTCGTCACCAACAGGAGCGGCTACGAGTGGCTGCGCCGTCACTTCCCCGACCACCGGGTGCACGCGGTGACCTCGACCAACACGCATCCGCTGCACATCGACGCGACCTGGGTGCCGTTGCGCCCCGGCCTCGTGCTGCACTGCGGGGAGCGGCTCGCCGACGCCGAGCTGATGGAGTTCTTCAAGCTCAACGACTGGGAGATCGTGGAGGCCGTGCAGCCGGCCAGCTGGGACCATCCGCCGAAGCTGTCCTTCTGCAGTCCGTGGCTCGCCGGGAACATGCTGAACCTCGACGCGAACACGCTGTGCGTGGAGGAGAAGGAGGTGCGGCTCGCCGAGCAGCTGTCCTCGTACGGATTCGAGATCGTGCCGGTGCCGTTCCGGGCGGTCGGGCCGTTCGGCGGCGGGCTGCACTGCGCGACCGTCGACATCGAGCGGGACGGCACCATGGAGGACTACTTCCCGCAGCGGTACGGCCGGTTCTAGGCGGATCCGCGGTGGGGAGGGACGGGATCGGCGCGGTCGTCCTCGACTTCTACGGGACGCTCGTACGGATGGTGGAGCCGCTGCCGCCGGACCACCGCGGCATCTTCGCCCGCCGGGGCCTGACGGCGCAGGCCGAACTCTGGGGCGACCAGTGGTCGGTGGGCCCCGGCGAGGGCGAGGAGCACGCCGCGCACTCGGCCGACGAGACGGCGTACGTGACGTGGGAGCGCGACCGGCTGCGGCGCCGGGCGCGGGCCTGCGGTGTGCCGGAGTCCGGGCTCGAAGGCCTGGTCGCCGAGCTCGACCGGGCGATGAAGGCGGTCCGGCTCGACCTCTACCCGGATGTGCCCGGGGTGCTCGCAGAGCTGCGGGCCCGGGGCCTGCTGATCGGGGTGTGCTCCAACTGGTTCTGGAACCTGGAGGAGTGTGTCGCGGCGGTGGGGATCGGCGGGGCCGTGGACGTGGTGGTGGGCTCCGCGCGGGCGGGCGCCCGCAAGCCGCACCCGCTGATCTACCGCACGCTGGTGGAGCGCTGCGCGCTGCCGGCGGACCGGGTGCTGTTCGTCGGGGACATGTGGGTGCCCGATGTGCTCGGCCCACTGGCGGCGGGGATGCGGGCGGTGCACCTGTGGCGGCCCGACCGGGCGGTGGACGGTGTCGCGCCGCCCCTGCCGGAGGGGGCGGCGCGGATCACCGGCCTGCGGGAGCTCATCCCGGCAGTGGACTCCGGTGACGGAGACGGTCGAGGAGGTTCCGGGTGACACGGACGACGGCCGGGTCCTGTTCGTGTCCGCAGACCACGGGCCAGTCCGTGGTGCCCGCGGTGAAGACGGTGCCGCCGGCCGTGTAGAGGCCCATCGTCGCGGCACGCGGGCTGCTGATGGACGGTTCGCGCACGGGGCCGTTCCAGTGACCCCATTTGAAATGATGGAAATCCTCGTGCACCGGTTCGAGGACGTGAATTCCGAGAATGAGGAAGGAGTCCGGAGTCCCGTCCTCCCCGGTGGCACGGGCGATTCCTTCCCCGTCGTACGAGAATGCTGCTCCGTCGCATTCGTATCCGATGAGAGGCGTACCGGCCCCCAGCCGGTCCGCCGTTCCCCCGTCGGATCCGTCGCGCAATCCTGTGCCTTCGTAGATCCAGTGATCGGCGTGCTGCACGGTGTATCCGACGCGGGGCCGGTCGCCGGGCCATTCGGTGGCGGGCCACATTCCACCGTTCCGGAAACTCACCCCGGTGAGCGCGTTCTCCGGATTCCCGACCCCGTCGGGAACGGGTGCCCACCACTGGTCGGTGGCGGGCAGATGAGGGTATTCGTCGCCGACGTGGTGGTCGGTGTCCGAGACGAAAGCGGTGTTCCGGTCCGTGGGATGCACCCGCCACCAGCAGGTGTTGGCGCTGAGAAAGGCGATGTTCCCGCCGTCGCGGACGAATCGCTCCGCGTGGGCCCGCATCGCCGCACTCCAGTATTCGTCGTGCCCGACGCTGAGCAGGAGGTCGTACGAGGAGAGCAGCCCGGGGTCCTCGTGCAGATCGAGGTCGGTGCAGTACTCGACGGGGTAGCCGTGACGTTCCAGCCAGGCGATGAAGGGCGCGTCCCAGTAGGCGAGGTCGATCACGCCCCCGGGGCGGTGGAGGCTGACCTTGTGGCCTCGGGGTTCCCCACCACCGCCGGCCCGGTGGACGGGGTGGTCGTAGAGGCTGACGGCGCGTTCCAGACCGGGACGGTCGGAGCGGTTGTAGGCGTGCCGGGTGAAGGTGGACTTCTTGTAGAGGATGCGGGAACGGCTGCCGGGGGCCCGGGGGCGTACGACGAAGAACTCCCGCGCATGCCCTTCGAGCTGCTCCGCGCCGAGGAGGGGCGGATTTCCGGGGCGCCCGGGGCCGCATTCGACGAATTCGACCAGATGGATTCCCGGCTGCCAGTCCTCCGGTACGGGAACGGTGAGCGGCGGCCAGTCCCAGTCGTCGGCGGGCGAAGCCAGTCCGGGTAATCCGTCGGGATGACCGGGCGGGGTGTGCTGGGTGCCCGGATACTCCTCGGATTCCCCGACGGGTATGAGTTCCCGGCCGAGCCGGTAGAAACGAAGACGGAACCGCGGGGCGTCGGTGGAGAGATGAAGTGTCACTTCCCCGCCGACGGTGACGCTTTCGCGTCCGAGATATCCCTCAATCATGCCGCTCATGCTAGGCAGGTGTCACAGGTACGACAACGGTGCTGCCAACCGGCCATTCCATGCCCGGTTTTCGGACACGGCGAGTGGATCGAGACTCTCTGTCCCGCCTTCTGGGTAGGGCGGGATCCGGAATGGAGCACGGGCCGTCCGTCGACCGGTGAGGGGCTCGCATGAGCAATGAATTCCGCGGTGAATTCCGTGTACGGGAACTGGTGCTGGGGATCGAGGGGCTCGCGCTGCTGCGCCACGCCGTGGACGGTGACGAGAAATTCCTCCAGGAACGGGTGGCGGAGATCCGCCGCTTCGCCCTCGACGGGGAGAAGCTTCCGGACGGCGGCGCCGTGGTCAGCGAGCTCGATGCGGCGGCGGGCTACGCCTCCTGGTCGGCGGTGTACGACTCGCTGCCCAGCTCGTACATCGAGGTGGAGGAGCCGGTCGTCCGCACGATCCTGGACGGGATCGCACCGGGAGTGGCGCTCGACGCCGCCTGCGGCACCGGCCGCCAGACCAGGGCGCTGACCGCTTTCGGTCACCACGTCATCGGCGTCGACCAGTCGCCGCAGATGATCGCCAAGGCCCGCGAGCACGCCCCGGACGCCGAGTTCCGCGTCGGACACCTGGAACGGTTGCCGCTCGACGACGACTCCGTCGATCTCGCCGTCTGCACGCTGGCCATGACGCACCTTCCGGACCTCGCCCCCGGCATGAAGGAGCTGGCCCGGGTGGTCCGGCCGGGCGGGCGGATCATCGTCTCGGACATGCACCCGTTCGTGATCGCGCTCCAGGGACAGTGCCTCTTCGTGCACGGCTCCGAGGAACTCGCCTTCGTCCGCAACCACGTCCATCTGCCGAGCCACTATCTGGAGGCCTTCGGCCGGGCGGGACTGCGGGTGCGCGGCTGCCACGAACCACTGTTCAACGGCCGTCTCGCGCCCGGGGGTTACGAGGAGTTCATCGCCGACGCAGCCCGCGCCGCCTGGGAGGGCCTCCCGATCGTCGTCGTCTGGGACGTCGAGGTCCCCGCCTAGGAAGGAGCCTCCATGGCCCTGGCACTGGTACGCCATTCGGAGCAACCCGAGCTGTGGGACCGCATCCCCGAGCGGTTCGCCGGCGTGGTGCCCGAGTACAACCTGCACGGAGACATCAACGGCGACTACTGGAACCGGCTGTTCGACGACTTCCCGGAGTTCCAGTTCGTCCTCCACGACGACGAGCAGGACGTGATCGCGGGCGCCGGCCGCTCGCTGCCCCGCACCTGGGACGGCACCGCGGCGGACCTCGGCCCCGGACTGGACGACTCGATCGCGCGGGCCTTCGCGGACCGCGACGCCGGGCGTGCCCCGGACGCGCTGTGCGCGCTGGGCATCGAGGTCGCCGAGGACCATCAGGGCCGGGGACTGTCCAAGGTGCTGCTCGACGCGATGGCGGAAACGGCGCGGCGCGCCGGGCTCGCGACGGTCCTGGTGCCGGTGCGTCCCACCTGGAAGGACCGTTATCCGCTGGTGCCGATCGAGCGGTACGCGGCATGGACCCGGGACGACGGAACGCCGTTCGACCCGTGGATCCGGACCCAGGTGGGCGCGGGCGGCACCCTCGCGGCCGCGTCCGGGCGTTCCTCGCGGATCAGCGGGACGGTCGCCGAGTGGGAGAGCTGGACGGGTCTGGCCCTCCCGGAGGACGGGGAGTACGTCTTCCCCGGCGGCCTCGCGCCGCTCCATGTCGACCGGGCACGGGACCTGGCCTCGTACTGGGAGCCGGGGGTGTGGATCACGCACCGGGTCCCGCTCCCTGATCCGTCCTGATCCGAACGAAAGGCCCTAGCCGAGACCTTCGCCCGCGTGGACGGCGGTCCACGCGAACGCGGCCATCGTACGGACCTCGTCCGGGCCCGCCTCGGGGCGGCGCCCGGGCGGGAGTCCGGCGGGTCCGGCGGTGGCGACGGCGGAGTGCCGCAGCCGGTCGAGCGCGTCGGCGGGCACCCCGTCCGGCAGGGGCCCCAGGCGGCGGGAGGCATGGGCGGCCTGCCGTCCGAGCAGCAGGCAGTGGGTCCACAGCTCCTGCGCGAACGCGCCGCCGAAGGTCCGGGCCACCGCCGCCGCGAGGTCCTCGGGCAGATGGGCGTCCCGCGCGGCACGCACCGTGTCCTGCGTGAGGCCGGTCGCGGGCAGTGCGTCGAGCCAGCGGTGGTGGCCGCGCCCGCCGTCGGCGTCCTGCTCCTGCCCGACCAGCCGGATGTAGCCCTCGCCGTACCGCATGTACGGGATCCAGCCCGGCTCCTCCAGGACGCGGCCCCGGGCCAGCAGGGGTGCGGCATCGGCGGCCGAGGTGGGACAGACGGCGAGCCGGATGCCCTGTGCGGCATGGTCGTTGATGCTGGTCGTGCCGATGTGCTCGACGATGTTCGGTACGGCGAGCAGGCTCATCCGGCCGTGCCCCCGGAAGAAGACGGAGAGCAGTTCGTCGTCATGGCGTTCGGTGCTGTCACGGGCGTACGCGCGGAAGCCGGCGGCGCTCCGGGCCGGCAGGCACACGGCGAGGGAGGGCGTGAACTCGTCGGGAACGGCCCGTACCCAGGAGGCACCGGCGAGGGCGGCGAGGCGGGCGGCGGCACCGTTGCGGGCGTGCCAGTTGGTGTAGAAGACCAGCGCCTCGTCGGGGAACCGGCCGGCGGACGCGGTGACGATCTCCAGGAGCTCGGCGGGGGCGTCGACGTCGTCCTGGACGACCAGGTGGTGACTGGCCTCCGGGCCCGCGGCCGACCAGGCGACCAGAGCGGTGCGCAGGGCCGAGGGCGGGCCCGTCGGGGCCGGGTCCATGGCGAGGCCGTCGAGCCGCAGCCGGTCGGCGAGGTCCTGGGCCTGGGCGAGGCGTACGGGGTGGGTCATGACGGCCGAACTCACATGGGGCTTGGTCACCTTGGTCACTCTGCGCTCCTCGGCAGGGGTGGTCGTCGGTCATGGTCGCAGAGCGCGGACCGACGGACCTCGGTGTGCCGGGAGTTTGGCCGGATCAGTGGCGGTGGCGGCTGTTCCAGTGGGAACGGGCGACCGGCTCGCCGTCGGTGGAGAACCGTACGGCGCGGTGGTGACGGGGACCAGCGGCATGGTCGCCGGGCGCGTCCGGGGAACGGTGACCGCGAAGGAGCAGAAGGACGACGACGAGCCAGGACAGGCCGATGACGGCATCGGCGTACACGGTGACGGCGAGCGGCGGGGCGGCGATGTCGTGCACTGCCGCCGCCGCGAGGGCCGCGAGGCCGGTCCCGGCCATGAATAACAGGCACCTCAGGGTGGGCCGCACTGTGAACACCTCTCGTCCGCCGTACCACTTCCACCCAGTGAACGGCAGGCGTTCGCGCCCTGTGACGGTCCATTCCGGCCAGGCTGTTTCCGCCACGTCGCGAGTCGCTCACCGCGTCACCCCCGAAGGCGTCGCGGGCCCGGTGCCGACAGCGGAGCGTCCCCGTCGCAGGTGTCGTCGAGTGGAACGGCTTCGACGGACGCACCATGGAAGGGCGCGAACACGACAGTGGGGGTGACCTGGGCAGGAGTCAGCGGGTGGCACGTGGACGGTTGCGGATCTACCTCGGGGCCGCCCCCGGGGTCGGGAAGACGTACGCCATGCTCGCCGAGGGGCAGCGGCTGCGGGCGCGGGGCGCGGATGTGGTCGTCGGCTTCGTCGAACCGCACGGGCGTCGGCCGACCGCGGCCATGGCCGACGGTCTGGAGACGGTGGCCCGCCGTACGCTGAGCCACCGCGGTGCGCTCTTCCCCGAGATGGATCTCGACGCGGTGCTGGCCCGCCGTCCTCAGGTCGCGCTGGTCGACGAGCTGGCCCACTCCAACGTTCCGGGGGCCCGCAACGCCAAGCGGTGGCAGGACGTGGAGGAGCTCCTGGACGCAGGCATCGATGTCGTCACCACGCTCAATGTCCAGCACCTGGAGTCCCTCAACGACGTGGTACGGCAGATCACGGGCGTCACGCAGCGGGAGACCCTGCCCGACGAGGTGGCCCGCCGTGCCGACCAGATCGAACTGGTCGACCTGCCGCCGGAGGCGCTCCGCCGCCGCATGGTCCACGGCGACATCTATGCGCCGGACCGCATCGAGTCCGCCCTCACTCACTACTTCCGGGTCGGCAACCTCACCGCCCTGCGCGAAATCGCCCTGCTGTGGCTGGCCGACCGGGTGGAGGAAGGGCTGCAGCGCTACCGCGCGGAACACGGCATCGTCGCTCCCTGGGAGACCCGGGAGCGCATCCTGGTGTCCCTGAGCGGCGGGCCGGAGGGCGAGACGCTGGTCCGCCGTGCCGCGCGGATCAGCACTCGTACCCCCGGAACCGAGCTGCTGGCCCTCCATGTGGTCCTGGAGGACGGACTCGCCGGCGTCGAACCGGCGGTACTGGACGCCCAGCGCACCCTTGTGGAGTCGCTCGGGGGCAGCTTCCACCAGACCACGGGCGAGGATGTGGTCGATGCCTTGCTCCAGTTCGCCGAGGCGGAGAACGTCACGCAGATCGTGCTGGGCGCGAGCCGGCACGGCCGCCTCGCCTCCCTCCTGAGAGCCGGCGTGGGAGAGCGGACGATCAAGGGGTCCGGCCCCATCGACGTGCACATCGTCACCCACAGGGAGGCGGCGGGGTCGGCTGTGCTGAGGCTTCCGCGTCCGAGCCGTGGCACGGGCCCGAGACGGTACTGGGCGTCGCTGGCCGGAGCCGTGGTGCTGCTGCCTGTACTGACGTTCCTGCTGACCGCGGTGCGTGGCCACCTCGACCTCTCCAGCGACCTGATCATCTATCTGCTCGCCGTCGTCGTGGTCGCCCTGGTCGGAGGGCTCTACCCCGCGCTGCTCGCCGCCCTTGCCGCCGCGCTGCTCGCCGACTACTACTTCATCGCACCGGTGCACTCGCTGGCCATCGAGCGCCCTGACGCGATTGCCGCGCTCGTGGTGTTCATCGCCACGGCCGCTCTCGTCGGTACGGCAGCGGGAACGGCTGCCCAGCGCACGCATCAGGCCGTGCGCGCGACATCAGAGGCAAGGGCGTTGAGCCGCCTGGCCGCCGCCATGATGCGTGGCCAGGATCTGACGGCACTGGTGGAGCAGATCCGGGAGAACTTCGGTCTCCGTGCGATCAGCCTGCTCGAAAGGGATCCGGAAGCATCTCCCGTGCCCCGTTGGTACGTGGTCGCCAGCGCCGGGGAGCGGCCACCTGAGAAGCCCTACGAGGCGGATGTGGAAAGCCCCGTCGACGACGATCTCACGCTGGCCGTGTGCGGCTCGGGACTGAGTACGGAGGACCGGCGCGTTCTCGCCGCATGCGCCGCCGAACTGGGGCTGGCACATGTCCGGGGACGGATCACCGGGTGTACCGGTGGCGCGGACACCTTCGCTGACGCCGAACGGACCCGGGCGTCCCTGCTCCTCGCGGCAGGACGTGATCTTCGTGCACCGCTGCACACGGCCGAAGCGGCGCTCGTGCGCCTGCGGCGCCGGCGCACCGGCGCGCCGGTCCCGGAGGAAGCGCAGTTGCTGGAAGCTGCCCGCGCGGCGGTGCACCGTGCTGCGCAGCTGGTCACCGATCTCGACGATGTGAGTCGTCTGCACGCCGGGGCACTCGATCTCTACCTCCGCCCGGTCGACCTCAACGAGATGCTGGGTGCCGCCTTGGACGACCTGGGGCCCGGCGGCCACTCGATCATCGTGCGCCTGCCGGAGCGCCTGCCCGACGTGATCGCCGACGCGGCCCTCCTCACCCGTGCTGTGACCGCCCTGGGGGCCGATGCACTGCGTCACAGCCCGCCGGACCGGCCTCCCGTCGTCACCGCCGAGGTCCACGGCGGCCGCGTGAGGATTCGGGTGGAGGACGGTACGTCCGACCCGGGCCGAGGAGCGAGCCCCGAGGCACTGCGGGCTCCGGGCCCCAGGGCCGGCAGCCTGGCCGTGCGGCTGTCGCGCGACCTGGCCGAGGCCATGGACGGGACCCTGGAGACGGCCGCTGAGAGCCCCGGTTTCGCGGTGACGCTCACTTTTCCGAGTTCCGCGCCCGGCCGCACCGCGACATCCGGCCGCGACGAGTGAATACACGCCTTTCGGCATCATCCCATCGGCGCACACGGCTGCGGGGTGATCGCCTCACCAACTGATATAGCGTCAGAAGCGAATCCATCGCGTCTCCGGACCAACCCCATTTGCCGGTCGGGAGGGCCTGGAAGTCCCGTCCCTCATGACTCTGCGGGGGTGCTTCGCGCATGTCGGACATCGCGTA
Source organism: Streptomyces sp. NPDC002403 (assembly GCF_053593015.1). Taxonomy (NCBI): domain Bacteria; kingdom Bacillati; phylum Actinomycetota; class Actinomycetes; order Kitasatosporales; family Streptomycetaceae; genus Streptomyces; species Streptomyces sp. NPDC002403. The sequence goes on along the minus strand of NZ_JBSFBQ010000019.1, from coordinate 3,463 downwards.
CATCGGCCTCACGGTAGCGGTGTTCGCCCTCATCGGCCTGGTCGCCAAGGGGGTCGGACGCCTGTGAACGTGGAAAACACCGTCGGCCTGACCGTCGCCGCGTGCCTCGTGATCTACCTGGTCATCTGTCTGATCTTCCCCGAGAAGTTCTAGGAGAGATCCCGGATGAACGACACCCTCGCGGGCTGGCTCCAGGTACTCGCCCTGATGGTCGCGCTGGGTCTCTCGTTTCGCCCGCTGGGCGACTACATGGCCCGCGTCCTGACCGCTGATCACCACGGGCGGGCCGAGCGCCTGATCTACCGGGCAGGCGGGGTGGACGGCGGCGCCGACCAGAAGTGGTCGGTCTACCTGCGGAGCATCCTGGCCTTCTCGGCCGTATCGGTGTTGTTCCTGTACGCGTTTCTGCGTCTGCAGAACCATCTCCTGCTGTCCCTGGGAATGAAGCCGGTTTCCACGGACCAGTCGTTCAACACCGCGGCATCCTTCGTCACCAATACCAACTGGCAGTCGTATTCCGGTGAGTCGGCGATGGGGCATCTGGTCCAGATGGCGGGCCTGGCGGTGCAGAACTTCGTCTCCGCGGCCGTGGGCATCGCCGTCGTCGCCGCACTGATCCGGGGCTTCAACCGGAAGAAGACCGATCGCGTCGGGAATTTCTGGGTGGACCTGACACGGATCGTGCTTCGCGTTCTGCTGCCGCTGGCCTTCGTCTTCGCGATCGTTCTGGTGGCTGCCGGTACCGTTCAGAATTTCCACGGAATCCACGACATCACCACCATCGCGGGCGGGCACCAGGGCGTGACCGGAGGCCCCGTCGCCTCCCAGGAGTCCATCAAGGAACTGGGCACCAACGGTGGTGGTTTCTACAACGCGAACTCCGCGCACCCCTTCGAGAACCCCAACGCCTTCACCAACCTGATCGAGATCTACCTCATGCTGGTCATCGCCTTCTCGCTCCCGCGGACTTTCGGGACGATGGCCGGCGACAACCGCCAGGGATACGCCGTCGTCGCCGTGATGGCACTGATCTGGGGCGCATCGGCCGCCATCGTCACCGCCAACGAGTTGCACAGCGTCAGCAGCACCGCCGGTCACGCGGCCGGCGGAATGATGGAGGGCAAGGAGACGCGGTTCGGGATCTGGGCCTCGGCCCTGTTCGCCGTGTCCACCACCCTCACGTCGTGCGGAGCGGCCAACTCCTCCCACGACTCGTACACGCCGGGTGGCGGCGGGATGACGATCTTCAACATGATGCTGGGGGAGATCGCGCCCGGCGGCGCCGGGTCCGGGCTCTACGGGATCCTGATCCTGGCGATCGTCGCGGTCTTCGTCGCCGGACTGATGGTCGGCCGGACCCCCGAGTACCTGGGCAAGAAGCTCCGGGGCCGGGAGATGAAGTTCGCCTCGCTCTACATCCTGACCACACCCGTCGTCGCACTGGTGGGCGCGGGGCTGGCGATGGCGCTCCCGGGGGAGAGGGCGGCCATGCTCAATTCCGGACCGCACGGTTTCTCCGAGGTCCTGTACGCCTTCGCGTCGGCGGCGAACAACAACGGCTCGGCGTTCGCGGGGCTGAGCGCGAACACCGTCTGGTACAACACGACACTCGGTGTGGTCATGCTCGTCGGCCGGTTCCTGCCGATGGTGTTCGTCCTGGCGCTCGCCGGCTCGCTCGCCGAACAACAGCCCGTTCCGGTCACCGCGGGCACCCTGCCCACTCACCGGCCGCAGTTCGTCGGACTGCTGAGCGCGGTGATCCTCATCGTTGTCGGCCTGACCTACTTCCCCGCGCTCGCGCTCGGCCCCCTCGCGGAAGGCCTGCACCGATGACCACGACCGCCACCCCCGCTCCCACCCCGCCGGGCGCCGGGCGTCAGCAGAACCGGGTCTCGGGCGGACTGCTCGATCCCGGGCAGCTTCTGACGTCCTTCCCCGACGCCCTGCGCAAGCTGGACCCGCGCGTGATGGTCCACAACCCTGTCATGTTCGTGGTGGAGGTCGGGGCGGTACTGACCACACTGTCGGCCATCGGATCACCCAGTGTCTTCGCCTGGGTGATCACGGGGTGGCTCTGGCTGACATCCGTCTTCGCCAACCTCGCCGAAGCAGTGGCCGAGGGACGCGGCAAGGCCCAGGCGGATACGCTCCGCCGTGCCAGGACGACCACCACGGCCCGCCGTCTCACCGGCTGGCGGCCGGGCGCGACCGACGCCGCGGAACAGGAAGTCCCGGGCGCCGCTCTCCGCCTGGGTGATCACGTCGTCGTCGAGGCCGGGCAGACCATCCCCGGGGACGGAGATGTGGTCGAGGGCATCGCGAGCGTCGACGAATCGGCCATCACAGGCGAGTCGGCACCGGTGATCCGCGAGTCCGGCGGCGACCGGTCGGCCGTCACGGGCGGTACCAAAGTCCTCTCGGACCGGATCGTCGTGAAGATCACCTCCAAGCCGGGGGAGACCTTCATCGACCGGATGATCGCACTCGTGGAGGGGGCCGCGCGGCAGAAGACGCCGAACGAGATCGCGCTCAACATCCTGCTGGCGTCCCTCACGATCATCTTCCTGGTCGCGGTGGCGACCCTCCAGCCCTTCGCCATCTTCGCGGGGGCGGAGCAGACCATCGTCGTCCTCGTCTCCCTCGTGGTGGCCCTTATCCCCACGACGATCGGTGCGCTCCTCTCGGCGATCGGCATCGCGGGCATGGACCGGCTCGTGCAGCGCAACGTGCTGGCCATGTCCGGGCGCGCGGTGGAGGCCGCGGGCGACGTCAACACCCTCCTGCTCGACAAGACGGGCACCATCACGCTCGGCAACCGCCAGGCTGCCGAGTTCCTTCCGGTGAACGGTGTGAGCACCGAGGAACTCGCGGACGCCTCCCAACTGTCCTCGATCGCCGACGAGACACCCGAAGGCCGCTCGATCGTGGTCCTCGCCAAGCAGCGGTACGCGCTGCGCGGCCGCAGCGAAGGAGAGCTGGCCCAGGCACGGTTCGTACCCTTCACCGCCCAGAGCCGGATGAGCGGTGTCGACCTCAACGATCCTCAGGAGAACCTGTCCTTGCGCAAAGGAGCGGCGACGGCCGTGATGCGCTGGGTCCGTGACAACGGCGGCCACCCCACGGCGGAGGTCGGCGGCATCGTCGACGGCATCTCCGCGAGCGGTGGCACCCCGCTGGTCGTCGGCGAAGTGACCCGGCACGGTGACACGCCCGGCGCCCGCATCCTCGGTGTCATCCACCTCAAGGACGTCGTCAAGGAGGGCATGCGGGCGCGGTTCGACGAGCTGCGCCGGATGGGCATCAAGACGGTCATGATCACCGGCGACAACCCGCTCACCGCGCGCGCCATCGCCGAGGAGGCAGGGGTGGACGACTTCCTCGCCGAGGCCACCCCCGAGGACAAGATGGCCCTCATCAAGCGCGAGCAGGGGGGCGGCAAGCTCGTCGCGATGACCGGCGACGG